>CAZNGN010000004.1:0-20631 GCA_964572865.1 uncultured Bacteriovoracaceae bacterium | reverse complement strand
ATTTTGCAATCTTCAATTGAAAGACAAAGCAAGACTTGCCAAAATTCAGGCAACAGTCACATTAGTGATATGTTAATGAAAAATATGAATAATCCATATAATAATTTCAATCCTTCTGTGACCGGTGTTCGAAGTCAATAGTTTATTACACTGTAAATATGTTAGAAAATTTTACCATTTGTTTTGGTTTCATGTCTGATAAAACTTAAATTAATTTAATGCCGATAGAAATTACCAACCGTAAAGTACAATTGTTTAACAGCAAAACCATCGCCCCTTGAAGAAAGTTATATTTTGAAGAAAAATCATTTAAATTTTAATTACCAAATTAAATCCAAAAATTGAGTTATGAAAATATAGATTTCAGGCACTGGTTTTGCACTCATAAATAGTATGGAAAGAAAACAATTTAAATTATTTACCGAAACAAAATACAAAAAAAGAAAAGTAGCTCGATTCGTTTCAACAAAACATAACAATCATGTTGTGTTGAAGTCGGTCGCACCTATATTGAGATTAAATCGAAACGAAATTAAAAAAATCATTAAGCAGTCTCAAAAAAAATTCGGATTTAGAATTCGAGCAATTACAATCATGGAAAATCACATCCATTTATTAATCGGTGTCAGTTCACGAATTCAATTTGCAAATGCTCTAAGGTATCTCACAGGAATGATTGCATTAAAAATAAAGAAAGCAAAACTTTGGAAAGCACGAGTTTGGTCGAGAATTGTAAAAAGTGGTCGCGATTATGGAAATGTATTGGTTTATGTTTATATGAACCCTATGAAAAAGGGGATTTGGGATTTGCTAGATTCAATGTTCTTTCAGAATGGTTTGTTAACGTTCACGCCAGAATGAACGAATCATATTGAATTAGACCGAATCAACTAGGAAAAAGTTACCGTTTCGGTGGACTTGAGCTCAGTTAATTAAGGTAATTTTGCATTATTCTTAATAAAAATTGAGTATTCATCCGAATAAAATAAGAGTCATATTAAAAGCAAGGGGAATACTATGATTAAATTCATCGTTCACACAATTCTGGCATTAATTGGGACAGCGTTCATCTTAATTGGCAATGCTCATGCACAAGAATCAAGTCTTGATAAGGGTGAAAAATTTAAGGTTGCACAAAAAAAATTAGAAAAATGCCAAGATGAACTTGCTGACATCAAAGAACAATTAAATAAAAAAGAAAATCGATTAAAAGATTTAGAGAAAAATCCTAATCAACGTTCAGGCACAGATACATGCGGAGAATGTCATTCAGGAAAAGAAGATTTATTTGTAAAATGGAATCAAAACTTAGATTCAATTAAATCTAGAAATTTAGATGACCTTACAAATGAAGAAAAAATCATCAAACAATTATGTAAAGAAAAAGATAGCTGTAAAGCAGTGAATCCGTACGCACACTACAAAGGTAAAGCAGATGATCTATTAGGAAAAACAATAGAAGATAAAGGTGGATCTTGTGGTGTATTGTACGATTATTCAATTTCAATGAGTGGTTCTGATGGATATAAATCACCGATAAGGCTTTATGAAGTTCTATTATCTAAAACTGAACAAGAAACTGTTAATGCATGTTGGTATGTAAAAAACAAATTAGAGTATAGTTCACTTCAAGTTGAAACTAAAAAAGATGTGAATAAAGAAGGTAAAACTACATTATTTGCACAATTTAAAGATAAACAAATTGAGTGTAATAAACTTGAAGAAAAAATCAATGATGACGACTTCAGTATTTTTAATTTACCAACAGAAGAATCAAGAGAATCAAATGAACCAAAGGTAGAAGATTTAGAGGGTTCTAAAAAAGTAATTCAAGAAATAAAAACCGTTAAAGATACTAACAAAAATTCAAAAGTTAAATTAGAACATTGAAATTAAAATTTTATAAATATCAGGCATTAGGAAATGATTTTGTAATTATAGATTATCGTAAATTAAAATCACCACAAATTACAAAAGATCAAATACAAAAAATCTGTAATCGAACCACGGGTATAGGATGCGATCAACTCATGGTCTTAGTGCCACACCCAAAAAACAGCGTTAAAGTTAAAATTTACAATCAAGATGGTTCCACTGCAAAAATGTGTGGAAATGGTGTGCGAGCAGTAGCGCATTTTCTGAAATTACAAAACTCATCGATTCTTACGGATAGTGGAATGGTAGAATGCCATAAGCTAGAGCACGACATAGTAAGCGCTGAAATTACAATCAAAAACATTAAAAAAATAAATAAAAAAAATTACCTTATTAATGTTGGGAACCAACATAAAGTTCATATTGTAAAAAACTTATCAAAAATCGAAAAACCAAAACAATTAAATAAATATAATTATGAATTTGTAAAAATATTAGGAAATCAGTATGTCTCAAGAGTGTTTGAACGAGGTGTTGGCGAAACCAAGGCCTGTGGGTCTGGTGCCATCGCCATTGCGATAGCAGCATCTCAAAATCAAACGGGAATTTATGAAGTGAAATTTTCAGGTGGAACTGCATTTGTGGTAATTGATAATCATTCACAAAAGGCTAGATTGATTTCTAAAGTTGAATTTGTTTTTTCTGGCGAAATCGAGATTTAAAATTAAAACGTATAGGTAGCACCGAGTGAATATGTATACTTTTGATACGCATAATTTGCTCGATCAACTGATAAGTTTCTTGTCCATCCAAAATTAAAATTTGCATTAAATTTACCTTTTTTATCGATGGCACGAGAAAGTCCTACACTTGGATTAATGTTTTTTTCAAATCCTCTAGCATCTCGTTGATTAATTGTATCAGTCACAGTGTATGAAAAGGCTGGATCAACATTGATTTCCCAAATTAACTTGGGAATCGAATATGAAAAATTTGTTTTATATGAACGTTGATCGTTAAATGGATCTTTTGCACGTTGTTGTTCCCAAGTAAACGTGACATTTAATAAATATTTATTAAATGTCATAAATCCCTGAGAAAGTGAAATCGCAGGAGCAATGTAGTTTAAAAATCTGTTCTGATTTTCACTAAATTTTGTATTTATTTTAAAGGTAGTTGAACCTGAAAAGAATAGGTTCACTCTTTCTCCAATTATAATGTTTTGTGACTTGGTATAGTAAGGAAGTTCTCTTTTAGATTTAAAATCTTTAGCCATATATGCGTATTCATATTCCACTAAGCCAGAAGCTGGTTTGTCTTTTACTTTATGATCCATACGGTTTCGAAGTGATGGATTGATATTTAAAGCGTCATTTGCAATGACGGCTAAATTTCCTCTTCTTAAATTGTAGGTAAAATCTGTAGATAATTCTGGAGTAATCGCCCACCAATTATTTTTTATATATTCATATTTCGCAAAAATTGAGGTTTTTTCAGAAAATGCACCTGCGTCTGTAACTTTTAAGACTTTGTTGTCAGCTTCATTAATAATATTTGAATCATATTTAATATCTTGAGATATACGAATGACTGATGAATTTTGAGGAATAGGTGTGCCACCTGCAGTTTTCGGTGCTTCAATTCCAAGTCGTGCATTGATTTCAGCAATACGACCTTTAGATTGATTTGCAAGCGCACTCTCGGGATTTAAATCAATTGTTTTTTCATAAGCAGGTTTTGTTTTATCAATAAATAATTTTCTACGTTCTGCATCGGCTTGTTTAGATTTATCAGAAGCCGGATATTTTTTTTGAGTTTGTTCAAAGTTAATTTCTCCAATTTGAAATTGAGCAGGTTGTTTCATCTCGTCTTCTGATGAAGGCTGTTCTAAAACTCTTGCAAAGGTTTTGAGAGCTTCGTTGTCACGATTAGTTAAGTTTTGAATATATCCTATGTAATATAATGATGAGCCCGGTTTGTATTTGTTCGTAATTGATTTATTAAAAGATTTTTCAGCATCAGAATATTTCAGTTGTGCATATTGGGATTGCCCAAGCATATAAGCTGTATCTGAAAATTCTTTTTTTGTATCAAGTTCAATTGCTAGATTTAAAAGTGGTTCTGCAGATTTATAATCTTGTAATTTATATTTACAAAAACCCATCCAATAAGTTGCTTCTGGAGTATTTTTATCTGCTTTAAATAATTTATCTAAAGCATCATATGCACTTTGATAAGCACCTTCAGTTACAAGAATTGTGGCATTTTTAACTGTTTCTTGCCCATGTTTTGACAATGCTGCGTATGTAGAATTTGTTGCTATTATAAAAACAATCATGAAGAGGATGCTGAGTTTAATCATTTGTTCTCTGTTTCTAGTTAAATGAAAATGTAACTACTGAGCTTGAAGATGTACCTGTATTTGTTCCACCGGTATCATTTGTTGGTGTACCAGGTTGAGAATATGGATCACAAATTCCATTGTAACAATAAATTGGATTATATGTCGGATACACAGGCTGGTAATTGTCTATATAAGTATAACCACCAGGCATCATTCCTGGCATATACGTTCCAGGCATCATACCGCCCATCATAGGGTCTACATAAGTTCCTGGCATCATTCCAGGCATATACGTGCCAGGCATTGCTCCACCCATTGTTGTAGTTGGACCATACATTCCAGGCATTCCACCCATGCCCATCATTGGATCTCCGTAAGAAGTTGCAGTAGGAGCTCCGTACATTCCTGGGGTCATTCCACCATACATACCAGGCATTCCGGCAGCGGAGCCTACCATTTCACCAGGTGCAAAACCTGCTGTTCCCATTCCAGCGCTATTTGGCATCGATCCTGGCATACCGGGGGCCATTCCTGGTGCAGTACCTGCGGCAGTAGTTCCCGGTGCCATACCTGCGGGCATTGATCCTGGAGCCATGCCAGGAGCTGTGCCTGGTGCATTTGGACCAGTTGGATTTGGTGAATTATTTGTTGGTGCATTTGTTGGTTGTGCTGTCGCATTGATAAAACCACCAAACATTGCTGCCATCATCGGATCATTTGCCATCATTGCTGTGGTTGGGCCAGCGCCAGGTGCACCTGGCATTGTTGGATTTGCACCACCAAAAGAGTTTGGTCCTGCGGCTGTATTTTGCATATTATTCGGATTATTAGCAGTTGCACTTACATTTGGATTATAAATTCCACCTGCACCAAGTGCTGCTGGAATATATGCAGATGTTGCTGGAGGGGGAGAATATCCTGCCAATGCCCCAGTCATCATTGCTACAACTTGTGCCGATGCGCCCGGTGGTGGAGGAGTTGTAAGCATTGCATTTTCTCCGCCATACATTACAGCTGGGTTAAAACTTGCGAATAATGTTCCTGAAAGTGGAGCAGGTTGAGCGGTATTAGCGCCAACTGGTGCAGGTCCATTTGGAGAAACAGGCATTGTACCTCCAGCACCTTGTGGTGCCCCTGTTAAACTAGGTGGTGTACCTGGTGCATTGGGTGCTCCCACAGGTGTAGCATTTGGTTGAGTTAGATTATTAATTTTTGCTGCACCTTCAGCTGTAATTTGTCCACTCATTACTATACCTGCGGATTGAGCTGCTTTTGCTAAAACTTCAGGAGGTGTTGCTTTATGTTCAGGTACCATTCCTGAAACTGGGTCGATGACAAATCCTTTGGGTGGAACAATTTCACCTTTTGCGTTGATCGTTCCCATAGATGGTAAAACTAAATATGTGCCAGTGATTGGATCAATCGGTGAACCAGCTGGAGGCGCAATCATTGATCCTGTTTTAAAATCAATCATCACACCATCTGGTAGTTTTGGTCTATTATCGACCATCTTACCATTTGGATCAGCGTTTTTTGCTGCTTCAATTTTTTGTTCAATTTTTTCAGCAACTTCTGGATTGGTTTTCATTAAAAGTTCTTTAATTGAATCTGCACTACCGATCATTGCTTTAGCAGGAACACCTGGTGGAATAATCGATTGAGCATTTGTTGTAGGTTTATTTTCAGGTTTTGCTTCTGTGAAACCAAGGTCAGTTCGTTTCATCGCATCTAATTGTGCCATATTAATTTTCACAGGTTCTGTTGGCACAGGTGAATTTGGTGTTGAAGCTGAAGCTTGTCCTGTTTTCACTTCAACTGCTTTTGATGTGTCGTTGAAAGCAGCATCTATTTTTTCAGGTGGAATTGTATTTGCTACAAAGGCAGGTAGTAGTTTTACATTTCCTTCTAAAGTTACAAGAGTTGAGTTTCCAGTAAACGGATTTGAAATAACATCAAGAGTAGTACCTCTCACACCCATTGTTGCTGAACGGGTTTTCACTACCATTTTGGTTTTACCATCTTCAGATTTTGAAGCTTTGACTCGCAATTGCCCAAACAGCACTGATAAAGTGCTAGGCTTTTGTGTTTCGCCACCTTTGGTGACAGCATTATTATCTACTTTAAATTCTGAAGTTGCAGATAAATTAATTTCTGACCTGTCATTAAGAGTAATTTTTGCTGCAGAATCTTTTTGCGTACGTATGATATCGCCCACATCAAGTAAGTCGTTCACTTTTACTTTTACAAATTTATTGTCACTTCCTGCTTTTTCAACGACACCTTTGACTGCCATGATTCGGCCGGCAGGAATTGCGAAAGCATAAATTGAGAAAATGAATTGAATTAATAGTGCAGCGATTAATTTATTTGATTTCATTTTTTATTCCTAATCATTCATAAACAAAGTTGAACTATTAAATTTTAAGCCATTTGAATTTTGAGTGAACACAGCAGCTGAAGTAAATTGATCTATTGTTGGAGAAGTTGTTGAGTCGAAAATACCGTTTGGCAAGATATATGCTTTTGTAAAGCTAGCATCAGTACAATTTACGGCGCTGTGTAACATTACATATGCCTTTAACGGAGTAGTTCTAGAACCTGCTGCACCAGAATTATCATATGGAATTTTTTGTGCTGTTGAAGAAGCAGGAATTCCAGATGTAACAGGGATACAATTTCCAAGTAATGCAGAATTTGTTAAGTTAGAATAAATTAAACTTTGACCGAAATCATTTGGTAAAAAGGCAAAGCGCATTGAATAGACTGTGCCGCTAATTGCCCCCGCAGCAAGCGCAGTACAAGAAGTTGTTCCACCAGATACTCCAGATAGTGAAGTGCTAGAACTACATATTTTAATATAATTACTTGGAACTATAGTATTAAAATTTATAGTACTAGATATTGGCAAGGTCTGGAAAGTTAAACTAATCGATTGAGCAGCACCTGAAAGTGTAATTGCACTTGCAGTCAATGCAAGTGAGGGAGTTCCCTCTATACCGCTTGTACTTACTTGATCATATACTAAAGCATAAAAATAATACGTATCATTTGGTACTGACCAAGTTAATGAAGTTTGCCCTTGAGGTAAAAATTTGGTTCCTGTTATGTGGCCATCAGATGTTCTCTTTGCATATACATAAATTCCAGAATTGGTGGCAGGAATTGTAAATAATGATTCAGTTAAATTATTTAAATTAAACTGATCCATTATGTTATAGTTATATTGGTTGGTTGGATTTGCGATGACAACATTTGTCCAACCTTCACGATATCCATTTGGATTGGTTTCACGATCAAATTTTCCACAGGCTGTGAACAAAATTGTGGATAATATAAAAATACTTAAGAAAAAGAAAAACCGAAAGTGATGAAAAGGAATTTTGCGTAAATTAAATTTGAATTGATTAAAATAAAAAAGTTTCATTAGGGCTTCCTCCGTGAAGACTTAATGAAACTTTAGTACAATTTTGCCTAGTTGTAATGTAAAAACAGCTAGAAAATAAATTTAAAAATTAGTTATCCAAAGTAAATAATGGATTCATGTACAGACGAAAAGTTTTATCTCTATGACGTCTGATTGCGAAATTATCTTTTTGCGAAGCAAGAACATTATAAAAATCAGGATCTTCTTCAGCAATTTCAGAAACAGTACGACCTTCGTATTTTCCAAAATCAATGATCACATCTTTTTCTTCGATAATTCCAGTAACTGGGCTTGAATGAGCCATGGTAGTAACCTCCGTGTTAAACATCACACTCATAACTCCTTAAGTGTGTAAGAAAATCGTAGCTTGATTGAAATCGAAAAAGCAAGTAGGTGAGAAAATTTTACCTATTATTTTTTAGGCAAAAAAAGAGTACCCAGACTAATCAATTCGCTTTTGATTCGTGATGATTATTCAAAGGTTTTAGAGGTAATTTAATTTTTTCTGCATAATTATTAATGATTCTCATTGCTTCATCTAAATCATCAGTGAGTGTAAAAAATCTTAAATCCTCAGGCCTTACAGCGCCTTGTTTAACTAAAACTTCATTCATCCATTGAACCAATCCGCCCCAATAATCTTTTCCAATTAAGATTACGGGAAAGTCATACAGCTTTCCTGTTTGAATTAATGTGAGAGCTTCACTCATTTCATCTAATGTGCCAAATCCACCCGGAAAAATAATAAACGCAAATGAGTATTTAACTAAAATTACTTTTCGAACAAAGAAATAATAAAAATTTACTACTTTGTTTAAGTAAGGATTATGTGATTGTTCAAATGGCAAAATAATATTGGCACCGACATTAAAACCACCTGCTTCGTGCGAGCCACGATTGGCAGCTTCCATGATTCCGGGGCCACCACCTGTGACCACTACATATCCAGCTTTGGCTAGTTTTGCTCCCATTTTTCGGGCAATTTCATAATAAGGATGACCTTCGTTGAATCGAGCCGAACCAAAAACGGTAATAGCGGGAGGTAAAAAATGAAAACCTTGAAATCCTTTTACAAATTCAACCAAAATGCGAATCATTCGAGCAAATTCTTTTGTTCTAGAATGACGTCCTGACAAAAACTCAGCTTCACCTTCTAAAGTTTGCAAACTTTCGAGGCGCTTTATGTGAGGTGTAGGCTTAAAGATTTTTTTAAAAAAATTCTTAAATATTGTGACAAGATTCATAATTTTTGATCCAATAAATATCTAACTATTGTCTATGCTAAATGAATTCAAGTCAATTTTAAAACTCTCACTTCCGATTGCATTTATTTATTTGGCCGGAATGTTAATGAACATTGTGGACACAATGTTTGTTGGTCATTTGGGCGCAGCTCAATTGGCAGCTTGCACATTAGGTCATTCTATTTTTGCAGTAGCATTTGTTTTTTCAATTGGAGTTCTATCAAGCTTAGATTTTTTTATTTCACGAGACGTGGGAGCAAATAAGAAAAAAGATTGTATTGAATGGCTTGAAAATGGAGTAATTATTTCAATTATTCTGGGATTATTATTTATATTTGTACTGCACTTTTCAAAACCGGTATTTAATATATTTTCATTAGATTCAAAAATGACGGATGATGCATTAGAATTTTTAAAGTTAATGTGTATCAGCCTTGTGCCTTTTTTAATGTTCTTAGTTTTCAGGCAATTTTTACAGGCACATTCTGTGGTTATGCCCGTTGTGGGAATTTTAATTTTAGCAAATATTTTAAATGCGTTATTGAATTGGATTCTCGTATTTGGCAATTTAGGATTTCAATCGATGGGCATTCGAGGGTCCGCTATAGCTACCATTTTGGCACGTGTTTTTATGTTTGTAGGTGTTTTGGTAGTTTTTCTGATTTGGAAAAAAGATCATTATAAAGAAAAAATATCTTTTAAAATATCAAAACACAGAATGAGTGAAATCATTAAAGTAGGTCTTCCCGCAGGACTGCAAATGTTATTAGAAGTGGGAGTGTTTTCAACCTCCACACTTTTGGCTGGTAAATTTGGTCCTGTGATACTTTCGTCGCATCAAATCGTACTACAAATTGCAAGCTTCACATTTATGGTTCCATTAGGAATTTCTTCTGCAGCCACCGTATTAATTGGAAATGCAGTGGGTGAGAATAAGATAAAAAAAGCTGTTCAAAATGGTTGGAGATGTTTTCAAATCGGTTCTGTAATTAATTTGTTTTCAAGCATCGTTTTGCTTTTATTTTCTAAACAATTGATTTCTACATTTACCAAAGACCAAATGGTAATTGAACTTGCACAAAAATTAATTCTCATTGCAGCCTTTTTTCAATTATCTGACGCAATTCAAGTGATTGGAGCTGGAGTGATGCGTGGATTTGGAATTACAAAATCTGTTTTTGTGATGAATCTAATCGGGCATTGGGTTGTAGGTCTTCCTATAGGAATATATTTAGCATTTTATCGTGGTACTCAAGTCTGGGGAATTTGGATTGGCCTGTGTGCAGGTTTGATTTTTGTAGCAGGTTCTTTGTTAGTACTATTTAGAAAACATTCTTTAAAAATATCTTAGAAATTAATGACTTAGCTTGAATAGATGCAATTTAAACAATTGTTTAGTTTATAAAAATCTGCTAAAAAGACAAAACTTATGGCAACCATGAACCAAGCAGAAATTGTACAATTAAATCGAGAAGTAAAACGCAGGCGCACGTTTGCCATTATTTCACACCCAGACGCTGGTAAAACCACACTTACAGAGAAATTACTTTTGTACGGTGGCGCGATTCATTTGGCCGGAGCAGTTAAAGCAAAATCATCACAGAAACACACAACTTCTGATTGGATGGAAATAGAAAAACAACGTGGAATTTCCATTTCAACTTCAGTGTTACAATTTGAATACAATGGTTATCAAATCAATCTTCTCGATACTCCAGGCCACAAAGACTTCTCTGAAGACACGTATCGAACGCTTACGGCTGCCGATGCCGCCGTGATGTTAATCGACGCTGCCAAAGGGGTAGAGCCACAAACGAGAAAACTATTTGAAGTTTGTCGCATGCGTGGAATTCCTATTTTCACGTTCATGAATAAATTAGATAGACCTTCGCGCGAGCCACTTGATTTAATTGACGAGTTAGAAAAAGTATTAGGTATCAGGTCAACTCCAGTGAGTTGGCCTATCGGCATGGGAGATAGATTTAAAGGAGTCTACGATCGTAGAACTTCTGAAGTATTAATTTTCCAAAAAGATAGCGAGGCAAACGTTAAAGGCAGACTTGCCGCTAAAAAAGTTTCAGGAATCAACGACCCAGAATTTGTTAAAATTATGGGTGAAGAATCTGAACACGTTAAGTCTGAATTAGAATTGGTTGAAGTTGCAGGAGACGAATACGATCAAGAAAAAGTATTACATGGCCAACTTTCGCCACTCTTTTTTGGTTCTGCTATGAACAATTTCGGAGTTCAGCACTTTTTAGAAAATTTCATTCAAATGGCACCAGCACCATCGTCTCGAAAAAGTACAAACGGCGATATTGAGCCAACAGATGAAAAGTTCAGCGGTTTTATTTTTAAAATTCAAGCCAATATGGATCCTCAACATCGTGACCGGGTTGCTTTCATGAGAATTTGTTCAGGCAAATTCACTCGAAATATGGAAGTTCGCCATGCACGGTTAAATGAAAAAATTAAATTAAGTAAGCCACTTAATTTCTTTGGCCAAGAACGCGTAATTGTTGAAGAGGCGTGGCCTGGCGACATTATCGGCTTATTAGATACTTCAGGAGAGCTTCGAATTGGGGATACACTCACTGAAATTCTAAATATGGAATATGAAGGTGTACCTAGATTTACGCCAGAACATTTTGCATCCATATCAATTTTGGATCCGATGAAACGAAAACAAATGAAAAAAGGATTAGACCAACTTTCAGAAGAAGGTGTCGTACAGGTGTACGCTCAAGAAGGTTTGGGAGATAAAGATCCTGTACTAGGAGCAGTAGGAGCACTTCAATTTGAAGTTTTACAACATAGATTAAAATCAGAATACAGTGTAGATACTCGAATTGATAAATTGCCATACACGAGTGCGCGATGGCTCATTGGATCTGATTTTTCGTTCTTTAAAGGACGTGAAGATTGTAAGTTATTATTCGACCGAGATCAGTTGCCTGTGGTCTTATTTAGAAGTGAATGGACTGTGAATTGGGCTCAAGAAAACTGTAAAGGGGTACAGTTTGTTAAAACCGCCCCCTTAAAGCGTAAGATTTAAGTAAAATCTCTATCCATGACAGTTTTACGACCGTCATTTTGCGCACTTGTTACAGCAGCGTCGCAAAGTTCACGTACTTTGCCTGATAGAATTTCCATAATTTTATCAGAAGTATTTAAACCTGCTTTGTTCTTAATGTAGGCTTTTACTTTAGATGCAACTACTAATACTTCTGCTTTTGCTTCTTCACTCATGATTGATGTTCTCCTTCTATGATTGGATTCATTTGATTTACTGCAAGCTTTGCTTTTTGAATAATTTGTTCTGGTGTTTTTTTCAATTTTTCACTCAATTTAACAAATGACAAAGTTTTAATGAGCCATTTGGTTGGATCCCATTGATACCAACGAAGACCATTTCGATAATCAGCTGGAAAAGTATGATGAAAATTATGGTAACCTTCTCCAAATGAAAGAAGTGCAAGCCACCAGCTATCGCGTGCAGAGTTTCCTTTGCTGTATGGTTGTTTTCCAAAAACGTGTGCTGCTGAATTAATTAAAAAAGTAGAGTGGTGTGTGCAGAGTTGGCGAACGAGGCCTCCCCAAATAAGTCCTCCCCAAGGTCTGCCTTCAATTGCACCAATTAACATTGGAATTCCAAAACCAAAAATTAGCGCTAATAAAAAGTAATATTTTTCTTGGAACATTACGATTTTATTTTTCTTTAAATCAGGAACATTTGAAAGATCACGTTTTGAAGGATCGTCAAAGTAAATCCAACCCATATGTGCCCAGAAAAAACCTTTTTTAATATTATAAGGATCTTTTTCTGAATCAACAAATCGGTGATGAGTTCTATGATCAGATGACCAAGCTAAAATTGTATTTTCTAAAGCAGCAGCTCCAAAAGCTGCAAATAAGAATTGAACAACTTTATTGCATTCATACGTTTTATGAGAAAAGTATCTATGATAGCCAGCAGTTACAGCAATTCCTGTAAGTGAGTACATAATAAAGAAATTTAAAATTTCGATAAAATGAATGCTATGATTCATAGTATATAAAATCACACAAATCGTTGTTGCAATTGGTAGGGTGGTTAAAAAAGATGCATTCATCCAATTTAACTTCAATTTAGGTTTATTATTTTGAGAATTGAGCTCATTCCCATTTTTCAAATAAGTGTCATTTGCTACGTTCATGAGTCAATATTGTTGTGTTAAAAATCTTAAATGGCAATTAAAAGCTTTAAAATTATTAAAAAAAATGAATACCCAATTTTTTGCCTACTCAAAATACAATAAAAATATAACCTATTTTGCGTATTTTTAAATATTGCTAAAATATTCTGATGGATTGGGGAAGCTGCGTAAAAATGATTCCGATATTACCTATGATGGTAAATGGCTTATTTACGCAAGTAAATTCCAAAATAATTCCTCATGTTAACAATGATTCAAATATCGAGAATACATTAATTAAGAGTGATGAAGAGTTATTAAAGTATGTCTCATGTTATCAAACCAATGCTGAGTTGACTGATAAGTTTCGAAAAACGTATTGGCCAAAAATCAAAGAAGCTTCGCGAATTAGTGGTGTACCTACCGCAGTATTAACGTGTTTATTATTTAGAGAATCATCACAATGGCAAAATAAAACATCACCTTCAGGAGCAATTGGTATTGCGCAATTCAAACCAAATACAAAGAATTTTATAGATTCAATGATACAAGCAAAGCCATATTCTATTGATCAAACAAATGTGATTGCAAACAATATTCAGACTTTTACGAACAAAAATAAAAACTATATTTCTAAAGAGTTAAAAGATTTTGAGAAAATGATCAGAAATAATGAAATAGGACTAAACACGATCGAACAAAAGATTCAAAGGTTAGAAGCATTGAAATATTTATCTACTAAAACAATGTTTAAAAATCCAGAATATTTTGAAATGACAAGAAATATTGAAGGTTGGATTGCAGATCTTGAAAAAACAAAAAGCAAATTAATTGGTAATAATATTTGGAATGAATTCTATAAAAATAGCAAAAATAAACCAACGGCTTTAAACGTGAACTCTGTTAATCAATCGATTATTGCTTCAGCAATGTATGTTAATTATTTGCATTCAAAAGTGAGTGAAGTAAATTCAAATCATAAAGTAACTCAATTTGATTCGTATCTGTATGCTGTTGGCTCATACAATGATGGGTTAGCAGGGTTAGATAAAGACTGTGATTTTGATAAACCAATTCAAAGTTGTTTACAGAAAATTAAGAAAAAAGATGCTGAAACATATAATCATATTGTTTCTATGCAAAATTGTATGAAACCAAAATCATTTGAGCCAATGGTTGACACTCAAAAACGGAGTTGCCCCTAAATGAAAATAAAATTTATTATAATACTAATTTTAAATCTGTTACAAATTGGCTACGCCTCAGAAAGTTTACATAATCTTTTTGAGGTGTATGTAAAAGTTTGTGAAAAAAAAGATAGGTCGCAGCAACTTATCGTTTTTAATAAAATGCAGATGAAAGCTTTTAATCTAACTCACGATTTAGACAAAACAATGTCTGAGAAAGACCAAGAAATCATCGATACATTTTTTGCCTACCATTTGCCAAAAGAATCTCAGCTTCGAAAAACAAGAGCATCTTTAGGTATGGCTTTTCATCAAATTCATGAAACTTTGAAAGACAAAAATTTAAAAGAATTGAAATCGAATATAGAAGATTTGAATTCAGAAATCGATGTTGTTTTTAAGAAAAAATCACCAGAAATAGCTCAAAAAATTCAAGCTTGTATGAAATAGGTAACTTTTTCCAATCTATAATAAAAACTTAATCTAAGTACTTAAAATGACGAAATATTTATGAATGGTTCACATTTTTAAATACATATTTATATATACTTTATTTTTAATAACATTTGTCGCAAATGCGAATGATGAACTTTCTCAAATTGTTGCACAAAAATGCTCGCAATCAAAAATTAAAGAAAAACAATTGGTAGGTAGTGCGGCTTGTATAAAACCGATTGCAGAATCACATCCTACAAATGGTAAAATCAATAATGCATTTAAAGATATAACGAATGCGACAAATGCTGCTACAACCAATCAAATGTACGATGAAGTTGCAGACATGAAAATGCAGAAGACAATGACTGCATTTTTAGTAAATGCATCGGTATATGGTGTTGACGGCAAAACTTATGATTTTACAACAAAAAATCCAAATGCAGTAAAAGATGCAATTGCGTTATTCAAAAAAATAAATCCAAATTTTGCTCATTATCCAGCTTCAAGATTAGGAAAAAATATTGGTTTAGCAGTAAATTCATATAGAAAAATGACAAAAAACCAAACACCTAAAAAATTCAATTCAGCTGTGTTTAATGAAAAACTTAAAAAATTAAACTCGTATTGCTCAGACATGAACCGTAAGTATAAAAGTTATTATAAAAATAATGCAAAAAATGATTATAATGAATTTATTAAAGACTCGCATTTAGATTCAAGTGGAAATTCCCAAAATAATTCAAAATCATATAAAAATATGACCTCAAAAGATTTATATGGATCTGTAGATTTACAAAATCACGTTGATTCATATCAAAACCAAAACGTTTCTAGAGCAAATCAAAATGCACTTCGCAATATGAATGAACATGCAAATTTAGCTTCATTAAAAACAGAACCGCAGTTTCAACAAGGATTAAGAGAGCTATTAGACTCAGAATGCGGTGGAATTGTCTTAACAGAACATTTTACAAAAAATGTTGGTAATTTACGTTCGGATTTTATTCGTCAAACTTGTCAGTCTGGTGATGGAGTGCTTTTTCATACAGAAGATCAAAAACAGCTTTATTTGGCTGCTGATGAGTTAAAGAAAAAAGTAAATGATGAATTAAAAGAGTCATCAGAAGATTTACTGGTGAAGAATCCGGCAATGCAAGCTGCAAAATTAAAAGAATTTATGAATGATAATCCTCTTGTTTTGGATTCAATATTGAATAAAGAAAATGATCCAGCTGCGTATGAACAGGCATGTAAGTTAGCTAAAGATTGTTTATTTGAAGAAAAAGCAAAAAAAGTGGTTAAAACAGCTGGATTTGTTGCTGCAAATATTGCACTGGGTGCTGTAACAGGAGGGATTGGTCCATCTATAGTACTTGGATTAGGTATGAGTGGAATTGAAACTCTCTATGATAGGCACCAAATTAATGAATCAGAAAGAAAAACCCAATTACTTGCAGTCACTGGACAAACCGATCGTGTAAAAGCGTCAGAAAAAATAGGTAATTTAGAAAAAGAAAAAGAAGATCAAGTAGGTAGTTTTGTTAAAGGTGGAGCCATTGATGCTGGCACACAACTGCTTACACATGGACTTTCCAAAGCATTAAAAGGATCAGGAGAAATCACAAAAGATGTAGAAAAAGTAGCGGGAGAGTCTAAATTTATTGGTACAACTGAAAAACAATCAAAATATAAATTTTTAGTTGATGATGGAAAAGAATCAGTAGCTACATCTGCAAACAAGACCAATTCTACAATTACAGAATCATCACCTACGCTTACAAAAGATACAAAAATTGATTATGGATCTGATCCAACAAGAAACACTAAAGAAATACTGCCAAAATCAGATGGAAGCCGTTTAAACAAAATTTCAGCTGCATTAGAAAAACAAGAAACTGGTTTAACTAAAAAAACCAAAATTCTTGCATCGAATGAACACTTAGATGATGTATCTGGTAATGTTGCAAATGGAATGCAAAACAATGCTCGCGCTGGTGCAGAGTTTACAACTTCTATTCGAGAAAAAGGTGTAAAAGGAAAGGCTATTACATTACCTGAATCCAGTTTGAAAACAGGAGAGGCAAGTTTAGAAGCAAAACATGAATTGAGACATTGGAAATTTGATAATATACGAACAAAAGGTGGAGAAACCGCTTTTGATGCTAAATTAACTGCAAGAATGCCTGGAGCTTCAATTTCAGAATATCATAATGGTGCATATTCAGGTTTTCAAAGTCTAGAAGAAGTATCAACTTATTCTAAAGATTTATCGACGATTGTGAAAAGACCACCAAAAGGTGTTACTGAACTGAATACAAATGATTTAAATATTAGAGAATTTGAAGATCATGCATTTACATTAAAAGAAATATCAGAGCAAACATTAACTACAAAAAAACCAGTACTGGGTGCAATTGAAGATTTTAAAACTGGTAATAAGAAATTTACCGATATTGACTCTAAAATTGATATTCACCATTTGAATGAAGTTCCAGAAGTACGCATTAAAATAGATGATAAATACTCAATGGAAGTAAAAATGCCAACGGTAGAAGATAAAGCAAAATTTAAAGAGTACCAAGATGTAGTCTCGAAATTAAATAGTCATGAAAATAGTTTTTTTAAAAGTAAATTAGAACCATCAGAACTATCAAAGTTAAAATCACAACAAAAAGAATTAGAAGGTTATTTTGTCAATCGAGCTGAATCAAAATTAAATGATTCATACAGTAGAACGAAAGAAACCTATTCAAAATTAAAAGATGCAGTTGAAGCTTCAGAATTAATTGCAAGTAAAACAACGGTCAGTGTAAAAGAATATAATGATTTTGTAGATAAAGTACGTAAAGTATCAAGTGTTCCAATGAAATCGCCCAGTAAAGCAGGTATCATTGTTGAGTCAAAAGTTGTGTCAAACGTGGAGAGTAAAGTAGAATCAGAAGTGGTTGCTGAAATTAGACCTACAAAAGAGATTGCAGAAATGTCAATTGCTGAAAAGCAAGAAATGAAAGAACAGATTACCAAAGATTGGAAAAAGCTAACAGATAAAGAAATTGATTTAAATGAAGAAAGAAAAACGATCCAACAAAAATTAGATGGAACGTATAAAAATCCAAATGAAAATAAGTATAAAAATGAATTAACTAATTTAGAAAAAAATAAAAACAATGTTCAACAAAATATAAATAGCATAGATGGCAACATGGCTATACTTGACCATAATAAAAATTTAACGATTGGACAGAAATTTGAACAAAAAGCTGCTCTAGCGAAACAAAAAGAAGCACTACATACTGAATTAAAGAACTTAGATAAAAATAAAGCTGAATTAGAATATAGAATGCAAGCTGAAATGAAGCATGATCCTGAGCATTTACAGACTCGTTTAAAATCTATTGATGAGGAATTAGGTACTATTCAAACCAAAGGAGCAGAGTACTCTACGCGCTTAAAAGAAACTGAATTAAGTGATCAACAAAGAAATATAGTAGCGCATCAAGATGATTTATCTGAAGTTGAGAGATTAGAACAAAAACTGAAAGAACAAAAAGAAGAGCTAATAAATAAACGTTCGAGTTTGCTTTTCAAAAATGAATCGATTCAAAACGCTAAGTTACGAAATGCAAATGCTGAATCAGAAGCTTATAAATATGAATATTTTGTTAAAAATGACAAAGGCAAGTGGGTATCACCACAGAGAAAACAAAATGTTGTATCAGCGATGAATAATGAAAGAGAGACAGTTCAGCATTTTGAAAAGTTAGAAGCAAATATTCCTGAATTGCAATCAGAAATTGAAACAACAACTCGAAAATTAAAAGAGGCGAAATTAAAGCGAGCAAATCAATATTTTAATGAAGGTTTAAATGAAAACCAACAGAAGGCATTCGATACATTTAAGAAAGAAATTAACTTTGAAAATATGAATGTGGCAGATAAAGAGGATTTACTCTTAAAAATGCATACAATTCATGAACGAAACAATGGTGTAAATAAAGTACTCATTGTTAAAAAGCGCGATTTGGTTGAATTACAAGATGAGTTAACTAATCGTTTAGTTGATGCAGGTAAAGACCCTAAAGTAGCTAACAAAATTGCAAAACAACAAGTACGATCATTGGCAAGCAAAGAAAATAAAATTTTGGGAGCAAATCCATTACAATATGAACAAAAATATACAGATGACATGCTTGCTGATCTTAAAAAAGAATTTAAGACAAATCCTACAAGTGCCGTTGATATTAAAAATGAATACCTAGAGTTACTAAATAAAAGAACCATGCTTTTAAACGAATCTACCTCCAGTAGTAGTGCCAAAAAAGCTTTAAAAGAAGTTGATAAAGATATTTCTAATATTGAAACTGTGTATCCAACCAAAGCTGAATTAGATCAAATAAAATATGACTACAAAAACGGAAAAATGGCTGAAGCGCAAGCAAAAGCCCAAGCACGTGAATCAGAACGTGTTGCCAATGAAACAAAAGATCGCACACTTAAAGAGGCTCAAGCTAAAGCGAAAGATGAAGCAAAGAAGCTTGAACAACAAAAGCAAAACCAAGAAAATATAAATCAGTTTCAAGCAAAAAATCAATCTTATGAACAGGTGAAGTCAAATGCAAATGCTCAAGATATGCAAGCATGGTCTCAGCAAATGAAGGAAAATGGTGTTGTGCCAAATCCAAATGAAATGGATCAGTTTGTTGTAGATGCACAAAAATTCTTAAAAACATCTAAAGGCAATGCACGATCTGAAACAGCCGAAAATGTAGTTGATATATTAACTAGATCTACTTCAGTGAGAAAATCTACTGATGTGAATTCATTCAATAGCTTTGTAGAAATGATTAAAGATCCTAAAATGCCTTCTCAGTCAAAAATAGTAGCTGCAATGGAACGACAGTATGACTTTAAAAAAATTGGATCTAAACTATCTTCGAATCAATTATCAGATTTACGTAGTGCTGCTGAATATTCACGCGATGAAGATACCCGAAATGCTATAAAAGATATCTTAATAAAAATGGATAAATACTATAACCAGTAATGCAATTCAGAATATATTAATTCTTAATTGCTTTGGTCATGATAAAATGTTGTCTCATCATGTTGTCTTTAAAATATTCAGTAATTAAAGCCTCAAACTCTGTGCGGAAAGCATCCAATATTGATGGTTCATTTTTGTATTTTTCAGCCATTTTAATCAATGGACCTACCGAAGTTTCCATAAACATGCGAAAATGTTGTGGGCTCAACGCTGAAGGAGTAATCATATCTCGTTCAAAAGAAATGTCTTTAACAGCTGTACCTAATCGTTCACGAATGATTTTTACATCTCCCCAAAGTGGAGGGGGAGCTACACCTTCAGGTGGAGGCATATACTTTCCTGTGAGTGCAAACATTTTACCTGTGAACATTTCAGGAGGCCAGGTTGAAAATGCAATTCGTCCGCCTGGTCGTAATACTCTTAGCATTTCACTTATGGCAACTTCTGGACGAGGCGCAAACATATGTCCAAACTGACTTAAGACAACATCAAATTCTCCGTTAGCGTAGGGAAGTGCTTCAACATCTCCTTCACTAAAATCTACATTTACTTTTGCAAAATTTGCATTTGTGTTCGCTCTTTCAATTAAGTTAGGAGTTAAATCTTGTGCTTTTACTCTTGCACCTAAGCGAGCAGCTGTGATTGCAACGACACCTGTGCCACATCCAACATCTAAAACTTTTTCGCCTTTAGTAACGTTTGCAAAGTGAACTAGTTTAGCAGCTGCAGGAATTGTTAAATTCTCAACAGGTGTAAAAAAAGACCAGCCTTCTCTTTGAGCTGATTTAAATTGAGTGAATACATCGTTTGTCATATTTAGACTTTCTTTTTTTGGTACATTCTCAGGTTCTTCTCGATTAGTAGTGGGAAGCGGTGAATAAAAAGAGTCCATAATCAAAT
>CAZNGN010000003.1:0-162661 GCA_964572865.1 uncultured Bacteriovoracaceae bacterium | reverse complement strand
CGAATTTTAAATGGCGGGAGTGAAGGGACTCGAACCCTCGGCCTCCGCCGTGACAGGGCGGCGTTGTAACCAACTCAACTACACCCCCGCAATATATAAACGTCACGACGTGTGAACTATGATTTGTACTCGACTGAATAGAAACCGTCAATTATAAATCAAACCTAACATGAGTCGTCTAAAGTTTGAGCTCCTCAAAAAAGATTCTAAGTCTAAAGCCAGAGCTGGCGTTTTTCACACTCTACATGGAAGTGTAAAAACTCCCATTTTTATGCCTGTGGGAACGAAAGCAACCGTTAGATCTCAAACACTTAACACGCTGCATTCAGCTCAATCTCAAATCATTTTAGGAAACACATATCACTTAATCAATCGTCCTGGGCTTGAAGTTTTTGATCACTTTGGTGGCCTACATAATTTCATGAAATGGCAAAAACCAATATTAACTGACTCTGGTGGATTTCAAATTTTCTCTCTTCCTGAAGTTAAAATTGACGATCAAGGCGCTGTATTTTCATCCTATGTGGATGGCAAAAAAATAATTCTAACTCCAGAGACATCAATCGACGCGCAAACGAGAATTGGTTCAGACATAATGATGGTCTTAGATCATTGTATTGATTCGACATCTCCAAAAGAAAAAGCAATCGAAGCAATGAATCGAACTCATGCTTGGGCGTTGCGATCACTCAATGCTCGCAAAAATGAAAACCAAGCTTTGTTTGCTATCATTCAAGGTACATGCGTAAAAGAGTTGCGCGAACAATCTGCAAAAACGTTAACAGAGCTTCCATTTGACGGATTTGCAATCGGTGGTCTTGCCGTTGGCGAGACAAAAGAAGAGCGCGAGACAATTACAGATTTTACAACAGATTTTATGCCCACAAATTTACCGCGCTATTTGATGGGAGTAGGAACTCCAATCGACTTGCTTGAAGCGGTTAAGCGTGGAGTGGATATGTTTGATTGTGTAATGCCTACAGCATTAGCTCAACAAGGTGTTGCCTTTACATCGCGAGGTAAAATCGACATTCGAAGAGGAGTGCATAAGTTTTCGAATTTAAAACTAGATCCAGAATGTTCGTGCGCTACTTGTGCAACTTATGAGCGTGCATATTTACATCATCTTATAAAAGCGCGCGAAGTATTGGGATGGCATTTAATTGCAGCACACAATATTCATTTTTATTTAAATTTAATGGGTAATATTCGCAAATCTATTTTAAACGATCGATTTATTGAATTTTATGAAATAACAAAACCTACGTTAGAAGCAATTGATCTGGATCATCCAGCAAAAGCGCAAAAGTCAAAAGCCCCTAGACGTCCAACGGAACTTGGTGATTATGCAGTTCGTATAGAGCCTAAAAATAATTGGGCAAGTATTAAGCAAATTTCTTCAAACGAAGTGATGCATTCAGTGAATGATCCGATGAGTGAAGCAAAAAAGTTATATGTAGAACAATCTAATCTTGCTGAACATCTTGAGACAAAAGATGAGCTCACAATTTGGGATGTGGGATTGGGTGCTGCTTTCAATGCCATGAGTATTGTTGAGGCTTACGAAAAGTCTTCGAAAAAATGTAAGCTCAATTTAGTGAGTTTTGAGTGTGATTTGAATGCATTAAATCTTACGTTACAGCGAGCAGATTTATTTGCGCACATTCGACATAAAGCGCCGAATGAAATTATTAAAAAACACCAGTACAATGCAGAAACTCTGGAATGGAATCTAATTTTAGGCGATTTTTTAGAAACTTATAAAAATGCACCAAGGCCTGATATTATTTTCTTTGATCCGTTTTCTTATAAAACAGATTCTAAAATGTGGACGTTAGAAGTATTTCAGTCAATTGCAGACAAGTGCGGAACTGAAGAATGCAAACTGTATACTTATACAATTTCAACTGCAGTACGTGCAATGTTACTTTCCGCTGGATTTCATGTTGGGTCGGGACTAGCAACTGGTCCAAAAGCAGAAACTACAATCGCGTATTTAAATGTAAAAAATAAAATTCAAAATATTTTAGGTTCCAAATTTATAGAAAAATTTAATCGATCAGGCGCTACGTATCCACAGCACTATTCTGAAATTGAAATCGCCAATATTCGACAAAAAGTGCAGACGCACGCGCAGTTTATTAACTTATAATTACATATGACAGTTTGGATTTTTTCCAGCTGCTTTTGCGCGCTCATAATCTGGCATCATTTTAGGAGCTGCACTTTCTAAGTCTTTAATTCTTGTTTCATGGGAAGGGTGAGTTGACATCCATTGTGGAGGTTGTTTTCCACCACCTGCTGACATATTTTTCCATAACTCAGAAGCTTCTTTCGGATTAAATCCTGCTTTTGCCATTAATTCTAATCCAATTAAATCTGCTTCTGATTCATGCTTACGACTAAAAGGAAGCAATACTCCAAATTGAGCGCCCAATCCTAATCCTGCCAATACTACTTTTTGTGAAGCAGAATCTTTTGTTGAAGCTGCAATTGCGGCCATTCCACCTTGAGTGACTAATCCTTGTGAGACGCGTTCATTTCCGTGACGAGCAATTACGTGTCCGACTTCGTGACCAAGAACTGCTGCCAATTGACCCGGAGTTTTAGCAACCGGAAGAATTCCGGTGTGAACTCCAATTTTTCCACCAGGTAATGCAAACGCATTTGCTGTGTTGTCTTTGAAAACGACAACTTCCCAATGATCTACATTTGCGGCTTCAGATGCTTCTTTTGCAACTGCCATTGCAACGCACTTAACGTATTGATTTAAATTTGCATCATGTTCAATGGGAGTTTGCCCCTTCATTTGATCAAATGATTGTGTTCCCATTGCATTCATTTGTGAGTCCGGCATGATCATCAATTGTTTGCGACCTGTTGGTGAAGTAGCGCACGCGCTTAAAATAGTTATAAGTAACATTGTTTTTGAGAATGAGTATAAGTTTTTCATGCTGAATATTATTGCGTAAGATTTTTGTTTTGCAATAATTTTGGTTTAGTTGAGTTTGCACGCCTATTTAACGCTTGGAGTATAATTTTTTGAATTAACTTTTCGTATGAAATGCCTGCTTGTAATGCACTCATAGCAAAATCATCTTCTTCACCCAAAGATGGATTTGGATTGATTTCAATCACATATGCTTTATCGTTTTGAATACGCAAATCGAGACGTGCGTACCCATCAATTTGAAATAATAAATTAATTTCTTTAACTAAATTTTTAATTTGAGAGTTTATATTTTTTGAAAGTGGTAGGGCAGCACCATTTCGAATTCCTCTGTGCAATCGGTAGTCGTCATCCCATTTGGTTTTAAACGTAGCAAATTTTGGCTTTGAGTCTGGAATGTGATCAAAAAATAATTCTCTAAACGGAAAAATTTGATCCCCTAAAAATCCGACATAAATTTCACGACCATGAATAAACTCTTCTACTAAAACGTCACTTGAATATTTCTTTTGTAAAAATTTCACACGCTCAAGAGCATCGTTTGTGTTTGTGCAATAAGAGCTCGTATTAATTCCCACTGAAGATTCTTGATCAACGGGTTTTATAATTACTGGTTTTTCTATTTTAAATTTGGGAGATTGATTATGAGCGATCAATAAAAAATCTGGAGTTGTGATTTGATGAGATTTTAAAATAGCTTTGGTAATCGATTTATTTTTACAGAGGGATAATGCTTGCGCAGAGGCACCGGTATGTGCAATTTCAAGAAGATTAAACATTGCTACAAAATTTGATTCTGCGTTTCGATCGTCTTGAAATGCTTCACATTGATTGAAAATAAGATCTGGTTTGTAGTGCTCAATTTCATAAAGCAGTGGTTTTATATCGTTATGAACCGAGAGCATTTGAACGTGATGCCCAAGTGATTGTAAGACGTTGATGATTTTTAAATCATCTTGCCATTCAAATTCGCTTAAAAGTTTAGAATAAGTTCTATCTTTGGGAGGATTAACTGCAATGTCAGTTAAATATAAGATTTTAAGTTTCAAAAAGTTGAATGTCCTAATGTTCTCTACATCAGTTTAACAACAACTACCCTCATTTGTTGAACACCCGCCACCGCCGCACCCACCGCCACCGCATTCACCTTCGCCACAACTTCCACCACCACAGCCTTGATGAGCTTTTTCGAATATCCAAGTGCGTTCAAGGGCATTGATCGAAGCAATTGCGTCTTGTGGATTTGAAAAGGTTTCATATGAAATCGACTCACCAGTAGATTGCAGTAATACAAAAGCTACATATTCGCTGTCGTTTTCGGGATGAAGGGTTACTCCACCTAAAACTTCATCATCTACTAAAAAACCATGTTCAAAATTTTCAAGTGTTAACATGGTGCTACTATAACACGGGTGACTTCTAATGAAAATACTGTTAATTTTAAGCTATGAAAGCCGCTATATTAGGCATTGGTGATGAGCTTTTAAATGGGCAGGTTACCAACTCAAACGCATCGTGGATTTCGCGAGAACTTGGCCTCTACGGCATTGAAGTCGTTTTTCAGCTCACCATCGGTGATGAAATATCTAAAATACAAAATGGAATTGAAAAATGCCTTTTAGAATCAGATGTTACCATTCTTACAGGAGGTCTAGGTCCAACCGATGATGACCTTACGGTTGATGCGATTTGTTCCTTCTTAAAATTGGAGCGAAAATTTGATCCTGAATGGTACTCTCGAATGGAGCAAATATTCAAAACGCGCGGTAGAGAAATGCCCGTGAATAATAAAAAACAAGCGATGGTTCCTGTGGGCGCTAAACGAATAGATAACGATTGCGGAACGGCTCCTGGTCTTTGGTTTGAATTTCAAGAAGGAAAATTTAAAGAAAAATTCATGGCAGTTTTACCTGGAGTTCCTTACGAAATGCAATCAATGATGAAGCGTTTTGTTTTACCATTTATAGACATTCGCAGGTCAAAAAGTTCTGAATCCAAAAGAGCTTCAATCGTTCAAAAAACGATTTTTACAACAGGAATTGGTGAATCGGCATTATCACAAAAATTCGATGAAGATTGTCCGCAATATAAAGAACTATTAAATGAAAATTTAAAACTTGCATGGCTTCCTAGTCCAATCGCAGTTAAATTGCGCCTAACATCAAAGGCAAAGTCCGAAGAAATTGCAAAGGCTCAAATTGAACGATTTGAAAAAGTCATTTCAAACTCAATTGAACCATTTGTATTTGGATCACGATTAGATTTTGAAGAGGTTTATTTAGAACAGATAGTAGGTGAGATGCTTTCAAAACATGGTTTTACTATTTCAACTGCTGAATCATGCACAGGTGGTTTGATTGCAAATAAGCTTACTAATATTGCGGGTTCTTCGAAATATGTTTTAGGGGCTATCATAGCATATGCAAACGAAGTAAAGACAAAAGAGCTTGGTGTCAGCGAAAAGACTTTGCAGACAGAAGGTGCTGTTTCAGAAAATACCGCTCGTCAGATGTCTGAGGGTGCTTTGAAAAAATTCGGCAGTACAATGTCTATTGCTGTCACTGGAATTGCTGGCCCAGATGGTGGAACTGATCAGAAACCAGTTGGAACCGTATGGTTTTCTTTATCAGACGTAATAGAGGGTGAAATGAAAACGATATCTAAAAAATTAGTTTTCGAAAAAGACCGTCTCCGTAATAAAGAACGAACAGCCCAAGCGGCTTTAGATATGATACGTCGTAGATTAAAAGAGAAGGCAAAGGTGAATGCATGAAATATAAATCCATCATTATAGTATTTGCGTTTATCGCTTTGTATGCATGGTATATTTCAACTCACAAAGTGCCAGATACCAACCGTTGGCCCGAACGAGATGCAAAACTTTCAAGACTAGATGATGAAATGAAATCACTTTCTGAAGAAATAAAGTTTTATCAAGGACATAGTGAGTGTACGCAAGATTCACAGTGTAGAGTTGTGGGAATCGGTGCGAAAGTTTGCGATAAATATAGAGATTTTATTGTTTATTCCACTCAAGATGCACAAGAAACTATATTGCTTGAAAAAATTTCTAAATTTAATGAAAAGGCAAATGTATACACAGAACTTTCAATGACTTCAAATTCGTGTGGCAAAAGTTCATCAAAAATCGAATGTATAAAAAATCGCTGTGAACCGGTGAGCACGAGGTAAATGTATTGAGATTTAAAAAGTACCTATTTCACTGGCAAACGTTACTTGCAGGAATTTTATACGCTATTTCGTTTGCGTTAATGCAAATTCCTGGTATTGCAAGCGTAGCTCTAGTTGCTTGGTATTGGCGGTTGGTAAGAACTAAAAATAATAAAGAAGCATTTAAAGAAAGTATTTGGTTTAGTGTTTTTGTTGCGATTTTTGGTTTTTACTTTGTATTTATTTGTTTGCACGGATTTTTAGCACTTTCAATTTTATCATCTAGTATCGTTTTTTTAATTTACGGACTCGTTTGTCAGCCACAATTTTTAATTTTATCTTTAATTCAAAAGAAAATTTGCACAAACGCTCTTTTGTCGAAATCAAAATATGAAATATTAGGTTTTGCGATCATAACAGCATTAATGTACAGCGGTGTAGATTGGATCGTTCCCAAAATATTTGTCGAAACCTTAGGATATACTTTTGCAAATACTACTTATATAAAACAAATTGCTGATCTTGGTGGAGTTAGTTTTCTTACATTTATTTTTGTTTTAATTAACTTTTGCATTTGGATTTTAATTGAAAAAAAACAAAGTAAAGAACCAAAAGAGACTACATATTTTTCAATTGCGTTTACTTTAGTTTTAATTATTAGTGCAAATATTTATGGAGTGATTAGAGTAAATCAAATTCAAAATTATATTCAAAATTCAAATTCAAAATTAAACATAGCGATGATTCAGGCAAATGTAGAAGGGGTAGATAAACTAGCTAGTGAAAGTGGAGTGATCAACGCTGTCAATGAAGTGACTCAAAAACTTTATAATGCTAGTGTAGACGCAACGAAATTAAATCCAAAACCTGATGCGATTATTTGGCCTGAAACTTCATTTCCCGCACTTTTTCAAACTCCCAGAAATGAAACAGAAAAACAATATAATGAACAATTACGATATTTGATTTATCAAATTGGAGTCCCTATTTTATTTGGCAGTTACGATCGTCAAAATGGTGTGGACTATAATTCATTTTTTAGTGTGGCTCCCAATTCGAATAAAAATGCAGCAAATATTTTGATTGAACAAATATATCGAAAAAACAGACTCATTCCATTTGGAGAATATATTCCTGGAATGGATTCGTTTCCTGCATTTCGAAAAGCTTTTAAGCAAGTTGGAAACTTTGGAAGAGGCCCTGGCCCTCAAGTGTTGACCATTCCCAAAAATGGTAAGGAGATTAAATTCAACCCAATTATTTGCTATGAAGCTGAATTTGCAAATTACAATATTGGTGGTGCAAGACTTGGTAGCGAATTGATTGTGAACGTAACTAATGATGAGTGGTTCGGATCAGTGGGTGAGCCCGAACTTCATATACAGTTCAGTCGTTTTCGAAGTATAGAGACAAGACTTCCACAGATACGAGCTACCAATACAGGTTATTCAGCAAATATAGATCAACTTGGAAATTTTATTTATCGATCTGAAATTGATAAGTATGAAGTCATACCTGCGCAAGTTACAATCACAGATAGTATTCCAACCCTTGTCAAAAAATGGGGCGATTGGTTTGCGCCATTTTCTTTAATAATGAGTGCGATCTTACTCTTCGTCACCAGATCTAAGTTTTTCAAGAACTGAAAAGTCTTCCAGTGTAGTAGTGTCACCTGTGACATTTACATTTCCAGAAACAATTTCTCGTAGCAATCTACGCATGATTTTACCAGAGCGTGTTTTTGGTAGCATTTCAGCAAATCTGATTTCATCTGGTTTTGCGATTGGTCCTATTTCTTTAGAAACCCAAGAACGTAATTCTTCTTTTAGATCAGCAAGCCATTTTGAATCAGTAGAAATTTTTGCTGCTTGGCCTTTTAAAGTTACAAATGCAACCAGCGCGTTGCCTTTTAAATCATCTGGACGAGCAACCACGGCTGCTTCTGCTACTTTTGAGTGGGCAACTAATGCAGATTCAACTTCAGCAGTTCCTAATCTGTGACCTGCGACATTTACCACATCATCCACACGACCCATGATCCAGAAATAGCCGTCTTCGTCGCGACGAGCACCGTCTCCTGCAAAGTAATATCCGCCAGTAGTTTTTCCTTTTATTTTTTTGAGAGGAAATTCGCTCCAATAAGTTTTAATATAACGCTCATTATCCCCGAAAACTGTACGAAGCATTGATGGCCATGGATGTTTAATCACTAAGTATCCGCCTTCGTTAGGTTTACAAGCTTTTCCATCTTTTTGAACAACGTCGGCTAAAATACCTGGAAGAGGTAAAGTTGCAGTACCTGGTTTAGTTGTAGTTGCGCCCGGAACAGGAGAAATCATAATAGAACCTGTTTCGGTTTGCCACCAAGTATCTACGATCGGGCAGCGTTTTTTACCAACAACATTGTGGTACCACATCCATGCTTCTGGATTGATTGGTTCACCAACGGTTCCTAATAATCTCAGTGAAGAAAGATCATGTTGAGTAACATATTGATCGCCCCATTTCATGAAAGCACGAATCGCAGTGGGAGCTGTATAGAGAATTGTAATTTTGTGGCGTTCAATCATATCCCAAAATCGATTTTGAGCTGGGTAATTTGGTGCGCCTTCGTACATGAATACAGTTGCACCATTGGTGAGTGGGCCGTACACAACGTATGAATGTCCTGTGACCCAACCAATATCAGCAGTACAGAAATACAAATCATCTTCACGTAAATCGAATACATATTTTGTAGTGTATGCCGTTTGTGTTAAATAACCACCAGTTGTGTGAAAAATACCTTTTGGTTTTCCGGTTGATCCTGAAGTGTATAAAATAAAATGCGGATGTTCAGAATCAAGCATCTCTGCTTCGTGTTTTTTTGAAGCATCTTGCATGATTGTGTTCCAATAATGATCACGACCTGCTTTAAAATTAATTGATTCACCTGTGCGTTGGTACACAATTACATTTTTTACAGTGGGAGATTGATCGCACGCAATATCGGCAGCTTCTTTTAGTTTCACAGTTGTACCACGTCTGTAGGCTGCATCTTGAGTGATGAGTGCAACAGCTTTTGAATCGTTCATTCGGTCACGAAGAGCTTCTGCTGAAAATCCACCGAACACAACGTTGTGGGTGGCACCAATGCGAGCACACGCAAGCATAGCGATGGCAGCTTCTGGAACCATTCCCATATAAATAGCAACGACATCGCCTTTTTTAATTCCTAAATGATTGAGTGCATTTGCCATTTTACAAACTTCTGCGTGAAGTTGTTGATATGTATACGTGCGAACTTCCGGTTTGCCGTTTAACATTGGTTCGCCTTCCCAAATGAGAGCGGCTTTATTTCTGCGTGCTGTGCTTAAATGTTGGTCTAGGCAGTTGTAAGAAATATTAATTTTTCCACCTACAAACCATTTTGCAAAAGGATGTTTCCACTCTAAGGCTTTTTTCCAAGGTTTAAACCAGTGAAGTTGTTTTGCTTGTTCTTCCCAAAACTTAACTGGATTTTTTTGAGCTTTCTTTTGAAGGCTTACCAATTCTTTCATTGATTTGATGTGTGATTGTTTTGAAAATTCAGATGATGGCTTAAATTTTCTTTTTTCTTTCAATACTGATTCAATTGATATGGTGCTTTTTGGGTTTGATTTTGAAGAATTTTTCATAGGGCATTAGAGTCTTGATTTGTGCTTAAATTGTCAAGATTTAGGGTTTATTAACGCTATTCGCAAGACGCAATGGCACGTTCAGATGCGATAGATCGATTTGGGTCTTTTTTTGTTTCTTCTTCAGCTTTAATTTGTGCGGCGAGTAATTTAAGAAGTCTTTCTGAAATTACTCTTTTTTGAGGAACTTCTTTATACCAAGAAGAAAGTGTTGTGATTTCAATTTCTGATTCTTCTTTTTTAGAAACTTTTTCTTCGCCTTTTAAACAAAATCGTTCATGTGAAAATTTAATTCTCTGAACATGTTCAATCGTTTTACGTCTGTAATAGTGTTTTACTCGTAAAATAATTTCAGTAAGTGGATCATTACTTTGTGGTAAGTTGATTACAACTTTATATGGTGAGTGTTCATGAATTTCATATAAAACCGGATCTGAATTTGAATACGTAAGTGAAATCGAATTGCAATTGTCTTGTTTAAATTTTGGAAACACTTTATTTTTTTCATCTTCAGTTAGTTTTTTAGATAAGTATAATTTTTTAACTGCATCTAACATAAAAGACATTGAAGCGTGTGGATCTTTGAAACGAATGTCAGTTACTTGAGACCAAAAATTATGACTTTCAGAAATTTCAGTTTGAATTTGTTCGAAATTTGGACAGGCTGGGCGAGTTCTTGATTTAGCTTGGCTATTGTTTAAAAAAAGTATGAATATGACACAAGCAAAGGCAATGATTTGAATGAATTTGTATGTGTAAAGCTTCCACTGATTCATATATAAAGTATCGAATGGTTTGAAGAAAAGCTTAATTAGGAAAAAATTTCCTTAAAAATTTCTAAGCATTCTTTGAGTTCAGATTCAGTGATTACGAGTGGCGGTGCAAGTCGAATCGTATGTTCACGCGTTGGTTTAGCGAGTATACCTTTGTTTTTAAGTTCCATACAAAAGTCCCAAGCTTTTTTTCCTTTGGAATGATCGATGTCGATACCAGTCAGTAGGCCTTTTCCACGAATATCTGCAATATATTTCGAGTTTAGTTTATGTAAAGCATCTCGGAATTTGTTACCCAGTTTATGGGCATTTTCAATCATACCTTCATTAATCAATGCATCTAGGGCCGCCATCGCAACGGCGCAAGCGAGTGGATTTCCACCATAGGTAGAACCGTGTTCACCAGGTTTAATGGTAAGCATAATTTCGTCATTACTAAGAACTGCTGAAACAGGTAAGACACCACCTGAAAGAGCTTTGCCTAAAATTAAAATATCAGGACGAACACCCTCATGATCACAAGCAAGAAGTTTACCGGTTCGACCAAGACCTGTTTGTATTTCGTCTGCAATAAATAAAACATTATTTTTTTTGCATAAATCGAATGCGTTTTTAAGATAACCTTCTTTTGGAACGATAATTCCAGCTTCTCCTTGAATTGGTTCCACTAAAAATGCACAAACATTTTTGTCTTTTAATGCCAATTCTAAAGATGCGAGATCATTGTATGGAATTGTAATAAAACCAGGAGTATAAGGACCAAATCCTGCTTTGGATTCTTCAGAAGTAGATGCTGAAATGATTGTGATAGTTCTTCCATGAAAATTGTCATGCGCAACTATAATTTTTGCTTCACCATCTTTTATTTTTTTTACTTTGTAAGCCCATTTACGTGCAAGTTTTAATGCTGTTTCTACAGCTTCTGCGCCAGAATTCATCACTAAAGATTTATCGTATTGAAAAATATCATTTAATTTTTTTTCAAACATTCCTAATTTGTCACTATGAAAAGCACGCGATGTAAGTGTTAATAAATCTGCTTGTTTTTTTAAAGCATCTATTATTTTAGGATGACAATGCCCTTGATTGACAGCCGAATAAGCAGAAAGAAAATCAAAATATTTTTTGCCTTCAACATCCCACATACAAGCACCTTTTGCTTTTGTTAAAACAACGGGGAGGGGATGATAATTATGAGCGCCGTACTTATCTTCTAACGAAATGTAATCAGCGCTTTTCATGAATCGACTTTCTTATTTACCCAATAAGCCAGTTTTTAAACTTTCATTTGGGGGATTTGGACCAAACCAAACGGATAAAACAGCTTTTGCAAACGTTTTGTTTTTGATTTCTCCAATTTGTTGGTCGTTATGTTTGATAGCTACTGAATCATTTGCGAAGTTGTACTCCATTGAATCGCCTTCTTTTACATCTTTCATGAAACCAGTAAAGGTACCGATCATTGGTTCAATTTCTGAGCAAAAATTTGAGCAATTGTCTCGTAGCGTTTGATTCCAAGATTTTTGAATATCTTTTGTTGAAACATTACGCATGAATTTCATTTTCATTACTTTTGACTCAGCAGAATCAATTATTTTTTGAGGATCATTGGTTTTATTTTCTAAATAAAAAGAAGCTTCATATACTTTCACTTTAAAGATCGTAGCAGTTCTAAAGCCTGTACCATTTAAGTGCAATGATTTTCCGTTGAAGTTTAAATCAGTGATTCCGGGAGCAGGATTTGCGAAAAGTAAATTAATATTGAGTATCCAAAGCATTGTTAGTTTGTTTTTCATTTTTAAATCGTAATTCCATCTTTAAAATTTGTCTATCTTGATGAAGTGCGTTTGAATAATACAAAATGATTTATTTGATTTTAGTGAGCATTCTTTGGGCATTTTCATTTGGTCTGATCAAAAACTATTTAGTTGGTATAGATCCTTTTTTCTTAGCATTCATGCGCCTAGCGTCTGCATTATTCGTTTTTCTTTTTTTTATGAAAAAGTTTCCATTCCTAAAAATAATTAAAATCTGTTTTATTGGTGCGATTCAATTTGGTTGTATGTATTATTTTTATTTACGAAGTTATCAGTATTTAAGTGCACATCAAGTTGCGCTTCTTACAGTTACGACTCCACTTTTTATTGTGCTGATTCATGCAATTTTAGAACGAAAAATTGGGTTTAATCATTTGGTCGCAGCGCTATTAGCTGTGATAGCATCTGCCATGATTGTGTACCAGAATTCAGACATTCAATTTGCACTTAAAGGGGTTTTGTTTGTACAAGCATCAAACTTTTTCTTTTCATTGGGACAAATCATCTATAAGCGATATTTTCCACATTCAAAAACGGAGAGCTTAAATGAGTTCTTCTGGTTAGTATTGGGAGCTTTGATTTTCATTACGATGGTACTGATTCATGAAATGTTAATTGAACAGAAGTCGTTTCAATTGACCCAAATAAAACCTATATCTTGGCTTGTAATGATTTACTTAGGTTCAATTGCAACTGGTATCGGCTTTTATTTTTGGAATAAAGGGGCAAATCTTGTTAAAAACGCAGAGCTTGCAGTATTAAACAACTTAAAAGTACCCATTGCAGTGCTCGTCTCTTGGCTCATATTTAAAGAAAAAGTGGATTTAATGCCTGTCCTTGCTTCAATAATATTGTTTGGAATAAGCCTTAGAATATCAAATAAAACATAATAAAATCAAGTATATATAATTCTGTACTAAATTGGTTGACTTTTGTAGACCTATTGCGTTATAACCCGCTGGCAACCTTGTATGTGAATCTTGTCGGAAGGACGGGTTATAAATATGAAGATATTAAATTTGGTATTAATTAAAGTAGCGATTTTGACTTCTTTAATTTGTATGTCTAGCAAATTGGCGCGAGCTGAAAGCTATTCTTATAAAGCCAATGCCCTCGACGATCACGGCAAGATTATTTATGTAGAGAAATCTACTGTTGAACGTGAACAAGGGCGCACCAAATCTGTAAAATCAGAATATTATACAGAAGATGGTAAAAAAATCGGTGAGATGAAAGCATTTTTTAAATCTCATCCATATTTATCTGATTTTTATTTTGCAGATTTCAGATCACCTTTTTATGGTGGAATGAACATAAACAAAGAAAAAAAATCTGCGGATATTTTAGGAAAAGAAAAAACCGAAGATAAATATAAGAAAAAATCAATTGATACCCTTGATGAAATGATGTCATTTCCTGGTGTACACGAGTTCGTTGCAGATTATATTAGTGAACTTGAGCGAACACAAAAGATCGAAAAGAAAACAGTTCGATTTGTGATTCCTCAAGAAAATGACGACTTTGGTTTCAAAGTATATTTGTCAGACGAAAATAGCTTAAAGACTAATAATGTAAAAGTGGCAATGGAAGCCAAAAGCCCATTCATTAAATTGTTTGCACCTAAAATTGAAATTGAATTCGATAAAGTTAAGAAACGTTTTGTTTCTTACAAAGGTCCATCGATTGTAAATAATGAAAAAGGTAAATGCCAAGTTGTATCGAAACGATATGAATATAACGATCCAAAGCCAGTAGCTGATACTCAAAAGATTGCTGACAGTAGTGGAAAGACTAAAAAAGTTTTATAAATTAACTTTTAATAAAATAACTATTGAACTGATTTTTGTTCATCTGTAGAAATTCTGTATTGCGTTCCATAATTTCTATCACGAGAATCATCTGAAGAAGAAATGTCACTCGGTGTGTTTAATTCTGCTTAGTCTACATTATAAGATTCGAATACAGTATTAAATGTATCTTTATCTATGGCAAATAAAGTAACGGCTATTTTATCAAAATTAATTTTTAATTGATTGCTTTCAACCTTGAAATATGTGAGTGGTGATCTGATCAAGATATCATTGATTTCTTTTACGATCGTATTTTTCATAAAATCATTTAGCTGATCAGTTTTTGAGCTCATGCTAATATTTTGACTATATTGCAAATTTCTGAACATATTTGTAAAATTTGAAAATGGATATTTACTATTTAAAGTTTTATTAAAATCAAACGTAGTTATAAAATCATGTATTAATCGTGCGTATGCTAAATAACTCGTTTGACTTACTACTAAAGCGGAACTCAAATCACCATTGACCATATATTGTTTATAAACTGGTTCTAAGGCAGCATAGGTACTGATTTTACTTTGTGTAGAGTTATATTTTTGTTTTCCTAATGATTTAACTTGCACAATATCAACTGACTCTAAAGTATCTGAACCGACAACGTTTTCAGATTGATTTTTCAATTCAACTACTAATGTAGATAATGTGTAAGTATTTGAATCTAAATATTGAGATAAATTGTTATAATCGTTTTCATTGAATTCAAAATCGTAAGAAGATTTACCCGTAAATGTGTCCAAAGTAGATTTACTTTGGCAAAGTAAATTATTTTCTTTTGTTTGAATATTTTGCGCAATTAAAAGCGAGCATTGACCATTAAAATTCTTGCTATAATAACAATTGTCATTATTTGAGCAAACAATGTTCTTTATGTATTTCAATGAATTAATCATGTCGTTAGCATTGGAATCTAATGAACGTTTGATGCTTTTTCCAATTAATGTTAATGCAACTGAGTAATTTGAAATTTCATCGCTAAATTGTAAAATTGCTGTCTCAGAGTAGTTTCTATCTGCAATAACAGGGCTGAATATTACGTCTATATAGCATGTCTGACTAGGAGCTAAAGTAGTGTCGGTATTGCACATCAATTTTGATGGTGTGGAAGTATTCTCAATTTTCTTAAACGCTGTTACTCTTGAAAAATCAATTGTGTTTAGTCTTGCGTTGATTTCACCAAAATTGGTAAAACCGATAGAATGTATGATAGAGGTTGAACTTACTTGAATATTTGGAAATTGTATGAATTGGCTCATGATTTGTGATCCAATTAATGGTTTTGATAATCCCAGAAGTTGAACCTTTAAAATATGAGCGATACCAGGGCTAGAATTATAGTGATACTTAATCAAAAGCATGTCACTAAAATTGCCTTCTTGAATCGACATGAAATTGAATTTGGCACTACAATTGGAGTTTGGTGAAATTTTGTCGCAATTAATATTGATAAATTGAAACTTGCTAGATTGACTTAAATTAAAATTTGTAACATTGATGATTTCACTGCCGGTATTATTCAATTGTATATCAAATGTAGAGGTTCTTCCTGAAAAAGCCTGTGTGAAATATATATTTGAGCTAGCTTCCGTCTTTAAGTTGTCAACGGTAGGACCTTGATTTGCAATTGGTTTAAATCCAGTACCAATTAAAAGTATTTTTAAAACATCTGGATTGTTTACATTTATAAATCTGATCGATAATTCAGTATCATATTTGATAGGTTCAGAAGGTGAAAACTTGACTTTGATGGCACATTGATCATTTAAATTCAATGTTGAATTCTCATTACAGGTAGTTTCAGTGATGCTAAAAGCACTACCTGCTGCTGGATCTGTTTTAATTATTGGAATTAATTTGCTTGCTGTTCCTTTATAAGCATTTTTAATTTGTATATCGAAATAGTAAGATGTGTTTACTTCAATTGAATTAACAGAAATTTGGTTGCCATTGACTGAATAAAGCAAGGCTTCTTTCGAGATACTACAATTAGGTCCGTTAGGATTATTTGTGCAGTCATCATTTGAACCATTTGAATTTGCATCTCCATTGCCAGATGAATTGCTGTCATCTGTATTGTCTGTGTTTCCACCTAAGTTTAGATAGTTTAACGTAAAATCAACACTTTCACTTAATTTCAACAGATATGTATAATAAAAATAATTATCAACTTTTGGTGAGTCCGGAAGAAAAATTTTACATAAAATTTCTAAATTTGATTTCAACTTATGTAAAGTATGCACATCCAAATTGGACAAATACTCAGATATTTTTGCATAATATGAATTCAAGAAAGTATCATTTGTGCGTAAAATATTATTCGGGTCTGTTTCAATTCGAAATACTATTTCATTCAATGTATTCTCGTCTATATCAGATAAATAGGTAAGTTGATCTCTGATTTGACTACTATTTATTTTTCCACTTAACACGGCATTTGCAGTGTTGATGATTCTGCTGGTATAGAAAAGTACGTTCTGAAAATTATATACATCTAATTGCTCAGATAATTCTGCATTCATCGGTTTTAAAATAGATGATCTAATGATTTGATTAATCATTTCTTTATTGTCTGAATGTAATATGTCATCACCTGATTGATTTAATATTTCTAATTCATTGTAATTAGAATCAGATAATACGATTGATTTTAAAACGTGAAGAATATCAGTTTCATTATTTGATTTTGTAAAAGTAATCACCGGGCTGTATTGGTTTATGTTTTCATTTTCTATTATTAAATTCATTAAATCAGTTTTTAAATAGTTAAAATTATATTCATTTGAAGCTGGACTTGAAACAGTAATCTGATATGAATTAAAATTGTTTTCTAATGGCTCTGTAATAACTGCAACAGAGTCTGGTTTGATGGTATCGGTAGGTATGGTTTCAGGTTGATCTAAATTCTGTGTATTTACTGAATCTGGATTGACGGTTGAGACAGTTCCATCACTAGCATCTTGATATGAACCTAGTAAAAGATTCAGTTCAAATTGTTTTATATTGTAGTTAATTTGTTCAAGTAAGTAATTGTTGTATTTTCTCAATATTATATTTTGACTAATTATTAGATTTTGTTTTTCAATTAAATTTCTAACGTATGATAACTTTTCAATTCCATTAATGTTAAGATATGCGTATATATCAGCGCCCATTTGAGTATTTAATTGAACAAGATTTTCAATAGATAATAAATAGTTATCATTTTTATTCAGAAAAATATTATATAAATATTCTTTAAGGATTGAACAATAGACATCCATTCTTGCTAAATTTAAGCTAGCAAGTAAATTGTTATAAATTAAATTGATCTGATTTAATTGATCACCATTACTTAAAATATTTTCGAGAGCAATATAAAATTGTAGAATTTTGATTCTAGAACTTAGATTTAATTCGTTAGGTGATTTACGAAATGTTAAATATTCTAACGTTGCAAGTGTTTCAGTTATTGTAGTTTTATTGTCGATTGATACAAAATTTAGAGATATTGGTGATTTACTTAAAATTGATTCTTTATAATTCCAGATGTTATTAATTGTAGAATGATTATCACCAGTAGAATATACCAAAATTGAATCTGGTCTGACTTCATTGAATGGTACAAATAAATCAGCACTGGAATGATTAATTGTAATGATAGCATAAGCAATACATATGATGTTCTTCATAAACTTCATAACAAACGTACCTCTTAGTCCTTTCGTAGACCTATAGTTATTAATTGTATGTGAATCAAAATGTGAAACAATGTGTTCAAAAGACTACAAAAAATATTAAAAACTACATATACTTAAACAATTGATGGAAGCCACTTTATATTTAGTATTAGGAATGGTTATAGGAACGATAGGAACCCTTATAGGGGCAGGTGGTGGATTTATATTAATGCCGATTTTATTTCTAATTTATCCAAGCAGACCGGCAAGTGAGTTAACTTCGATTTCGTTATTAGTTGTTTTAGCGAATGCTATTTCAGGAACAATTCCATATGCATTTAAAAAAAGAATACACTTTAAGTCATCGTTATTATTCTCAATTTTTACAATTCCTGGAGCAATCGCCGGAGTGTTTTTTTTAGATAAAATTAATATTTCCCTTTATCATCATATATTTGGACTATTTTTGATACTATCAGGAGCTTATCTATATATATATCCAGACAAGAAAGAGATTCATTCCCTTGATCTATTTCAAGGAAAGCAAATCAATGTTCAATTAACTGACACACAAAACAATCAATATAATTTTAGATATAATATTTTTGGGGCAATTTTAATAAGTATTATAGTGGGTTTCTTGTCATCGCTATTAGGAATTGGTGGTGGAATTATACATGTACCTATGATGATCAAATTATTAAATTTTCCAGTCTTCATTGCAACTGCTACATCTCATTTAACTTTAGGAGTGACATCATTGATAGGAAGTATTGTGCATTGGTTTAAAAATGATATTAAGCAAGCAGATATTTTAATTACTCTTATTCCCGGAGTAATTTTAGGAGCTCAAATAGGAGCCAAACTTTCAGACCGTATAAAAGGAAATTTAATAATAAGAATTTTATCTATTTCGATTGTTCTCGTTGGGATTAGACTTTTACTTTTAAAACATTAGTCATCTAATCGAATGACTTCAATTGCATTGGTTGGACAAATTTCCATACATGCGTTATCAAAAGTACAAAGTTTACAATTTGGCTCTTTTAAATACACTTGTCTATTTTGAATACCAAAAATATCGTTTGGACAAACTTCTACGCAGCCACCACATTGCACACAGAGCGATCTGTCTAAAGTAAATTGTGCACGTTTGGTTCGATAACCTATGAGTTCATCGCTTGAAGATTTCTTTTTCCCTTCGTGCCCATGTACCTCAGTTTCTTTTTGAATTTTATAAACTTTTAAAAAATTAGTGGTCCCATATTTTAGAGCAGGCCATCCTGCTGTATAAACAATTAAATCATTTTTGTGTAATAAATGCTTTTCTACTAATGTATTTTCTGCACTATGAAGAATTTCGTCTTGTGTTTTAGCAGCTTTAATTGAAAAACATTCAATTCCCCAAACTAAGGCCAATTGTCGCATTACAGTTTCAATATCAGTGAAGGCATAAATGGGAACAGTGGGACGATAACGGGCAAGTGCTCTGGCAGCCCGTCCTGTATGTGTTGTGCATACGATTGATTTAGCATCGACCCAATTTGCAATATTTGCTGCCGCATGTTCGATTGCTTCAACCACCGGAAAAGCACTGGGCTCGTTAACAAGTTTTGGTTTCTTAAGACTCATGATTGCTTCTAATTCATGTTTATGGTCATTTTTAAATCGTAATTCAGTTTCGTGAATGATGTTACTCATTACTGAAACGGTTAGGGTAGGAAATTTACCAGAGGCAGTTTCAGCAGATAACATTACAGCATCTGTTCCATCTAAGATTGCATTGGCAACATCAGATGCTTCCGCACGAGTTGGTCTAGGTGTATTGACCATACTTTCTAGCATTTGTGTTGCAGTAATGACAGGAATGCCACGCATATTACATTCTCTGATAATATACTTTTGCAGACTTGGAACCTGAGCTGTTCCCACTTCTACAGCTAAATCTCCACGTGCAACCATTACACAATCTGTAACTTCTAATATTTCAGGGAAATTTTTAATAGCTTCTGCTTTTTCAATCTTAGAAACAACAGGAATATTCTTTTTGTGTGAATGCATGAATTTTTGAATTTCTTTTACATCGTCTGCTGTGCGAACAAAAGATAAAGCAACAAAGTCTACACCTAATTCTAATCCAAATAATAAATCCTCACGGTCTTTGGGAGTAAAAGACTTAATACTGATCGCAGTATCAGGAAAATTCATACCTTTTTTATCTTTTAGCAAGCCACCAAATACAACTTGAGCTTTTATTTCATCTTTAGTTATTTCAGTAACAACTAATTCCATATTACCGTCATCTAAAAGAATTCTATGACGTGGTTTAATCTCGCTAGCTAGTAGTTCATAGTTATATGGAATTGTTTTTACTGAAGACTTTTTACTAACATTTGTACTTTTCTCTAAAACCAATCGGACTTCTTCACCTTTTTCAATTTGTATAGAACCACCTTCAAATGTTCCGACACGTAATTTAGGACCTTGAAGATCTTGCAAAATTGCTATCGAACGATTTAATTTTTTTGCAGCTTTTCGAATACGGTCAAAACGATCTTTATGATCGGCGTGAGCACCGTGAGAAAAGTTTAAACGAAATACATTCACTCCAGATTTGATCAGGTTTTCGATCGTGTCTTGATCACTGCTTGATGGGCCAAGAGTGGCCACTATTTTAGCTCTTCTTAAGGGAGATTTCATTTGATTGTTTTATTTTCTCTATTTGATCTTTAAAACTAGTTGCTTGTAACTTCATTTTTTCTTCATGTTGTTTATCTTTTAATTCCAGTTGACGTTGCAAAAATTTTTGATTGTTATCTAACATTTCTTTTGTTTTCTTCATTGTATCTCTAATATTTTTGTCGGTATCTTGTTTTAATGAAGCAAGTTGCGCTTCATGCTCTTCTTTCATAGACTGTATTTTAGTTTCATAATTTTCAGTTATTTCTTTATTCTTTGACTGAAGTTCTAACATTTGCATTCTTGATCCATGGTCGTTTGCCATTCGTTGCTGATTCATTTTAGTTCTCGCATCATTCGAGAACTCATTAAATGCTTCATCATAATTGTTTTTTTGCTCAGTGAGTGACTTTACATAATTTTTCTTCAAATTATCTGAAAAAGTTTTATTAATTCGTTCTTTATCTTCAATGCTATTTTCAAAATTTTTACTTAATTCATTTCTTTGATTTCTTAAATTTTCATTGGCAATAAATAGTTTCAGTTGATTATCTCTATTGTTTTGTTGTACTTGAAGATCCGCTTGATCTTTGGTGTTTTTAGAAATATTTGAATACATTAGTTTTTGCTCTTCGAGTTGGTTGGCTTTTTGATTTTCTAACATTTCTGTTTGAGAATAGAATTTGTTTTCAAGATATTTTTTTGATTTATCATAATTTCTTTTAGTATCTGTTAGATCTTTAGAATTATTATACTTTAAATTATCAATTTCAAAATTATGTTTGGTATTTTGCCCGTCCATTTGGCTATTCATACGCTGTTGATATTCATTCATCAATTTTTCATTTTTATTTTTCTGATTATATAAATTGCGGAGGTAATTGTCTTTTAATTCTTGCATTGATAAATCATTGGCAGTTTTTTGTGCTTCTAGACTGTCAGAAAGCTTTTCCGCATGTCTTTTTTCGGATTCGTCAGCTTTAGTTTGAGATTTGGTATTTAATTGCTGAATTTCTGTCTTTAATAAGTTTTCTCTAGATTGGTGAATTTGATCATTTTGAAAATATCTTTGATCTTGATCATGTTGAACTCGATTTAATGTGGCAGCATGTTCTCGATCTTTATTGGCATTTCTCAGATTATTTTCATGCATTACTCGTTCAAGAGTATTGTTTGCTTGATCTTGATGGTTGGCTAAAGCTTTTCCAGCGCTGCCCGATGCCCCAGTTTGCGCTTCATACAACCGATTTTTTAAGTCTTCTTCTTTTTTTCTAGCATTATGATCAAAGGTTTTCTTTTCCATTTCATTTTGAGCAACTAGATTCTTCAACTTTACTTCATCGTCAAGTTGCATGCGTTTTAAGTCGCCTTTTGTTTCATTTATGATTTGGTCTTGATGTCTTCTTGAATTTGCTGCAAAATTAGCAATTTCTTTTGAGTGTTCATGTCTTTGTTCTTCAAGTTTATTTTCAAAATGATTCTGTAATTTGTTTTGATTATCTAAATAATATTTAAGAGCTACTTTGTTTTCAGAGTCGTTTTGCTCAGCTTGTATTTCAGCTTGTTTTTTATAATCTTTTTTATTTTCTTCAAATTGGTTTTTTAAATAATTTTTTTCATTTTCATTTTCACGTAATTGGTCACGTGTTAATTTTCCATATTTATCATATAAATCTTGTTTAATTTGTCGATTATCACGTTCATATCGATCGCTCATGTCTGCTGTGCGAGCTCTCATGCTTTCAGTCTCAGTATTATGATTTTCTTCAGCACGTTCTTTAATTTTTTTTATATTTTTAGAATTTGATTCTTCAAGATCTTCCACCTGTTTTTTATTCGTTTCTCTGAGATGATCTATTTCAAGACGACGAGATTCGTCTTGATCTTTCATTTCGCGTCTTAAGTTGTCTAAATCACGAGCGTATTCTGCTCCAAGACCACTCACATCCATGTGCGTAGAATCTCCATTTCATTTTATATTTTAACTGAAAATTTGATTGATGTGAAAGTAGGTAGAGTAGGCTAGGCAAGAATCACAAGAGTAGGAATTTTTTTCCTACTCTTGTGTATTTAATACAGATTAGTCTTGTTCAATGAGTTCTTTGAATTCTTGGTATGGTCTAGCACCTTGAATCAATTTGCCATTTACTAAGAATGTCGGAGTGCTTTGTACGCCAATTTTCAATCCATATTGGATATCATCACTTACATACTTAGCATATTTTTTAGATTCAACGCATTGATTGAATTTATCCATATTTAGACCAGTAGTTTTAGCAGCGGCTTTTAATCCTTCTGCATCTAACTTATCTTGAGCTGCAAATAATTTATCATGATAAGTCCAAAACTTATCGCTGCCTTGTTCATTAGCACACATAGAAGCTTCAGCTGCTGGTCTTGCATTCGGATGAATGTTTTCTAAAGGAAATTGTTTGAAAGCAAATTGAATTTTACTTCCATAATCTTTTTTAAGTTTTTGAACAATCTTTGCGCCTTTTGAGCAGTAAGGACATTGAAAGTCTGAAAACTCAACAACAGTTACTTTAGAATCTTTTTTGCCAAATACAGGAGCATCTCCAATTACAGGATTAAATTTTGGAGGTTTTGGAAAATATAACTCTATATTTTTCTTTTGAGTTAGTTTTGCGATGTGATTTTCAGCAGCTTCTGCCTTTTTCTTTTGTCCCAAAAATTCTTTAATGCGATCTTTTACTTGCTCTAGTTTATCTTTAGGAATTTCCATTTCTTCTGCAAATTTTTTAATATCAGCATCTGTAACTTTTACGTCCTTAATAACTTTTTTATCAACATATTCTTCAACTGACATGTTTTCTTTTTTAGCTAAATCACCATATTCTTTATCTAATAAAAGTTTGCCGATTCTACTTACACGTAAATCATATGTTTTTCCTAATGCTTCAATGTAATCTAAATTGGCATCACCCATTAGTTCAGATTCTGTATAAGGTTTTCCATCAATTACTACGATGGCACCGTTTGGACCTGAGCCTTCTTTCTGAGTATATTTTGGTTTTTCTTTTGCTGTGCTTTCAGTTACTGAACAGCCGTTTAGAAATAACACTCCAAGTACTGCCACTGCACTAATTATTGATTTGGTCATGAGTCCTCCGGTATATAAATTTTTGAATATTAAAATGGTAGTCGCTCGTCACATGTTCTGCAATAGTAAACGGGGCGCTTACTTTTGATGCGGTCATACATTGCAAGGCCACCCAAAACTACTTGAATGAGTACCCAAATTGTTTTTATTGTAGAATGAAGCGCTACTTTTGAAGTTACTAAAAAATAGACTAAAAAACTGATGACAAATAAAATGTAATTTAACATTTTGGGAGTAGCTGTTCTAAGACTTCGTTCATTTCCGCATTTTGAGCATTTTTCAGTTTGATTAAACCGATCCGATAAGGTCATGAATACGCACCACTCCTATGCATTCTTGCTGTTCATTAATCACTGGTAATACATTAATCTGGCTTGGTCTATTTTCCATAATTTCTAATGCTTTAAAGGCGGTATCATTTTTAGAAATAGTAATTGGATTTTTAGTCATGATTTCTTCTGCTTTTAAATTAAAAAATTTCGCACCTTTTAATAAGCCGCGTCGAATATCTCCATCCGTAATAATTCCTACTATTTTTTTAGACTCCGAATTTTTTCTAACCAAAACAACACCTAATTTTTGATCTGTAATTTGTTTCACAACTTTTTGAGAATTGGCTTTAGTTAAAACCCAAATATTTTTGTCACTCACTTTCATTAACTCTGAAACTTTGAAGTTCAATCTTTTTCCAAGCGCTCCACCTGGGTGATTTTCTGCAAATTTTTCTTCTTTGAAACCAAGTTGAGTAGAGATTGCCATCGCAAGGGCATCTCCTAAAGCAAGAGCAACTGCGGTAGAAGAGGTTGGAGCAAGATTTAGCGGACATGCCTCTTTTGCAACACTTCCGTCTATAACAAATTCAGATTGAGATGCGATTTTACTTTTAAGATCGCCAACAATAGAAACTATGAAAACACCTCTTGATTTTAAGGTTGGAAGCAAACGGTACACTTCTTCTGAAGCGCCAGAATAGCTTAGAACCAGTAGGGCATCCCGAGCAGATACTACTCCTAAATCTCCATGAACCCCTTCGGTTGGATGTAGATATAAAGAGGGGGTTCCTGTGCTTGTCATGGTTGCAGAAATTTTGGCTGCAATTTTTCCACTTTTACCAACTCCAGTTACAACCACTTTTCCACCCGATTTTATTATTTTAGCTATCGATTCTACAGCTAAAATAAAACGAGTATCCAATTTTTCTTTGGCTTTGAGTATGCAATTTGCTTCGATTTCAAGTACTTTCTTTGCTTCTGCTAATAACGACTTGTCTGATTTCGCCATAATATGAACACATTACTGTAAAAAATTCGATATTTCAAAAAGAGATTTGCTCCTAACACATCTTGGCGGTTATTCTATTAAGTATGAACGTAAAACAGTTCATTCGCATAATTGCAGTTTTTATTGCATCTAATTCTATTTTTGGATGCACAATATTTCACCAACCTGGCAGTGATGTGATTCCCATTTATTCTAGAATTTATAGAACAGATTATAATACTGCCTGGCAATCAACATTAGAAGCACTTAAAAATTTAGACCGAACTGTTGTGAATCGTGAAGCAGGTATCATTCAAACATCTTGGATTGAAAATACTGCTCAAAAAAATTTGATGGAATCTGTAGGAGGAACTGATATTTATTTGAAAGCAAAATATCGGTTAAATGTTTCCATTGCTCCGGGAACATATCATGGTATGTCTTCAGTGAAAATTTCAATTCAAAAAGAGCAAGTTATGCAAAGAGACATATTGGAAGGTTGGATGCCAGTTAAAACAGATACAATTGAAGAAAATACAATGCTCTATCGAATTGGACGTGTGATTTATGTGAAGCATAGATTGAAAGATTTAGAAGACCAAAAAACACGTGAACTGTTAAACGATGTAGAAAATGCTACGGCAACGAACAATCCAATTGAAGTGAACGATTCAGATGCTGATCTTGATCGATAATTATTTTTTTCTTTGAACTTTTCCGCCACCAATACGATATATTAATCCTGCTTTTGCTTCTGGCATTACTAAGTTTTTAAATTGATATTGAGATCCTTCAATGCCAACCTGAACCAAAGAGGCCAATCTTCGATTTGGATCCCAAAAATGTTTCCAACCAAACTGCATACCTAGAAACGGAATCATAACAGTTGGCTTTGTGTCTATATAATCGACTTTAAATTTTGCAACTTCTGCATTTCCACCGATGTAGAGTCCACGTTTTCCGATATGTTTATTGATTGCTAACGATATTCCTTCGAGGCCATCATTTGAATTGGTATAAGTTGATTCAATTGTAAAACTAGTTTTATTTCGTTTTTTATTTACTAAGTTATAACTTGCATACACACCTTGTTTGAAAGCCGTGCTATAAAGTGCTCCAATTTGAAAATAATTTTTCATGAATTGAGAATTTTTTAAATTCAAAGGTTGTGTTGAATCTTGATGAGGTGTCGTGCACTCAATACAATGAAAATTCGATTTAGGGGCTTCTTGAGCAAAACTTGTATTTATAAAAACAAAAATGAATGCGATTAATAATTTATTCATACACATGCACCCAATCTACCGCCATATTTTCACCTTGAATTTGGTCGATAATATTGATTGAACTTTTAGTAATACCTGAACCAATGATTAAGAACATCGGAGCAGTGTCTACATTTAATGTACCTGCTTGCAATCGAGAGTCAGGATCGCCGTTGTGAATGATTCTCGTATAACAATCATCGATGTAAAATTTTATAAAATTTCCATGTCTTTCAGCTCCGTATATATGATACTCTTCGCCAAAGTGTGCAGTGTGAGTGGATCCACTTGTATAGTGACTTTGTTCTGGTGGAATTGGATTTCCAACCCAAGTGTGTAACGTTTGAAATGGATTAATGAATGTTTCACCAATTTCAGGAGCAGTTTCCATAATATCTACTTCTGTCATGCGATGCCGTCCATTTTGTTCCCACATCCAAAGTGCTGGCCAAGAAGTTGGTACGACTCTGATTTTAGCTCTAAACTCGATTCTGCCTTCGCCTGCATTATATCCCGGAGTTTTATATCCCCAAGCATCAAATTTTGTAGAATTTACTGCCCCCATTTTAATTGGACAGTTTAAATACCATTTGTCTCCACTATTAGGATCAGCAGTTGGATTCAGTCCACATTGAATATTGGATGAAGTATTTTTTTTAATGCTAACTCTTAAATGTCCACCACTGACTTCAACTTGATTTGGACTAAAAGATGTAGTCGAGTTGTCAGTCCAAAAATTATATCCTTCTCCTACATTCCAAACGCATTTATTTAATTTCGCGATACTTGCGTAATCGTTTTCAAGACAATCTCCCGGAGAGTTCCAGTCCATTCTTCGAATACAAGTTGGTTTCCGTGTATAGCAATTCTGATCTGTTCCTGGAGGTAAATGGTTTTCATAATCATCTGCAAACTCATCATACCAAACTAAATTTTTGTATGGACTTAATTCAGAAACTTTGCCGAGACCGTAGTTAGAACAAACTCCTTGTCTAGGGTCCGTAATTGTAGTTAATTCAATTTCGGTTTTCTCACATGCAGTTAAAACCATTGTTGAAATGGTTATGAACGCAATTAAAAGATAAGTAATTTTCATAATAAATTATCCCAAAATTTTAATGAATCTTCATGAGAATCAACTAAATTTTTGGCTTTTTGTAAGGCATTTAAGTCATTGTTTTTAACAAACAAAGCTACTTGGTATTTAACAGCAAGTATTTTTTTGTAGAAACTTTCTGAAATAAATTCAGGAGTTGATTTTTTGTTTATATCAATGATATTTTTTGCTTTATCTGCCAATTCAAATAATCGCAAAGCCTTTTTGTTTTTACTTAATTTAGAATCATCGCATGCTTTTTTGAATTCTGAAGCAATCGCCAAACCAACTTTAATATTATACTTCGCTTCAGTCCTATATTGTTTAACAGTATTATATAGACTGGTGAAATAAGTACTAGGTGTTTGGGCAAAACTTGGAATTGTATAAAAAAATAATGCTAATAAGATTAAAAAATGTTTTTTCATATACTCTCTCTTTATTATCGAATTTTTATATTCCTTATCAGTACCATTGCTTGATTCATGCCAAGCTTTAAACCTGTTAAAAGGGCTAATCTATTGTTTTTTGAGGTTTTTTTTAAATAATCAATTTACAAGTGTATAAACTTTAGACGCTTATTTAAATTAAAACGTGCGCCACTCTAGAGCTTCACGCTTCCAGAGATAGATTTGTTCTGAGATGGGTTTTTGGTTGAATTGTTTTCCTGAAAGCTTTTCTAAAGTTTTGACCGTCATTGCCTGAAGTTGTGGGTCATGTGTTTTATAAAGCAAATCTGAAAGCCTTGGAATGGCTTGTTTGTATTGAAGCTTTTCTAATGCTTCTAAAATGTGTCGGTGAATCCAAAGTGGTTTCTCATTATGAAAATTATTTGAATCAAATAAACTTTCAGTCAGTTTATCTGCAGCTGTTTTCAGTGAAAGTTTTGCAATTGAATCTACAGCAGTTGTTCGTACAATCAATGAATCGTCTTTTAATTTAGAAGCAATTTCATTTTCAAATGATTTTTTACATTGATTGAGTTGTTGAACAGGTGTTTTATCAAGCGTACAAAGGATTGTTGAGTTTTTAATGGCTGCGTCTCTCAGCATCCATGATTTATCGTTGTAATATTTTTTTAATAAGTGAATGCTATCAAACCCTGATAAACGAACTACACCATATAATGAAACCCATCTTGCTTCATCTCGCTCGCGTGAATTTTCTAAAATTCCAAGTAGTGGATCTAATGCTCTTGTTCCGTAAATATTCAAAATGTCTTGGTAGAAAACTTTTAACGAAGTTCCTTTGTGAATGTGTTCTTGAACTTTTTGTTTAATATGATCAGACGTAATTGTGTTGTTTTGTGCCAATGCTGAAAATGCATTCGGTAACAAAAATTGAGCTAATAAAAATAAAATTGAAAATTTCTTAGTAAGTTGAGTACCCATCTACTATGAGTTTAGCATTCTTTCGAACTCATTCAATAGGTCAGCATCAGATTTATCACCACCACTAGCTGCTGGAGCTGCAGCTGGTGCTTGTGGATCTTGCACACTTGCGCCAGTAGGAGCGCTTGGTTTTGCAGGTTCTGGTGCAGGAGTCGGAGCCGCAGCTGCCGGTTCTGGCGCTGGAGCCGGTGTTGGAGCTGCCGCTACTGGAGCAGGAGTAGGAGTAGGTTCTGGTGTAGGAGCAGGAGCTGCCGCCGCTGGTGCTGGAGTAGCTGCCGCGGCAACTGGTGCAGGGGTTGGAGCAGCCGTAGCTGCTGCTGTTACATCAGCTGGATTTCCACCCATGCCAGACAGTTTCTCTTTTAAAGCTTTATTTTCTTGCATGTAACGTTTTAAGTTAGCTAAATCGTCTTCAATTACACTGTATTCAGAAAGTTTTGTTTCAAGGGCATTTATTTTATCAAGCAATGCTTTATTATCTCCACCACCTGCAGTAGCACCACCTGATTTTGCTGCCTCAGTTGCTTGGGTTTGAAGTGTAGCGTTTTGTGATTGTAGTCCTGCAATCATTTTGTTGAGTTCATCTATTTTTTGAGCACTTGTTCCTAATTGGACTTTAAGAGCATGAAGTTCGCCGGCATCAGCTGTTCCTGCAGAGGCTCCTGCAGCGGCAACTGGAGCTGTTGCAACTTGTAATTGAAATTTGCCAACCATTGAAGGGTCGATTTGTAAATTTTCTCCAAAAAGTTGTTTTTTAAAACCTTCAGAGTAAGAAAGTAGTTCAATCAAGAAAGCTTTGACCACATGGTCAGGAATCATGTTTTTAGCTACGCCATATTTTCTTTTTTTCGATATCAAGTATCCGAAATAAGCTGTTGTAATCAGTCCGATTAAAAACAATTCTATCAATAATGCTTCGTTTGAAAATTTACCTAAGAAGTAGATTGCTGACATGATTGTCCTCCAAATTATATTTTGCGCCGTCATATAATTTGCGTCAAATGAAAAGGGTAGGCAGAAATTACTTAACGATTTTGTGAGTAATCAGGCGCTTATTTGCAAAGTACGTTACCGATTTTCAAACCCTGTTTGTAACGTGTGGTATCTGTAATAAAGTTTTCTAGACTTTTTTCTAAAGATACACCACCTTTCAGGTGTGAAACAAAATCTTTTGATTCATATGCATAACCTAAAAGAAGTGGAATCAAATGAGAGTCAACTGTTCCAAATTTTTTTCGAAAATCGCAGGCAATCATTGCTGACATAAAATTATGTCGATTGGCATTCGTCATATCGAAATAAGCGTATGTAAATTTTAATTTTTTATCTTCCGCAATTGTTAATACATCTCTAAAAAAATCTTTTCGATCTTTCATAGATTCAAATAATTTTAATGCCGTACCTGCCGAAGCGCCCTCTTTTAAAGGTTGCATCCAAAAATGATCTCCAAAGGCTTCTACGACTCCAGCGTTTGAAGTAGTCGCGAGCATGAAATATTCCATGATTGCTAAATAGAAAAAATCACGATTTTCTCGTCCGAATGTCCAATAATTTTTAAATAATTTTGTCCATTCAATTGAGTCATTTGTTTTTGCATTCGCTACAGTGCTTTGAAAATTTTCTAAGAATAAATCTAATTCTTTTGCCAGTGATTTTTCTTTTGGATATTTAGAAAGTGCATCGATCGCTACAGAGATTCCTGCAAAACATGCATTTGTATCTTTTTTTCCATCATAAGATGCGCTCACTTTTGTAACACAGTGAGGATCAATTCTGCTCATTATCGCATATCGCTTTGCTATGCAGTTCGTATTTAAAGGAGAAAAACACGAGGACGGAATGGCCTCTAAAATCCAATCAAAACGTCTGCGTTCATTATTGTATAATGATCTATCTGAAAGTTTTATATACTCTTTGCAAATCGATTTTTTAAATAGCTCCACTCTTCGAAAAAGGTCAAGTAGATGAAGTAGTTTCTGTACGTTTTTTCCTGAGGATAAATAAAGTGTATTGCCAAGTTCATACGATAATGATTCCACTTCGGTGTTTCTTGTGTTTCGAGCGCATTGATTAATTCCATTGAGTCTTGCTTGCATTACTTCTTCAACACGTAATTGCAAAACAGTTCTACGATAATCTATTAAATCATCAGGATTTTGTGGATCAACTTGAGCAAAAGAATTGAATGATTGAACTAAAAAAAAGGGAATGAAAAACATCATTCCCTTCATTGTTTTTTTAAGATTGTGAACCACAACTGCTTTCACAATATAACTCCTATTAGATTCTAATAATCTTTACGTTTTTTAGGTTCCGGTTGAGGCTGATCTCCACCACCATTGTCTTTTGGTGGTTTTTTGGTTTTATCTTGTCTGCCATATTTACAGTTATAAAAGTTTACATTGATGATATCTTTTAAGCTCTTATCTGCATTGGTTAATTGAATTACAAAATTGTGATAACCTTTATCGATAAAGGTTTGTGGGATTTGAAAGCTAGATTTGAAGTGCCCAGCTTCACCAGACAATTTAATGTCTGCGTATTCTTCTTTAAACGCACCATCTGTTGTTGTGATGTCAAAACGAGTACAGTTTTGAACGTCGCTAAAATTGATTGTAAACGTTTGTTTACAGAAATCTGTACCTTCTGCTTTTAATTCAACCAATCCGCCACATGAAGAAAGATAATCTGATTCACCTGGGGTGATATCAACTTCAATTGCTTGAGCAGCAGAAGTGATAAATGTTAATAAACCAATTAATAATAATTTCATGGGCGAGTCCTCCATTTGACTTAAATATGTTGCTTAATTTTAGGTCTATCTGTTTGATAATACTGCGTCAAGAAGGATGATATGACGCTACCTGTCAGAGCTTCCAATTAGCTTCATAATAGATGAATGTATTACTGAATTTGTAGCAAGAATGCTTTCATCGCCTAACTTATAGGGACTACCATCAATCTTAGTCACTTTTCCACCAGCTTCAGTTAATATGCAAATTCCTGCAGCCACATCCCATGAATTGAGGCCACTTTCCCAAAACCCATCAAATTGGCCTGAAGAAACAAAAGCTAAGTCTAAGGCTGCACTTCCGATTCTTCTAAGGGCACGTGATTCACGTAAAATTTTTGAAAAACTATGTAATTCACGATCATAGTAAGCATCTCTACGATAACTAAATCCAGTGGTTAATACTGCATCTGATAATATATTGTTTTTTGAAACGTGAATTTGTTTGTTGTTTCTTGTCGCCCCTGAACCTCGGTAGGCAGTATATAGATCATTTGTGATTGGATTATAAATAACTCCCATGACAAGACCATCAGAACTGGTTGCGTTTTCGAACTCTAAACCAATCGAAACGCAGAACATCGGAAAAGCATGAACAAAATTAGTTGTTCCATCGAGAGGATCAATGTGCCATCGAAATGACCCTAATGATTGATAGGAATTCGAATTGCGTAAGGATCTTCCCTTTGAAAAACCAGATTCTTCTCCTAAAATTTCATCAGACGCAAAATGTTTTCTTATTTTTGATACGACTATTTTTTCAGCACCACGATCAGCCTCTGTAACTAGAGATGCATCTTTTTTTCGATCTAATACTTTGTGTTTTCCAAATTTCTTTTTTAAAAATTCACCTGCATCAATTGCAGCTTCAATAGCTACTTTTTGGGTTTTTGCTAAATGTTTAGAAAATGCTGGTGTTGTTTTTTTCATATGTATAACGATTGTGATTTGTTTTCATTGATATATCGGGCAAGTTTTTCTTTAAATAACTTCATACATTTTTGAGTGAATTCTCCAGGATTACCTGTACCAACCGCTTTATGGTTTAGTAGAGTAATCGGAACAATTTCTTTAGTAGAAGAACTCATAAACATTTCATCTGCATTGAGCAATTCGTTAACTGTAAATAGTCTTTCTTCAATTTTGATTTTATTGTTACGGCAAATTTCAAATATAAAATCTCTTGTGATACCAGCAAGAATTCCCGCGTTCAATGGTGCTGTATATATTGAATTATCTTTGACATAAAAGAAATTATTAGTAGTTCCTTCTGTAACAAATCCTTCTGAATTTAACATGAGTGCATCTTGAGCCCCCAATGAAGAGGATTCAGCAATTGCTAATACATTGTTTAAATAATTTCCTGATTTCATTGCAGGGTCTACAGCTGAATTTAAATTTCTTCTTCGTTTTACAACTGCAAAATGAACTCCCTTTTCATAAATTTCTCTAGGATAATCTTCTAATTCTTTTACAAAAATAACCATATAAGGATTGCTCGAATATTTTGGATCAATATTTAGGTCACCAATACCTCTACTGAAAGTAATGCGAGCGTAGACATTCGAGTTTCCAAATTTTTGGTAATATTTTTGAATTGTTAATTTATATAATTTTTCAGCTAACTCTAAATCAGGCAGTACTTTATACATTCCTAATTCAGCAGAAACTTTTAATCTTCGTAAATGTTCTTGAAATCCAAATAAAATTCCCTCATAGGTTCGAACCACTTCATAGATCGAATCTCCAAAATGAAAGCTTCGATCAAAGGCAGGAACAAACGCTTGTTCGGGGGGCACTGTTATATATGAATCGACGCTCGATTTTGAGTTTAATTTTGAAATATTTAAGCTAAAGTTAGGAATCGTTACAAGTGATTTACGAGGAATGGTTAAATTGTCTAAATTGAGTTGCATACTTATTTCACTTTCTTTCATTGTTGCCGCTTGTGCAACTAATCCTGAATTTAAACCAACAAAATCAGTTGAGAAAGCCTCAACTTTATCAGAAGGAATATCCATTTGTTTGGAATATCGCATTATACGAACACCAAAAGCTACACCAAGAGACCTATTACCTTGGATGAGATGTTTAGAAACATTAATTCGTAGCAATAAAGAGGCTCAAGAATCAGAATCAATTGTATTATTTCATAAAGAAATGAGTGGTTTGATTTTTTCAGTAAAAAATCTTGATATTGAATTATATGATTCGAATGTTATGAATGAAGCTACATTATTGGGTTTGAAATACATTCAAACAAAATCATCCAAGTGGAATGAAAAAGAAAAAAAGACTGTGAAAATATTTTATCCAAAATTTGTAGAATATGTAGGTAGTTTACCATGATGGATATTGAAGGTTTTCTCATACCGTTAGATGCCAAAAAGGCACTCATCGTAAGTGATAGTGATTGGGGTATAGAAGAGCTTGAAGGATTATTAGTAACTTTGGGTGGAGAACCAATCGGTGAAAACAAAAGCGAATCAATGAAAGTAGTGATTCGAAAGATTGATCCAGGAAGTTACTTGGGAAAAGGAAAGCTTTCTGAAATTGCAAACATTTTAGAAGCTAAGAGTTACGATTTACTTTTGATCGATTTTGATTTGTCGCCTTCTCAAATGAAAACAATTGAAAAAATAGTAAAAAAATTAGTTTTAGACCGGTCAGGAATTATTTTAGAAATTTTCAATCGTCACGCAAAAACAAAAGAGGCAAAACTTCAAGTAGAGCTAGCGCGTCTAGAATATTTTATGCCAAGACTTACCAATATGTGGACTCACTTTGAACGTCAAAGCGGCAGCGGTGGTGGTGCTCTCAAAGGTAAGGGGATGGGAGAAAAACAAATTGAAGTAGACAGGCGTTTAGTTAAAGATCGTATGAATTTTATTCGTAAAAAACTAACTGAAGTTGAAAAAAGTCGAAAACAACAACGCTCCAAACGAGATCAGCTTATGAAAGTGGCGTTGGTAGGTTATACCAATGCTGGAAAATCAACCTTATTAAATAAACTTACACATTCCGATGTCTTAGTAGAAGATGCTTTGTTTGCTACGTTAGATGCCTCTGTTAGAATGTTAAATCCAAAATCGAGACCCCTCATTTTAGCAATTGATACCGTAGGTTTTATTGATCGACTCCCGCACGGCTTGGTTGCAAGTTTTCGTTCTACTTTGTCTTCAGTGCTTGAAGCTGATCTACTTTTACACGTAATTGATGCTTCTTCGACCGAGTATAAACGACATTTTGAAGTTACAATGGATGTTTTAAAAGAATTAGAAGCTGATCAAATCCCGATGCAATTGGTATTTAATAAAACTGATTTATTAGAAAAAAAGAATGTAGAGCAATTTCAACAACTTAAAATTTGGGCAACTGGAGTGACTCGAAATTCATCTTTGCCACCACCCATATTTATGAGTTCATTCCAGACAAAAGATGTAGATCACTTACGAGAAATGATACTAAAGTTTTTTGAGTCTATGATGCAAACGTATGAGTTTGTAATTCCATTTGAAGATGGAAAAATGTTTGCAAAAGTTCATGAGTGTTGTCGAATCGTTTCACACAAAGCAATTGAGAAGGGTACATTTGTAAAAGTTAAAACGATTCCTGAATTTGCAGAACAACTTAATTTTCAGAGATATAAGGTATAATAACTTCAAAATAACTTGAAAATATTCCTTCTAGGTCAATAGCATTAAATGCTTCTGCTTTGGGTTTAAAGCATAAAATCGTTACACGATTATTTAATGAGCTCATTTCAAATTTTGAACTATTGCTAGATATTGATTCTGAATTAAAAAATAATGAAAACCTTAAATCTTTTGAAAGCTCTATCGTAGACGTAAATTTACAGTAAGGTTTTGTTTTGTCTAGTTCTTGATCTTTTATTAATTTTCCTAATTGAAATGATCTTTTTAAGTTAGAAGAAATAATTTTTAAATTATCTAATGTGTTAAAAGAAATTTGCTTAGTTGGTAAACTTGAAATGGGAACTTTTTTAGGGTCTTTTTGTTTATAACCATCATCTGAATCATTATTTGTTGTGTGTGAGCCGATACATCGGACATTCCATTGTTTATCTAGCCATTTATATTCATCTATAGAATTCTTGAAAAATTTATAAACATAATATTTTTGATCTTCCGGAATCATCCAGTAAATATGTTGACTTGTGCCATTCATTTCAAGCGTATTATTATCTTGAACAATTTCATTTATGCCTTCGTTGATGGCTTGTTTATATTGAAAGTAAGATGGCAATTTAAATTGATATGGCTTTTCACCTTGAGCTATATTTACAAGCCCCCAAGTATTAATTGAATTGTTTTTGCAAAGACTTGTTTCTTCGGTTAGTTCTTGAATTAAACTATTTCTTCCTAGATTTGCAGTCCATAAATTGCCAGAAGGAGATTGCCAAGTTTCTAAAGAAGACTTTGAGCGCGAAACTAATTTCCAAACTGAACCATTAGATGATATTTTTGTTTGATTACAATCTTGAATCATTTGTTCAAGTGAAATTAATAAACTATTATCACCACAGACAATATTTGAATTTGAATTATTATTTAAATTAGGAATGTTTTCTATTGAAAACTCTAATATATTTAAAAATGCACTATTTAAATCTTCAAGTTGATAGCGATATTCTTTTGCATTCATTACATAACAAGATATTCCAACTGTAATTTCAGTGTTAACTGCAGTTAATTTATTATCTGTTTCACTTACGTATTTAAAATAAATTGATTCATTATAATTAGTAGTTCTGCGTTTAAATAATCCAATTGCACAAATTGGTTTAGAAGCATTGAATTTATTTTCATTAATTTCAAATAATTCTCCATTTTGATAAAAGTATTTTAATTCTTTATTTTTTCTATCATTTTGTATTTTTATTAAATATTCATTGAATGAGTCCGAATTAATTACTTTCATTTTCAAACGAGATTCTGAATTTAATTTAGTTACCAATGATGTAGATTGTGGTTTTGTGACTGAATTTTGGTTTTCTGAATTTGAATTTTGTTCTGATTTTTTAGCGCAACCAAATGTATAGATACTAATCAATATTGTAAAAATACAATATTGAACCAATGCGATTCTATAGCTAGTTGGTTTAATATAATTCATTGAGGGCAAATTACAACAAAATGACGCATTATGCAATTTTTATAAGATTAATAATATCAACTAGTTATGGTTGAAGTTTCTTAAGAAATCTATTTTATTGTCGCTTATATTAATTATAGAGATAGGTGTATTTTGATGCTTTAAAATATACAAATTTTCACTCAAATTAGACTTTAATAGTCTGCTTGCAATCTCCTGAAACCTACCAAAATTGACCTCTGATTTTTCAAAATCAGAACATTGAATAGAAGGAAAGTCTTTTAGCAAGTATTCTAATGGCACAGAAACTTCTTCAAGTTTTCTCATTAAAACAGTATCCAATGTATGAGAGTCGTTGAGGTTTAAGTTTCCAATTGAAGTTCTTTTTAATTCAACCAAATGAGCAGTACTGTTAAATAATTTTGCTATATCTTCCGCAAGTGAACGTATATATGTTCCTTTCGAACAAGTAACTTCAAATGTCATTTTGTCATTTTCCCATCGCAATATATTTAGATTTTTAATTGTAATTTCTGAGGCTTTTAATTCTACATTTTTATTTTTTCTAACTAAATCACTTGCGCGTTCGCCATTGATTTTTTTTGCAGAATAAAGGGGAGGTGTTTGAAGGTAATTTTGATTCGAAAACCGATTAATGATTAGATTCTTTGACTCATCAGAAGCATTTGGAAAGGAAGTCTCTTGAATTACAGTCCCTGTAAGATCAGCCGTGTCTGTTTGAACGCCCCATCGCATGGTTGCAACATACGTTTTCCAATAAGTAGGCAATTGAGAAAAGTTTTCTAAAAAAAATCGACTGCATTTTAATCCTTCGTTGATAAAGATTGGTAAAAGTCCATCTGCAAACTTGTCTAAAGTTCCACCATGACCAATTTTGCTTATATTCCAATGTTTTTTGAGTTTTCGAATGCAATCAAAAGAGGTAATTCCTTTTGGTTTATTTAACAAAACCAAAGCAGGTGAATTACTCTTCTGAATCTCTAGCTTTTCTTTCATCTTCGATCGCCTTAAACTGACTGCTTAAATCATCTGATCGATCAAATGATGGATCATATTTAAAATGTAAGTGCGGGGTAATTTTTGAAGTTAAACGTTTCATCAGTTCTTTTCTTAAAAAATGAGATGCTTTATTTAAAGCGCTTTCAATTTGATCAACTTGTTTTTGAGACTTCTGTTGACCCATTAAGCTAAAGCGAATGCTTGAATTTTTCAAATCATCTGAAACTTCTACATTTGTAATTGTGAAAAGCTTCAATCCGAATAAATTTGGATCTTTTAAATCACCTGGGATTAGCTCAACTAACTCTTCACGCATTCTTTCTGCAAATCGAGTTGGCCTATGCGAAGGCTGTTTATCAAGTGTGAACGGCTTGTGCTTCATTGTTCGGATTGTCCGTTAATTCTTGCGCAATCATTTCAATGTTGAAAGCCTCGATGATATCGCCTTGTTTAATGTCGTTAAAGTTTTCAATGCCCATACCGCATTCGTATCCTTGTGCAACTTCTTTTGCATCGTCTTTGAAACGTTTAAGTGATCCTAATTTGCCTGTGTAAATTACGCGATTTTCTCTTAGTAAGCGTACTTGGCAGCCCCGTATGATTTTGCCGTCGATTACAGCACAACCAGCGATCACACCAATTTTTGGTACACTGAATGTTTCTCGAACTTCAGCACGACCAAGATATTTTTCAACTGCTTTCTTCTCAAGTAATCCGCCCATTGCTTTCTTCACATCATCAATGAGTTCGTAAATGATTGTGTAGGTTTTGATTTCAACATTCTCACGTTCTGCAAGTTGAAGTGCTTTTGTTTCAGGACGCACATTAAAACCTAAAATAATTGCATTCGAAGCAGTCGCAAGCATTACATCACTTTCAGAGACTCCACCAGTAGATGATGAAAGTACTTTCACTTTAACTTTTTCAGTCCCCACTTTATTAAGAGCATCTTTAATTGCTTCTGAAGATCCAAAAACGTCAGTTTTTAAAATTACAGGAAGTTCTTTTAATTCACCAGTTTGAACCTTGCTGAATAAGTCTTCTAACGTTACTTTTTGTGGTTTTGCAACTTGAGTAGTAGCTCTGATTTTCTCTATTCTGTGATCCGCGATTTTTCGAGCATCCGCATCTGTTGCCACAGCATTAAATGTATCGCCCGCAGTTGGTACGCCTTCTAAGCCAAGTAATTCTGCCGCAGTTGAAGGACCAATTTCTTTCATAAGCTGGCCTGTATGAGAAGTCATCGCACGAACTCTTCCACAGTGAGGTCCTGCGACCACAATATCACCAACTTTTAGTGTGCCTTTTTTAACTAAAATATTTGCAACAACGCCTTTACCTTTATCCATTCTTGCTTCAAGTACTACGCCTTCAGCAGGACGATTTGGATTTGCCTTTAAATCTAATACTTCAGCTTGTAATAAAATCGCTTCTAATAATTCTTTAATACCTTTTTTCTGAAGAGCAGAAACTCGAGCAAAAATTGTTTGTCCGCCCCATTCTTCTGAAAGTACATCGATTTCAGCAAGACCTTTTAATACTCGATCCGGATTTGCTTGAGGTTTATCAATTTTATTTACGGCAACGATTATAGGTACGCCTGCTGCTTTTGCGTGATCAACGGCTTCTCTTGTTTGTGGCATTACACCATCATCAGCAGCTACCACTAAAATTACGATATCAGTTACAGAGGCACCTCGGGCACGCATCATTGTAAATGCTTCGTGGCCAGGTGTATCGATGAAAGTAATTTTCTTTCCGTCTAAATCAACGGTATATGCACCGATGTGTTGAGTAATTCCCCCAGCTTCGCCTTGTGCAACTTTTGCAGAACGAATGGCATCAAGTAATGATGTTTTACCGTGGTCAACGTGACCCATTACGGTAACGATTGGGGCGCGATGAACAAGTTGTTCTTCTGAATCTTCAATTGATTTGATTACATCACTTTCAACGAATGCAACGTTTTCTACTTCAAAACCGTATTCTGTAGCAATTAAAGTAGCTGTATCAATATCGAGCATTTGATTTACAGTCGCCATCATACCCATGCCAATTAATTTTTTTATTAATTCGCCAGTTTTAATTCCCAATCTTTGAGCAAGATCAGAAACCGTTACAGAATTTTGAATTTTAACAACGCGTTTGTGAGCAGCGGGAGTTGTAATTTGTGTTTTTTGAAGTTCTCTGCTTGCGTTTGGTTTTTTCTTTTTTGGTAAAAAGATTAATTCTTTTTTTGCTCTATAATCAGATATTTTAACTTCGTTTGTAGTATCACGTTCTTCTTTTCCACGCTTTTTTGCACTTTGTTGTTCTTCTTCAACCATTTTATCAATGGCTTCTTTTCCAAAATGAGTAATTCCTGAAGCGGGTCTATTTCCTACAGTTGAGGTCCCTGCTGATTTTGCATCAGTAGTTTTTGCAGCAGGCTTATTTGCAGGTTTTGCTATTGGCTTTCTAGGTTGGTCTTTTACTACAGAAATTATACTTCCAGCATCTTTTGAAGTAAGACCATCTTTTCTTGCTTGAAATAAAGAAGGCATATTCAAGCCTAATCCGCGCTTTGTTGGTTGAGCCTCAGTAACAGCCTCAGCAGATGCAGCTATTTCGCCACCCTCAACATTAGAAGGATTGAATTCTTGATTTTCAGTAACGTTTGTATCTGATTCAATTGAATTTAATTGTTCGTCCTGGGCTTCTTTTGCTTTCTTTAACTCTTCAGCAGATGTTGAAAGGGTTGTTTGTTTTGATTTTTTAATTCCTGTTTTTGAAACAGTCGTTTCTGTTTTTACTGTTTCTACTTCGCCATCTGTTTTAGTTCTGCGACGAATAACAGTTGAAGCTGCTTTTTTAGCTGTTTCTGAAGTTTTAGCTTCAGTGCTTGTTGTAGCTTTTTTACGAACGGTTACTGCTTTTGTAGTTTTAACAGTTTTCGTTGCAGCAGCTGCTGGTTGTGGATTTAAAAAGTGATCGCGTATTGATTTAACTTGATCAGCAGAAAGTTCACTCATGTGATTCTTAACTTCAATTGAAATTTCTTTCAATTTAGAAATTAAACTTAAAGAGTCAAAACCAAGCTCTTTTGCTAATTCGTAAACTTTAATTCCATCGTTGATTTCTGTATTCATTCGTTTTCTCTTGTTGTTTAGTGACCTTGTTTCTCAGCGTCAGCAATTGCTTCTCTTAAACGCTTTTCTGCATCAGAGATTGCTTGATTCGTAGAAGCAGAAGTGCTTGTTGCGTCCGGTGAAATCATATTTTCTAACATGGTTCCATCTTTAGTTAAACGTAAAGCATCCCCACCTTTTTCTACTGCGCTAATTGCTTTTTCTTTTAAGTTCTTTGCTTCATCTTCTGTTCCATATCCTGGAATTCTCATTAATTGTTCAATGTTTGCTTCAGCAACTTGAAACACATTTAAGAAACCAGTTTGATATATAGCTTGAGCCATTGTTTCATTGATCCCTTCAATGTTTTGTAAATTGAAGATGATGTCTGAAACACGTTTTTGTTGTTTGGTTTTCGAAATGATATCTAATTTCCAATTTGTTAATTTAGCAGCCAATCGAACATTTTGACCACGTTTACCGATTGCTAAAGAAAGTTGATTGTCTTCAACCATGATTTCCATCGTTTTGTTACGATCGTCCATCTTAATTGAAGAAATTTCAGCTGGAGCTAATGCAGCTTTTACAAATAATGCTGAATTTTCGTTCCATTGGATGATGTCGATACGTTCACCGTGTAATTCTTGAATGATTGCTTGAACGCGAACACCTTTCATACCAACGCAAGCGCCAACAGGATCAATGTCACGATCTTTCGTGAAAACAGCAATTTTTGCACGTGAACCTGGCTCACGAGCTGCCGCTTTGATTTCTACGATACCATCGCGAACTTCAGGTACTTCTTGTTCAAATAATTTCATTAAGAAAGCAGGTGATGTTCTTGATAAATAAATTTGAGGACCTTTATTCGTCATCACGATGTCACTTAAAAATGCAGTAACTCTGTCGCCTGGTTTGAAAGCTTCTCCAGGAATGATTTCATTACGTGGAAGTAATGCATCAGTTCTGCCCAAGTCGATTACAACGTTTCCACGTTCTGCACGACGTGCAATTCCTGATATGATTTCAGATTTTCTGCCGATAAATTCTTTATAAATAATATCGCGTTCAGCATCGCGAACTTTTTGAAAAATAACTTGTTTAGCAACTTGTGCATCGATACGACCAAATGTAGCTGTATCTAGTTTGATACCTAATTCATCACCAATGTTTGCATCTGGATCTAATTTTTTAGCTTCAGGAAGTTCGATGTCCACATCTGGATCACCAATTTCATCTTCATTTTCTACTACTGTTTTAAACTGATAAACTTCAATTTCACCGCTGTCTGGATTGTAGTGTGATTCTAATTGAGCTCCTACACCGAATCTCTTCTTTGCAGTTGAAAGAACAGCTTCTTCAAGAGCAGAAATAATAATTTCTTTCTTAATGCCTTTGTCTTTGCCAACTTGCTCAATTACGCGGCTTAAATCAGTTAAGTTCATATTTTACTCCCTTTCATCAAAAATAAATTCAAGATGAGCTTTTGATATTAATAATAATGGAATTGTAATTTCAAATTTATCCACCTTTAATTTAAGGCTTTTTTGATCATCTGAAAGTCCTACAATTGTTCCAGAAAAGTTTTTTTGTTTTGGATTGAGAGTAAAATATTGTTCATTGTTTAGTTCTTGGCTTTCAAGGGGTCTAAACGTATTGGCTCTCATTTTTTTGCCAACGAATTTTAAGAAATCTTTTTCTTTTTTAAGAGGTCGTTCCACGCCTGGTGAGCTTACTTCTAATGTGTAATTGCCATCAAGAAGGGGAGTGGTTTCAAAAAGTTCATCAACTGCTTTATTTACAGTCATGCAATCGTTAAGTCCGACTCTTTGATCTGATTCATTTGCAAAATCAATATATAAAGTTATTGTACGCCCAGCGCCTTTTGGGCCTTGTCCATTTTCAATCGTTACAACTTCATATCCAAGTGGTGCTATGATTTCTTGCGTAATTCTTTCTAACTCATTTAAAGCTTCTTTTGAGTTAGCTTTAAATTGAGTAAAAGAAACGTTTTGTTGTTCAGTTGTCATTAAAATGTTTTCACTCATATTTTATATAAAAAAAAAGTGGGCTTGATTAAGGCCCACTTTCGTTGTGCTCCAAAATTGTAAGTAACTTCTAGCACAGCCAAATTAATTGAACAAGTAAAGAATTCGGTTAAAAACTGATAAAAAACCTAAGCTTAACAAGCTTTTATGAGCTTTTTAGCAGTTTCAAATATTGAGTCAAACATGGGTTCTGTTAATTTTTTTGTAAACGTATTTTGTTGGCTTGGATGATACGATGCAATAACGTTTATGTCATTTTCATATTTTTGGGTGATCCCATGAGAAAATTTTTTCTTTTTTTCTAATAAATCAATTTTTAGATTTTTTAATATCTTGTTTGTCTCGTCGAAAGCTATTTTGCCCAAAGTAATGATTACTTTTATATTTTTTAAACTTTGAATTTCATTTTTTAAAAATTGGGAACAATTTTCTATTTCAATTTTTGAAGGTTTATTTTCTGGTGGAGCACAGTGAGCAACCGCAGAAATTAAAATATTATTTAATTTTAAATTGTCTGTAGAGTGTGTGCTTGTAATTTGATTCGAAAAGCCAGCTTTGAAGATTGCGCGATATAACCATAGCCCAGATTGATCGCCTGTAAACATTCGTCCTGTTCGATTGGCTCCATGGGCAGCAGGTGCAAGCCCTACGATTAAAATTTCAGCTTTAGAATCTCCAAAACTAGGAACTGGCTTTGCCCAGTAGTTTTCGTTTTTGAAAGATTTACGCTTAATTTTACCTATATTTTTACAATATTTGATTAAGCGTGGGCATCGTGTACACGCGATAATATCATCATTGATATGTTTCATTACTTTGTTTTAGTTTACTGAGATGTTTTCAGCTGCAAACTGAACTGCGTATGCTATGTCCATGTCGGTAGTTTGAGCGCCAGCTTTTAATCCTTTATCATGAACAATTTTAGTTCTAGTTTTTTGAATGATTTTAGCAAGAGTGGGAGACATTGTTTTACCATTGGTTGCAATGAAGTTCGATGCTTCATCTACAATTTTATCGATCTCTGAATTTTTAGTTGAAGAACTTTTTAAGTAATCTTGAATAGATGCGTTTGCCGTTTGATTAATGATTGAATCTAAATCGATTGTTGTTTTAGCTGCATTTGCTTTAAAGCTCAAAGTGAATGCAATTGTTAAAATCGACATTAATAATGAAAAGTTTCTTAATAAAGATGACTTCATAAAATTGGCTCCTTTAATTTCGGAAGACATAATACAATAGTAGATCGTTTTAATCAACAATTATTAATATAATAATATCAAGTATTTACAATTATTTTGAAGTATGTTCCACAGAATTATAGGTCATGATAGCATTGAAAGTACTTTGAAGAAAAAAACATCTTATGTACATCATCCAGATTTAATTCATACTTCAGAGCAGTTGATTGAAGTTTGTAAAATCTTAAATAAAGAAAATAGTATCGCTGTTGATACTGAGTTCATTCGAGAAAAAACTTTTTTTCCAATTGTAGCTCTCATTCAAATTGGAACACACTCAGAGTCTTGGTTAATTGATCCGATTGCATTTACCAAAGAATCAATACAACCTTTGCGTGAAGTTTTACAAAATCAAAATATCGTAAAAATATTTCATGCTGCAAGTGCTGATCAAGAGTGCTTTTACACAAGCTATGATTTTTTAGTGACTCCCACTTTTGACACCGCCATTGGTGCAGCTTTGAGTGGGTTTGGAGAAAGTCCTGGATTATCAAAATTAACAAAAGAAATTTTAGGAAGAACCTTAGAAAAAGGACATGCAAGAACTGATTGGACGGTAAGGCCACTTCCGAAACAATTAACAAAATATGCCCATCAAGATGTTCAGTATTTAATCGAATTATATGAAGAGTTGTTGGCTAGACTTGATAAAAAAGGTCGAAAAAAATGGGCATTTGATTTATCTAGAAAGTTTGAAAAAGTTGAGACATTTGAACAACAACCTGAAGAATTGGCAAAACGAATTGTTAAGAATAAAAATTTAGATCGAAGATCATATGCGGCTTTGTTGAATTTAATTGCGTGGAGAGAAAAGAGAGTGCGCGCATTAGATATTCCAAGAAAATGGATTGCAGATGATGACTTGCTAGCAAGTTTAGCAAATGTACGTCCAAAAGATGCAGAACATTTAAGTGCGTTCAGGGCATTGAAAGCGTCTGAAGTAAAACATAGTGGTGCAGATATTTTAGAGGCAATTCAAAGGGCAGAGGCATTGTCAGACAAAGATCTTCCATATGTTCCTAAAATTGATCAACCGGATGACGATGAAGTAAGATCTGTTGAAATGCTTCAATTTTATTTCAAACTCATTAGTGATGAATTGGAAATAGCTCCAAAGTATTTAATTAACAGCGAAAATATTTTAAAACTCATTCGAAATAGGCCTACTCAGATTCAAGAATTGACTGAAATGGATATTTTTTCAGAAGGTGCTATTCAAATGGTTGGTTCTCAAATTATAGAGGTTTTAAACGGTAAAAGCGGTTTGTTTTTAATAGATAATCATATCAAGGTTCATTCTAGGTAAACTTTAGGTAGGAAAATTTGCTCAATAGACCCAAATCTCTTTTTTGTTAAAATGAGATTTATGTCTTCATCATATTTAAATGAATCTCAGATTCTAGATTTAACCAATCCGCAAACAGTTTTTGAATTAGGATTTGAAGAAAAAGAATTACTTTCTTCAAGCGGAGCAAAAATCATTGCTGACATAAAAGATCGTGCACGGGATGCAGATTATACGCATATGTATTTTAGAGATCCGATGAGACCTGGAATTGTTTGGTTTACAGAATTAGATCCAAATGAAATGCAACTTCCAACCAGAGCAAAATTAGAAGAGGCCAGACTCATTACTGAAAAAGTATTTCCAAAGTTTTTAATTTCGATTCAATCAGAAGATATCGATATTATAATGACAGCAATTCCTCCAATTCAACTAGGTGTGGGTGGAATTGAGCTTGCAACGGCACTTGAATACATTGTCTTTTTATATCCTGAAATGGTTCGTGCATGGGCTGCGCTGATTTTTTGTTATCGAGAATTATTAAATTTAAAATCATCTTCAAATGAAGTGTATCAAGAATGCATTAGTAAGTGTCAAAATGCGCAAGTGGTTTCGTTTATGATGGAATCATTTAATGAAGTGATCACTTAACTTATGAACTAAGTTTTTCAACAATTGATCTGAGTAATCCTGTAAATAATGTTCTTTGATCTTCTGTAATCGATTGTATGTTCATTCCTAATTGTGTGCGACTGTTTCCAGAAATAGGATCAACTGATTTGATCACTCGTTTAATGACAACATTTAAACTTACCGGAATCACATTTGAGCCTCTTGGCATTAACACTAATTGAACAATTTCGCCTGGGATGAGCACATCTGCTCTCGAATCTTCAGTTGAGACTTGCAAGCCAGTTGGAGAAAGATTATCCAATTTGAAAGTACTTAGAACGGGCTCTTCTGAGAGTTTATATTTTACGATTGCACTTTGGGGCATTAATCCAATTCTTTCAGTATAAGGTATGCGAGGAAATTTTCTTGCATACTCAGGCAAGATTCCTTCTTTTTCAATTGCTTGATTCAATGCTGATAAATGAGTATCAGGCAATAATAATTGAATACCTAAAAAAGCATTTCTTTCGGTAGTTTCACAAGTTAAACTTCCAGGACAAACAAACTTAAAGGGCTTTGTATTTAAAACTTTAACATGTGCAGTAATTTTTTTGCCAATATGGGTAGTGGGAGAAAACTTATCCCATGGAGCCGCTTCAACTCCTGATGAATTAATTAAATGTTCACCAAAGTCGTATTGCTGTTCATCAAGATTGAACACGACGCGTGCTTTCACAAATTTTGGAGAAAAATTAGAATTACCCATATTATTTAACTTGTTATACACTTAACGCTATCAGGGATTTTAGAACTTACAAGTATATGATTTGAGGGAGAATCAAAAATGGCAAAATCATCTGTCGATACAACAGCGGAATTAGTTAAAAAATCATACGAACGCACTAAAATGAATATTGAAATCGTACGTAAACGATTAGGAAGACCATTAACGTTGGCAGAAAAGGTTTTATTAGGCCATTTAGATGATGCTCAAAATCAAGAATTGAAACCTGGATCTGCTACCTTACGTTTGCGCCCAGATAGAGTTGCCATGCAAGATGCAACCGCTCAAATGGCAATTTTACAATTTATGCAATCTGGCCGAAGCCAAGCTGCTGTTCCTTCAAGCGTTCACTGTGATCACTTGATTCGTGCATATAAAGGTTCTGCAAGTGACATGAACACTGCAAATACAGAAAACAAAGAAGTGTATGACTTCTTACGTTCTGCTTGCGCAAAATATGGAATCGGATTTTGGGGACCAGGTGCAGGTATCATTCACCAAGTTGTAATTGAGCAATATGCATTTCCAGGTGGAATGATCATCGGTACAGATTCTCACACTCCCAATGGTGGTGGACTAGGACTTGTTGCATGCGGAGTGGGGGGCGCTGATGCTGCTGAAGTGATGTCAGGCCTTGCGTGGGAAGTAAAACATCCAAAATTAATTGGAGTGAAACTTACAGGCAAAATGAGCGGTTGGACTTCTCCAAAAGATGTGATTTTAAAAGTCTGCCAAGAATTAACTGTAAAAGGCGGCACAAACCATATTGTAGAATATTTTGGTGAAGGATGTGCAACCATTTCTTGTACAGGAAAAGCCACCATTTGTAACATGGGTGCTGAGCACGGAGCTACAACTTCAATATTCCCATACGATGAGAGAATGAATAAATTCTTAAAAGCAACCGAGCGTTCAGATTTAGCAAGTCTTGCAGACCAATATAAAGACATGCTTGTTGCTGATCCAGAAACAGCAAAAGATCCATCGAAATTTTATGATCGAGTGATTGAAATAAATCTTTCTCAACTAGAGCCGCACGTAGTAGGACCGCACACTCCAGATTTAGCGCGTCCTATTTCTCAAATGGCTGCAGATGTGAAGAAAAATTCTTATCCAGCGAATTTGACTTTTACGCTCATTGGATCTTGCACCAATTCTTCATATGAAGATATGGGAAGAGCTGCTGACATTTGTAAACAAGCTCAAAAAGCAGGTGCTAAAATTAGTTCTCCTTTGATGGTATCTCCTGGCTCTGAACAAATTCACCAAACAATCAAGCGTGATGGCCAAATGAAAGATCTAGAATCTGTAGGCGCAGTTGTATTAGCAAACGCTTGCGGACCATGTATCGGCCAGTGGAAACGCGATGATATCAAGTCAGGCGAGAAGAACTCTATTATTACTTCTTTCAACCGAAACTTTCCTGGTAGAAACGATGCCAACGATCAAACATTAGCGTTCATTGCATCTCCTGAAGTGGTTGTGGCTTATGCATTAGCAGGCAGATTAGATTTAGATCCAACCAAAGAAGAGTTCATAACAAAAGATGGAAAGAAGATGAAACTTCAAACTCCAGAAATTGCAGATGAACTTCCACGTAACGGATTTATTTTAACTCGCCAAGGCTACATTGAGCCTGCTGCCGATGGTGCTTCTGTAAAAATTGAAGTAGATCCAAAGTCAGACAGACTTCAACTTTTATCTCCGTTTGCAAAATGGGATGGTAAAGATTTTGTAGAATTTCCGCTTTTATTGAAAGCAAAAGGAAAATGTACAACTGACCATATTTCACCAGCAGGTCCATGGTTAAAATTTCGTGGCCACTTAGATAATATTTCTAACAATATGTTCTTAGGAGCAGTGAATGCGTTTTCAGGAAATCCTGGAAAAGTAAAAAACTTTATGACAGGCGAAACCGATGACACTCCAAAAGTTGCGCGCGCGTATAAAGCTAAAAATCTTCGATGGGTTGTTGTAGGTGATGAAAACTATGGAGAAGGTTCTTCGCGTGAGCATGCAGCAATGTGCCCAAGGCATTTAGGTGCTGGAGCTGTAATTACTCGCTCATTTGCACGTATTCACGAAACGAACCTTAAAAAGCAAGGAGTGCTTCCGTTTACGTTTGCAAATCCTGCTGATTACGACAAAGTTCAAGAAGGTGATAAGGTTAGCATTACCGGATTGCCTTCGCTTGCGCCTGGCAAGCAAGTGCAATGTGTTGTGAAGCACGTATCTGGTGGAGAAGATAAATTCATGCTCAATCACTCAATGACCGCGGAGCAAATCAATTGGTTTAAAGCAGGGTCTGCGTTGGCTGCAGCTAAGGGCTAATTTAATTTAGTCTTAAGCAATCGTTAGTAACATAGCCATTCTTTTGAATAGAAGCAGCGGCACATCTGTCTTGTGCTGCATTTTGAACACGTAGGCAGTCATTTGTAACATAACCATTTTTTTCTATCGATGCTGAAGCACATCTTCCGCCATTTTGTATTCTCAAACAATCATTTGTAACATAACCATTTTTATTGATTGAAGCGGCAGCACATCTGTCTTGTGCTGCATTTTGAACACGTAGGCAGTCATTTGTAACATAACCATTTTTTTGAATAGAAGCTTCAGCGCAAAGTCCTAAGCTTTCATCTTCGCAAGAATTTTGTTGTGCAAAAGAAAATGAAACAAGACTAAAAATCAAAAGTGGTAACATGATTATTATCTTCATAATTAAAGCTCCTTATTTGTTGTTTAGAGATGATGTTATTAAAGCGTATAGCGCATTATGTCAATTGAGTTTATGGAGGTTAGTATCTGATTAAATAAATCAAGATTTCGGCAAAAACTGACTAAATTCACTAGAACGCTTCACCTTCATTAATCCCAAATTCCTTATGTTTTTTTGTGCCTGTGTCGAAGAGATACATAGGAGAACCTAAAATATGAGCAAGAAAGCTTACATAACTATAATCATGGCAGGATTATTAATCTCACAAGTGATTTCACTTCGTGCACTTGCATTAGAAGAGTTTGACGAAGAAGTTTATTCAAGCTCGAAAGAAAATGTAGATCCTTCAGATGATCCCGAGTCTGACGAGTTCGGTAGAATAAACATTCAGCTTACTAAACGTGGTGAAGAACAAGATCGAATTGCTGATGAAAGTTATCCGCAAGTAAAAGGTGCTGAGCGATTAATGGATCCAAATGAAGCATTGGCTTTAAAAATTCCGATGCAATCTAAAACTCAGTTCAGTCCAACATCTACTGAGATTCAAGCTAGAAATAATCCAAACATGAATGGCAGAACTCTTGCCAGTGTATCACAAAGCACTTCACAATCAGTTGCAAAACCAAAACAATTTGTGAGTACAGAAAATGTTCCAGAAGATTGGAGACCAGCTAAAACTACTTCAGATTGGGATTCTCGTGTAATCGAAGAGCCGAAGCCTGTAAAACCTGGAATGTACCAAGAAGTGAGTTTGATTGTGAGCGATTCTGGTTATTATCCAAATCGAATTTTTGTGACTCCCAATATTCCTGTAAAAATGTATATGTCGACTCCATCTAAATCTACACTTTGTTTTATGATTGATAATTGGGGAGTTAAAAAAGGTGTGACTCCAGGTAAAGTAGAGGAAATTATGTTTACGCCAGATCGCCCTGGAAATTACAGATTTTATTGCCCTGTAAAAGGTATTGAGGGAACATTAACGGTTCGTGAGCCTCAATCAGAGCAATCGCGTAATGTAGCCTCAAGTCCAAATATGAGTTCTAGTAATTTAAGTGAGCCAATGAAATTAGAACCTGTAAAACAAGCAGATGCTTCTCAAAGACCAGAACCAAAAAAATTAAAAATGCTCTCAGACGATGAAGAGTAAAATCTGAATGAGTTTGTTTAAAGATGCCATTGATAATTTTCTAGCCCCGATCAAACAGTTTTTAGAAGATGAAACTGTTTCTGAAGTATTGGTCAATGGTCCGAATGAAATTTTCGTAGAAAAAAAAGGTTTACTGTATCGAGTTCCAAATAAATTTGGTGATGAAACAGAGCTGCAAGCAGCTGTTCGAAACATTGCACAATATGTGGGAAGAAAAGTAGATGAAGAAAACCCAGCTCTCGATGCACGTTTGCCTGATGGATCCCGTATTCACGCAGTTCTACCTCCAGCTTCACGCAAAGGAACAACATTAAGTATTCGTAAATTTTCGAAAGATACTCCCACATTTGTAGATTTAATCAATCGCGGATCAATTTCAAAAGATGCAGCTCGCTTTATCGATTGTTGCGTTTATTTAGGAAAAAACATGATCATCTCGGGGGGCACAGGTTCTGGTAAAACTACTTTGCTCAACGTGATTGGTTCACGTATTCCTGGCACACAAAGACTTCTCATTATTGAAGATGCATCTGAATTAAAAATAAAAACAGAACATGTTGTGTATTTTGAAACCAAAGCACCATTAGAAAATGGCAAAGGAGCTTTAACAATTCGTGATTTAATTCGTTCAGCGTTGCGGTTACGTCCAGATCGTATTGTGGTGGGAGAAGTAAGAGGCCCTGAAGCAATCGATTTAATCACAGCGATGAACACCGGTCACGGAGGAAGTATGGGAACCACTCATGCCAATACTCCTTATGATGCTTTGGTGAGACTTGAGACGCTTTCTATGATGGGTGACACTCAAGTTCCAGTGGCGGCCATCAGACGTCAAATCGCCGCGGCCATTCACGTTGTGATTCAAATTAAAAGAATGCATGATGGATCAAGAAAAGTGACAGAAATTTCTGAAGTTTTACCAGAAGTAGATGAATTGGGACGTTACGTTGTAAAACCTATTTTTCAATTTGTAGCACGTGGAAAAACCCAAGAAGGAAAAATTGTGGGTGAAATGCAGCCCACTGGATATCTACCTAGTTTTTATCATGAGTTTGAAGTGCATAAATTGCCATTTCCAAAAGAAAAGTTCAACGCACCTGCGGCACAGCCACAACAAAATATCAAGAAAACCGCTTAAAAACACTGGATTCACTTAAATAGCTCTTATATGATTTTTACAAATTTCAAATAAGGAGCAAACCTACGTGTTTACTATCGATTCGATTCATGGACGTGAAATATTAGATTCTCGTGGAAATCCAACAGTAGAAGTGGATGTAAAATTAAAAGAAAACGGATTTGGCAGGGCTGCCGTTCCTTCGGGTGCAAGTACCGGAAGTCGTGAAGCACTAGAGTTACGAGATGGTGATAAAAAAAGATATATTGGAAAAGGTGTACTCAAAGCAATTCAGCATATTAACGCCGATATTGCATCACGCTTTGTAGGAAAAAAATTTAATTCCCAACTTGAATTAGACGAATCGCTTTTACAGCTAGACGGCACAAACAATAAAGCTAAATTAGGTGCCAATGCGATTTTAGGTGTTTCAATGGCGTTTGCACGTGCGTGCGCTCAATCTTCAAAAACCCCATTGTATGCATGGCTTTCAAAATTATATGGAACCGAAACAGAACAATTTGTAATGCCAGTTCCATTGATGAATATTTTCAATGGCGGCGCACATGCTGATAACGGAGTAGATTTTCAAGAATTCATGATTGTTCCTGCAGGGGCTAATTCCTTTCAAGAATCATTGCGAATGGGTGTTGAAATTTTTCACAGATTAAAAGCAGTTTTAAAAGAAGAAGGTTTAAATACCGGAGTGGGTGATGAAGGTGGCTTTGCTCCCAATTTAGATGACTATGAAGATAAACATGAACAAGTTCTAGAATTCATCATGCAAGCAATTGATCAAGCAGGATACAAAGCAGGTAAAGAAGTGTTCTTAGCATTAGATGTAGCCGCATCAGAATTTTTTGATAACGGAAAATATAAATTTGAAGGAAGAATTTGTTCTTCAGCTGACATGATTGCAACCTATCAAAAAATGATTTCAGAATATCCGATCGTCTCGATCGAAGATGGATTGGCTGAATCAGATTGGGCAGGTTGGTCTGATTTAACTGCTAAACTTGGTTCTCAATGTCAATTGGTAGGCGATGATTTATTTGTAACCAATCCCACAATTTTTAAAGAAGGAATTCAATCCAAAGTAGCAAATTCTATTTTAATTAAATTAAATCAAGTGGGAACAGTTACCGAAACGATGCGAGCAATTCGAATGGCAAAAGAAGCTGGTTATACTTCGATCATTTCTCATAGGTCTGGCGAAACAGAAGATAGCTTCATTGCAGATTTAGCAGCAGGTACTTCAAGTGGCCAAATTAAAACTGGTTCAGCATCTCGTTCTGATCGGCTTGCAAAGTACAATCAGCTTTTACGAATTGAAGAAGAACTCAATCAATTGAAACTTTTAGCCCCTCGACGTGCCACTTTTATTGGTTTACAATCAATAAAGAATGCAAAAACCCGTTAATACTGTTTATTATAAAGTTTCAAAAAAAGTCGCTAAAAAATCCAAAATCAATTGGGTTCCTTATGCAATTGGTTTAATGATTTGGACGTTGTGGATTTCAGGACTATTCGGAAACTCAGGACTACTGCAGGTTTACAGGCTTTCAAAGGTTCGAGATGAATTAAGTTATCGTATTAAAGCACTCCAAAATGAACAGAGTCAATTGAACACCACTTTGAATCAATTACAGTATGATCCGCAAGTTCAACAGCGAGCAATTCGTGAAGTTTTAGGTCACGTTAAGCCAAATGAATTAGTGTTTGAGTTTCACTAAGTACTCAAAAGTACTCAAATGCCTATCTAGAAGTAGGAAAAATTTTCCATAAATATTGACGCTAGCACAGCTCTTGCTATCCTTATGTGTAGGGGAATGAATTCTAGTAAACATGGTAGTTCTCTAGATTCAACTTGAGGAGGGATACTCAACATGGCTGTAGGAATAGTAAAATGGTTCAATGATTCAAAAGGATTTGGCTTCATTCAGAGAGACAGCGGACCCGACGTTTTTGTTCATTACTCTGCGATATCAGGTGACGGTTTCAAGTCACTCGCAGAAGGTCAACAAGTAGAGTTTGACCTATACGATGGTGCCAAAGGCCCACAAGCTCAAAACGTGATGAAAATCACTCACGACAATTAGTTATTGTTGTAAGTAATTTCTTACAGCTTTTCTTAACTCTTTATCTTCAATCTGTTCTGGATTTTCAAAAAGATAATCTAGAAGTGATTTTTTAATTTCAGGTAAATCTGAATTTGTAAAAACAGTTTGAAAATTAGAAGGCATGCTCATTGTGCTTAATTTATTTTGATTAGCTACATAATAAACAACATCTCTTAATATATTGATCAATTCTTTAGACTTCAGTTGTTCAATTACTTTTGCATCTTTATTGACGTCATAACCTAAAAATACATTATAAACTTTGCCAGCAAATAACTTATCTTTTTTAGAAGAATCTTTTGGTTGTAGAATCGTATAAGTTACGGCTCCGTTTTCAAACGCCATTTTTATTTCGCAATCTTCCATTAAAGAATTCATCGCTTTGATACTAGCTTTGTAATCACCAATTGAATCGATTTGATTATAGAGTTTAGATTCTACTGATGTACCTAAATCATTTAATTTAGCTATTTGAATTTTGCCATTTTCAAAGAAATGAATTGGTTTTCCTACTGTAAAATGTGAAGCACCATAATATGTTTCTTTGTTATAATTTGGATTCGAATCTGTTTCGATAAATAACTTTGTGCCTATATAAGAATAGTAACCAGATTTATAACTAATTCTGCCATCTCTAAATGTGTAAATAATTGTTCCCACATTGTCGCTATCATCGATCACTAATTGACCTGGTTTATATCGATCAAAGCTTGCAACGGTTGGAGAAACTTTTTTAGAAACATAAGTATAATAACCAGATTTATAATTAACTCTGCCATCTTCGAATGTATAAATAACTGTTCCAATATTATTTGAATCATCAATTACAATGTCATTTGATTTAATTCCATTAGTTGTATCCACTTTTGGAGATATAGATTTTGAAACATAAGTGTAATAACCAGATTTATAGTTTACTCGTTTATCAGCAAATACATATAATGTGGTACCGATATTGTTGCTGTCATCAATTACAATTGAGTTTTTCGTAATTAATCCAAGGTTTGCAATTTCAGGTTGTACGTTTTTAGAAACATAAGTGTAATAACCAGATTTATAATTCACTCTTCCATCACGAAATACATAAAGGGCAGTGCCGACATTGTTGCTATCATCAATAACTATCGTATTTTTTTTAATTGAATTATATTCGTTAATTTCTCCCACAACTTTTGTTGAAACATATGAATAATATCCTGATTTATAATAAATTCTACCATCTTCAAAGGTATTGATTGCAGTACCTACATTGCTATTATCGTCCACTACGATTGTTCCCGTTTTAATGTAGTTGTATTCAGTAGTTTCAGCTACCACCTTAGTTGAAATATACGAATAATAACCTGATTTATAACTGATTCTACCATCGGCAAATACGAATAAAGCAGTGCCCACATTACTATTATCATCTACAACTGTTTTTCCTTTTGAAATATTATGTAATGTTGAAATTTCAGGTGATAGCTCTTTTAAGTTTGTATCATAAGTATAGTAACCAGATTTATATCTTGCGGTTTCTGAATCAGGAAATCCTGTAACCATTCCAATATTATTATTTGAATCGATTACAGTTTGATTTACACAAATATTTTTTTTGCACTCGTCAGCAAACGATATGATTGAAGAAAAAGAAAATACGAAAACTAAAAGTGATTTCATTAAAATGCTCCTATAAAAAATTCAGAAGTTTTTATCAGATTTATAAAATCGAAGCAATAAAATAATGCAGAGCAATATAAATACCGTCAGTTATTATCAATATCATTTAAAGTATATATAATTAAAAACGAAAATTAATCTCTAATTAACTTATCTTATTGAAATCAATACAATATTTGAAATAAATATGTACTAAAGAAATTTAGTGTTCAGCTTTAATTTTTAGTTGCTTTAGTGTATGTTGGCATCGCATTAAAATCTTAATTTTTAAGAATAAAAGCGAGGTAAGCGATGTCTACACTTAATCTGGTGAACGCATCTGGAAAGCGTTTTCAACATGTTCATTTTCCAATCGACGCTGTCGGTTTAGAAGAAAGAGCAACGAGCTTCACAAAACGCTCAATCAAGAATGAATCTAAATTAGAAGCCCTTCTTTGGGTTTTAAAAATGATGGATCTGACCACTTTAGAAGGTATGGATTCTCCCAAAAAAGTTGAACAAATGTGCATGAAGGCTTTGATGCCTTTCACTCCAAGACTTTTAGAAATCGCAATGAATAAAGGAGTGTTTCAAGCAGGTGAGCCAATCGCACGTCCCGCAGCGGTTTGCGTTTATCCAGACATGGTACCTTATGCTCATGAAATTTTAAAAAATTCAGACATCCATATTGCTTCTGTGGCTACTGCATTTCCATCAGGACGTCTTCCAATGGATATGAAATTAAAAGATGTCGCACGTGCAATTGAATTTGGTGCCGATGAAATCGACATGGTGATCGATCGCGGAATGTTCTTAGCTGGCCATCACCAACAAGTAATTGATGATGTTGCACGAGTGAAAGAAGTATGCGGCGAAAATGTACACTTAAAAGTGATTTTAGAAACAGGTGAATTACATACGTACGATAATATTCGTTTAGCTTCTTGGCTTGCAATGGAAGGCGGCGCTGATTTTATTAAAACCTCTACCGGAAAAGTACAACCAGCTGCAACCATGCCTGTAACACTACTTATGTTACAAGCAATTGCTGATTTCCAAGACCAACGTGGAATTAAAATCGGTATGAAACCAGCAGGTGGAGTACGTACTGCAAAACAAGCAATACATTATCTAGTAATGGTAAATGAAGTATTAGGCTCAGATTGGTTAACTCCAGATTGGTTTAGATTTGGTGCTTCTGTTTTAATGAACGACGTTATGAGACAAATTTATTTTAGATTAACTGGTCATTATGCTGACTATGAATCGGTAGCGTGGGAGTAGAATATGAAAAATGAAAATTTGGAGAAAAAAATGAAAGCGTTGAAAAACATCAAGACTACAACCACAAAATTAGCAAGCAAAGCTCAAATGGCTGCAAACAAAAAACTTAAAAAAATTAAAATTGAACTTCCCAAAAATTCTATTTTAGAAAGTGGAAAATCTTTGCTTCCCAAAACTTTTAAGTTTCAATATTCTCCATCACTTGAGTCTAGCAAAATAGTAAAAATCAAACCAAAAACCGAACTTTTTATAGATGGAAAATTTGTTGCACCAACAAGTGGCAAATATTTTTTAAATATTAATCCAGCAACTGGCGAAAAGTTAGGCGAAATCGCTGAAGCAAACGAAAAAGATGTAGACTTAGCTGTTCAAGCTGCAAAATCTGCGTATGAAAATGTTTGGAGTAAATTATCGGGCGCAGAACGTGGCCGCTATATATTTCGCATAGCTCGTATTTTACAAGAACGCGCTCGTGAATTTGCAGTACTTGAAACCATTGATAACGGTAAGCCAATCAAAGAAACACGCGATGTAGATGTTCCGCTAGCTTCTGCACATTTTTTCTATTATGCAGGCTGGGCAGATAAATTAGATTATGCTTTCCCTGGCAGAAAAATAAAATCTTTGGGTGTGTGTGGACAAATTATTCCATGGAATTTTCCATTACTTATGGCTGCATGGAAGATAGCTCCTGCATTAGCCGCTGGAAATACAGTAGTATTAAAACCTGCTGAACAAACTCCATTGACTGCATTGTTGCTAGCTGAAGTAATTCAAGAGGCAGGACTTCCAAAAGGTGTTGTGAACATTGTAACAGGCGCAGGACAGACTGGTGCTGCTCTTGTAAAACATCCTGATGTGAAGAAAATTGCATTCACTGGATCTACTGATATCGGTCGAATTATAGCAAAAAATATTGCAGGCACTGATAAGAAATTAACATTAGAATTAGGCGGTAAATCTGCAAATATCGTATTTGCTGACGCAGCAATCGATCAAGCAATTGAAGGAATCGTAAATGGCATATTCTTCAATCAAGGACACGTTTGTTGTGCCGGTTCTCGATTAATTGTTGAAGAGTCGGTTTATGATGAAGTAGTTAAAAAATTAAAGCGTCGTATGAAATCATTACGAGTTGGTAATCCATTAGACAAAAATACAGATGTGGGAGCAATTAATTCAGAAGAGCAATTAAAGAAAATTCAAGAAATCGTACGCGAAGCTAAAAAAGAAGGTGCTGAGTACTTTGAAGCCTCTGCAAACGAGTTGCCATCTAAGGGTTTCTTCCAAAAACCATGCTTTTTTGCAAACACAGGTCCTACAAGTATTGTAAACCGTGTAGAAGTATTTGGTCCGGTGTTGTCTATTCAAACATTCCGTACGCCAGAAGAAGCAATCAAAAAAGCAAATGATTCTTTCTACGGATTAGCGGCAGGAATTTGGTCTGAAAAATCTACTAAAATTCAAAAAGTTGCTCGTGCTCTTAAGGCAGGTGTGATTTGGACAAATACTTACAATAAATTTGATCCAACATCTCCATTTGGTGGATATAAAGAATCTGGTTGGGGACGTGAAGGTGGATTACATGGATTATTTCCGTATGTCGAAATTGAGCAAACAAACAAAGGAGCTCAGTCATGATTTCAATTAATAAAACAATTAAACTTTTTATCGGTGGAAAATTTCCAAGAACAGAATCAGGCAGAAGCTTCGAAATTCTGAATATTAAAGATAAAAGCCATTATGCTCATTTAAGCCTTGCATCACGTAAAGATTTCAGAGAAGCCGTGGAAGCAGCTACTACAGGGTTAAATGACTGGGCTAATCGTTCTGCGTTTAACAGATCCCAAATTTTATATCGAATGGCTGAAATGATGGAAGGTAAGCGTTCTGAATTTATTGAAACTTTGACACTCACTACAAGCTTATCTGAGTCAAAAGCTAATGAACAAGTTGACCTTGCAATAGATGCATTAGTTTATTACGCAGGATTTGCTGATAAATTTCAACAAGTAACTGCTACATTAAATCCAATTAACGGACCATTTGGAAACGTTACTGCCGCTGAGCCAGTTGGTGTTGTAACTCTAGTTGCAGAAAGCAATTTAAATCTTGATCGTCTGACAGCACAAATCGCAGCAATTATCACTGGAGGAAATTCAGTAATTGCCATGATGCCAAGCAATTCTGATGGAGTGGCAATGCTTGCTCCATTATCAGAAGTATTCGCAACATCTGACTTACCAGGTGGAGTAATCAATTTATTGTCATTAGAATTGTCTGAAGTTGCTGAATTCATCGGTTCACATATGGATGTTCGCTCAGTAGTATTTCAAAATGATAATAAAGAAATGCTTTCTAAAATGAAAACATTAGGTGCAGAAAATATGAAACGTATTATTCCGCCTAAAAAAGAAATGAAGTCGCTAGATAGAATTACTGACACAGTAGAATTTAAAACCATTTGGCAGCCAATTGGATTTTAATTAGATTAAGGAGTAGTATATATGAAATTTTTATCTATTTTATTAAGTTTATTATTATTCATCGCATATGTGGCGCAAGCTCAAGAGATTCCAAATCAAACAAACTTACCTGAATCTACGATTTCAACTGAAATGATTGAAGTAGGAACAGGTACAATTATTAATAATACGAGAACTGAAGTTTTATTAGAGGTTCGCACGAACATTATTAAGCGCACCACCGATCAGGTGTTTTATGTATTAGCAAGAATTGATGCAAATATGTCGGCAGGTAATGAAATTAGTTATTTAGATATATCTTTTGAATCTTTAGGTTATGGAGTGGGAGATAAAGAAAATTATATAGAAGCTGCTTTATTAAACTTAAATATACAAAGAAATTTAATGATTAATAATTTAGCGCAAACTAGAATTAGTTTTTTAGGCATTAGAGGTGCATTAGATACTCCCATTAGCAATGATTTAGATTTATTAGTAAAAGGCGCAGTTGATTTATTTGGAGTCGCATATTCTAAACGTGCGTCTGATGGACTTTCTTCTACTGGATCAACTAGCGGAATTGAATTAGAGGCTGGTGTTCGAATCAAAGATAAATTTAGAATTACATTTAAAGCAAAATCAAATTCAGTAACCAGTAAGGGAGACACTTACTATAATGGCTATTATTGTGCTCAATATTATGAGCCAGGCTATTATGATCCAGACGGTTACTATTATCCTGGTTACTATCACACGCAATGTTACGATAGTTATTCAACTTATTTTCATGATAAAAGAATTATGAATGACTTAAGTTTGAATTTTAATTATCGAGTAAATTCAAAAATAAATATATTCAGTAAGATTGGTTATTCTGTATATAAAGTAATAGATGAAACGGATCCAACTTCAAATATAAGATCTAAGAATAGTTCGTATCAATTTTTGTTTGGTGCAAGCTATCGTTTTGTTAAGTAATTAAATTGTTATATTCATTTTCAAAGGTGTATACGCCAGAGTAATGACTCCTTTGACTTCAATATTTATTTTATTTAATTCATTGATAGTAGCTTGAACTGTAGATCCAGTAGTAAATATATCATCAAATAAAATAATTTTATTTAAATTATTATTATTTTTAATTTTAAATTGAAATTTAATTTTATTTCGATCACTTAGGTTATTATTTTTTTGATATTTATAAATTATATTTCTTCTAAATAAGATTGAATTTGAACAATGTATTTGGATTTTAGCTAATTCATTTATTATTAAATTATTAATATGAATATTTTTTAAACAATGTCCAGGAATTGCTACGATTGGAAATTCATTCCATTCATTTAAATAAATAGATTTTATTTCACTTGCGAGCCATCGTATTACGTTAATGTTTGTTTTTAATTTTTGATTTTTAATTACATTTTGTATGAAGTTTTCATATTTAAAACGAGAGAATATTGGAATCGCTTGGTTAGAAATAGTAATCGGATTGCAATCAAGGTTGGTAAGCTGCAATATACAGTCATTACAAATGCTTTTATTTGATGAACGATGATTGCAAAAATGACAATAGTTTCCAAAAAGTGATGTTACGATATCTCTAAAATATAACACCCGTTTATTGAGAGCAAAGGTTGTGCCATCAGGTGGCTAGTATTTCGGCTAATTTTAAGATGTCTAAATCTATTTCTTTATGTTTATGAATTGATTTAGACAATGGTATTTCAGAAAATTTACCATTTACCACTCCAATTGATATATCTGATTTACCAGCAAGTAATGCTTCTACCGCTTTTGCCCCCATTATCGATGCATTGTAACGATCAAAGGCAGTTGGGTTGCCGCCGCGTTGTAAATGTCCTAAAATCGCAACTCTAGATTCAATTTTGTATTTTTTCTTTAAGATGTTAGCAATTTTATGAGTTTGTTCAGGGTGGTGGCTCTCAGAAACAATTACAATACTAGATAATTTTCCTGCTTTTGCAGATCGATCTAATTGTTGAGCCAATGACTTAATTTTTTTATCGTTATTTTTTTCAGGAATGAATATTTTTTCAGCTCCGCCACTTACGCCTACACGAAGCGCAATTTCTACACAAGTTCGTCCCATTACTTCAACTAAGAACACTCGATCGTGTGAATTTGCTGTGTCTCGTATTTTATCGATGGCATCGAGTGCGGTATTGACCGCAGTATCGAATCCAATTGTGTATTCTGATCCAAAAATATCGTTATCAATCGTTCCAGGAACCCCAATGACTTTGAACCCAGTTTCTTTTTCTAATAAATGTGCTCCTGTGTATGAACCTTCACCACCAATTACTACTAGTGCATCTATATTATTGCGTTTCAAAATGTTTGCAGCTTCTGCACGTACATTTTTTTTAAAAAAAGGTAAGCAGCGATCAGTTTTTATGATTGTACCGCCACGTTGAATGATGTTTGCTACCGACCTTGGATACATACGAACAATATGCCCCTCTAGTAGACCAGTATATCCTTTAAAAATTCCATGTACTTCAAGGCCATAATAAGAAGCAGTTCGAACGACAGCTCTGACTGCTGCGTTCATTCCGGGGGCATCTCCTCCGCTACACAAAACTGCAATTGATTTGATTGCTTTTTTAGCCATAGTTTTTCCTTTTATTTAATTAAAACTTTCCCAGTCATTTCTTTTGGAATTGGTAAGCCCATTACTTTCAATATTGTTGGAGCAATATCAGCCAAAACACCATCATTGCATTTAGGCTTTAACGTTTTTGAAATAAAATGAAAAGGAACAGGATTCAGTGTGTGTTGTGTATGCGGATGATCGTGTTCGTCGCGCATTTCTTCTATATTGCCATGATCGGCAGTGATCATCACTGTATAATCTGAATTTAGGGCAGTAGAAACTGTTTTATTTAAGCAATCATCTACGACTTGCATTGCTTTGATTGCGGCATCGTAGTTTCCTGTGTGTCCTATCATGTCTGGGTTTGCATAATTCACTAATACAAATTCATGTTGAGCTGCTTTTAACGTTTCAGTTAATTTTGCAGTAACTTCTGGTGCCGACATTTCAGGTTTTAAATCATATGTAGCGACATCTTTTGGAGATGGTATGAGCACTCGATCTTCTCCGGGATAAACTAACTCACGGCCTCCATTAAAAAAGAATGTAACGTGTGCATATTTTTCAGTTTCAGCAATTCTAAATTGTTTTAATTTATTTTCACTGAATACATCGGGCAGAATATGATCTAAATTTTGTGGTAAAAAGGCCACAGGTAGTCCAAAATTTTTATCATATTGAGTAAAACATAAAAATCTTGATAACTTCGGTCGTTTTTTGATTGTAAAGCCACTAAAATTATTTTCAGTAAATGCACGGGTCAATTCGCGTGCTCTATCAGATCTGAAATTATAAAATAAAATCGCATCTCCGTCTTCTATTGTGGCGCGACCAGATTTTGGATTGAATAATACTGGCTCAATGAATTCATCTGTTACATTGCGATCAATGCTTTCTTTAGCAGCTTTGAATGCAGCTTTCACTCCGTTTTCATCTTGAAACGAGTAGGGCGTAGATTCGCCTACTAATACTTTCCAAGCTTTTTCTACACGATCCCAACGTTGATCTCGATCCATTGCAAAGTATCGACCTGAAAGTGATCCAAAAACTGTTCCTGGATATTTTTTTAAAACCTCACCTAATTCATTTATGTATTTTAAAACCGAAGTAGGAGGAGTATCTCTTCCATCAGAAAAAATATGAATGGTAGCTGGAACTTTTGGATGTATCATCTCAAGCAAAGCTTTTAAATGATCTGTATGTGAGTGGACACCCGCATCTGAAAGCAATCCTAATAAATGTACTCTGCCGCCTTTTGATGCAGCCGCATCAATCGTTTGAATGATTTCTTTGTTATTTTTAAAGTCACCATTACGAATGTCACGATTGATACGTGTTAATTCTTGATAAACAATTCGACCGGCACCAATGTTTGTGTGGCCAACTTCTGAGTTACCCATAATTCCAGCAGGTAATCCTACAGCTTCTCCACAAGTTAAAAGTTGAGATCTTGGAAATTTTGAACAGAGCTCTCTGTAAAATGGCATTTTTGCATTTTTAATTGCATTGAATGGATAGTCTTTTCCGTCGCCAAAACCGTCTAATACAATGAGAAAAGTCTTTGGATGAGATGCCATACTTTAACTACAACCCAAAGTGAGAGATTTATCAAGAATTGTGATAGGGATGATTGTTTAAAATAGTAAAACTTCTATAGATTTGTTCGATTGCAACTGTGGCAGCCAATTCATGGGGCATAATCATCGGTGATAATGACCAAATCCATTTAGCTTTTTTCTTTAATTCTTGAGAATATCCATGTTCGGCGCCACAAAGAATAATCCAATGTGTGTTTGAACCATCAATAATTTGAGAGCATTTTTGAGCGACATTTTTAGAGTCAAAAGATTTTCCAGATTCATCTAAAATTGTTAAAAAAGTTCTATTACCAAGTTTTTCAAGCCAATTTACTATTTGATCTTCTGTTTTTTTTCCTAATTCCACCAATTCACATTCAGTAAATTTTGAGCAGAGTTTTGAATAATATGAAATAAGTGATTTACACTCTTGATTTTTGACTTTACCGGGAATGGCTAAAATAAGTTTCACAAATTAAACGATAGTTCTTGAATAATATTCTTGTGGAACTGATAACCTAGGCGATGCTCCCCATAATTCCTCTAGATTATAAAATTCACGGATATATTGATGAAATACGTGAATTACAACATCTGAAAAATCAATTAATACCCAACGGCCGTGTTCTAACCCTTCAACGATAGGTTTTTTCAATCCTAAATCGCGTGTAACACGCACAATTTCATTACAAATTGCTTGAACTTGTTTTTCACTTTGTGCACTTGTAATTAAAAAATAATCTGTGAAAGCCGATCTATCTGAGACATTATAAATTAATGTATTTTCTGCTTTTTTATCAATAGCAGCCTTTGCACATGTTAAAACTAAGTCTTTTGTGTTTAATTTTGCAGTCATATTTTTTTTATATCTCTATTTTCTTTAGGAAGTAAACCCTCTAGTGATTCGCCTTGGTTGATGCGGGTCTTAATTTCGGTAGAACTTATATTTGGAAGATTTAAATCTATAAATTCTATATTTTTAATATTTAGGGCATCAAGTCTTGTCGTTAATTCGTTTAAATTACTTTCAATGCCGCTTCGTTTCACAACCAAAAAGTCAGCTAGTTTGAATAAATTTTTATAATCATTCCAAGATTCTATTTTTTCAAATGCATCGGTTCCACAAACAAAGGTAAGGTGAGCATAAGTTTTTTTTAAAAATGTTAATGTGTGTATCGTAAAACTTGTTTCTTTTGAGTGAATTTCAAAATCACATATTTCTATATTTTTATTTTTCGAGAAAACATTTGAAAGCATCTTAAGACGATTTTCGTCTGAAAAACTAAATTTTTTCTCAAAGGGATGTTGTTTGCAAGGTACTATAATGACTTTTTTAAAATTTAATTCAGTGATTAGTTTATTAACAAATTCAACATGACCAACATGGAGTGGATCAAAGCTTCCGCCAAACACCGCGACTGCTCGATTAGCTTGAAAAGAAATAGAGCTCATTCAACCATTATCCCTGAAATACAATTTCAGTTGGTTCATGATTTTCTGCAGGCGCTTCATTTAATTTATCGTATATTGTTTGAACGAGGTCTTTTAACCCTTGGTGAGCTGCGCCTGAAATAAATACCCAAGTAGGATATTTAGATTCTAAAAATAAATCTCTTACTTTTTCTAAATATTCGTCTTCATATAGATCGCATTTATTAAATACTAAAATTTGTGGTTTTACTGCTAATTCAGGGCTAAAAGTATATAATTCTGCATCGATAATTTCTTTATCATCGATGGCAGCTTTTACTGTCAGAGCTGGGTCTTCTGCGCCCACTTCTTTTAAAAGTTTTGCTCCATCAATCATGTGAACTAAAAGTTTAGTGCGCTCTAGATGTTTTAAAAATTTAATACCTAATCCACGGCCTAACGAAGCTCCTTCGATTAATCCTGGAACATCTGCCACAACAAAAGTAGGTGAGTGTGGTTCTTGAGATAAACGAACAACTCCTAAATTTGGAACTAAAGTTGTGAACGGATAATCTGCCACTTTCGGACGAGCTGCTGAAATTTTTGAAATCAATGTGCTCTTTCCTGCATTGGGATAACCTACTAAGCCAACGTCGGCTAATAATTTCAATTCAAGTTTAATTGATTTTGATTCGCCTTCTTCACCAGGTTGTGCAAATTTTGGCGCTTGGTTCGTGCTTGTTGCAAAGTGAGCATTGCCTTTTCCGCCGCGGCCACCTTTGCATGCCAAATATTCATCATCATCGTTTGCAAGATCTGCTAAAATTTCTTGAGTTTCTGTGTCTCTAAGTACGGTGCCATTTGGAACTAAAATCACAATGTCTTCAGCATCTGGTCCTGTTTTATTTCCGCCAGATCCAGGACTTCCATTTTTTGCTTCGTATGATCTCATGTATCTAAAATCTTGAAGTGTTCCTAGATTGTGTGTGGATCTGAAAATGATGTCGCCACCTTTTCCACCATCTCCACCATTTGGACCACCAAAAGGAATGAATTTTTCTCTTCTAAATGCAACGCAACCAGGTCCGCCTTTTCCAGAACGTACTGATATGATTGCTTCATCAATAAATTTAGCCATTTGAAATACTCCGAATACTACTTGAGATTTAAGGCTTTTTAACGCAAAAAGTTATGACATGGCAAGTAAATTAGATGAGCATCTAAAATACTACCAATTAAATTATATTTGATTTTATACGATTAAGAAGCTCTAGGATATACAGAAACTTGTAAACGTGTTTTATCGTAATTTTCAAATTTAACGATACCATCAATCATTGTGTAGATTGTGAAATCACGTCCAATTTTTGTGTTTTTACCTGTATGAAACTTAGTACCAACTTGGCGAACTAAAATTTCACCAGTTTTTACAAATTGGCCACCGTAGCGTTTTACTCCACGCATTTTTGGGTTTGAATCACGACCGTTTTTGGAACTACCACCCGCTTTTTTATGTGCCATTGTAAACTCCTACGTTATGCCTTTTTAGCAGCTTTTTTTGCTGGAGCTGCTGCTTTTTTAGGTGCTGCTGCTTTCTTTGCAGTTTTTGTAGATTCAGCAGAACCCATGATTTTAGCTTGATGATCTTTTTGACGAGTAGAGAAAGCAACAGAAGCTTTCATTAATACTTCTTTTCTTTTTGCAGAATCAAATTCTGCTTTTTTACCCTGACCGTCTTCAATTTTTGTAACAAGAATTCTTGTGAACATTTGGCGATGACCAATTGTTCTGCGATATTGTTTACGACGAATGTATTTAATCGTTACAATTTTATCGCCTTTGTAATCTTGTTCGACAATTTCACCCTGCAATTTTGCAGAAGATAAGTATGGTTTTCCAACCAAAGTATTATCCTTGTCAGATACGAGCAACACTTTATCTAAAGTGATATTTTCGCCTTTATTACCAGGCAAACGCTCAAGTTCAACTACGTCACCAGTTGTGACACGATATTGTTTTCCACCAGTTTCAATGATTGCGTACATAGGCTCGTATTTTTATTCGATTTTAACCTCTTTAGTCAAGACTAATTAAAAAAAATAAGTTAGCCTCATTTTTATGCAAACAACAACTTTGAAAACCTCTCAATTTAAGCCTAATATGAACGCTATGTCAGTTAAGACTAGTGCAAATTCTCAGTTTATGAAGAGAGCCATAGAGCTTGCGATGGCCAATGTGAAGTCTGGCAAAGGTGGCCCGTTTGGGGCTGTAATCGTTAAAGATGGTAAGATTATCGCTGAAGGTGCAAATCAAGTTACTGTAATTCAAGACCCAACCGCACACGCTGAAGTGGTGGCAATACGTAACGCATGTAAATTATTAGGGAATTTTGATCTTTCTGGTTGTGAGCTTTATACAAGCTGTGAGCCATGTCCAATGTGCTTAGGCGCTATTTATTGGGCACGCCCTGAAAAGGTATACTACGCTGCTACTAGAACTGAAGCAGCTCAAGCTGGCTTTGATGATGATTTTATTTATAAAGAAATCAATGTAGCTCCTTCAAATAGACAAATTCCAATGGACCAATTAAAAGACTCTGAGGTTTTTAATGTATTTGAAGCCTGGACTAAGAGCGAAAAGAAAATAGATTACTGATATTGCCCACCGCGTAAAATTCTGATACAAAGCGTTAAATTATTAACCTTTCATTGGGGAGTTTTATGAAAAAAATCTTTTTTATTTTATCATCATTAATTGCACTAAATTCACAAGCATATGTTTCTGACTGTACTAGTGTTTGTCAAAAAATGACTTTTGATAGTGATAAAATGGCCTGTTTGAGAATCATTTCTGGAAATTTTTATGGTTCAGAAAGTGTATGCGATACCTGTAATGCAATGACTTTTGATTCTTATAAAAAAGAATGTTTGAAAGCGACTGCCAATAAGTTTTATTCTGAAACAGCATTAAGTCTTTGTAGCAATATGACTTTTGATAGCAGCAAAGTAGATTGCTTGAAACAATCAGGAAGTGTTTATAATCCAAATCCTCAGCCTGTATGCGATGTGAACCGTTTAATTAGACAAGCAGAAGGTGCTATTCGAAATTTAGATGGTTATAACTACAATGCAGTTCGAAATACATTAATGAATATGAAAGAAGAACTCTACAACTGCAGATAATTTAAAAAATTATTTAAGATTTTTACGTTCAAAAGCATTGGGAAGCAAATTGCTTAAAAAATATTGTTTTCCAGTGCTTTTTTCATTTGCAACAGTTACTTTTAGTTTTGAGGGATTTTTAGTAAATTCCATTAAGACTTGACGGCACAATCCGCAGGGAAGCCAAGATTTTTTAGTAACAACCAAAACTTCTTTTATTTCAGTTGCGCCATCTGCAATCATAGCTGCGATTGCATTTCGTTCAGCACAAACTGTCGCTCCGTAAGATGCATTTTCGACATTACAGCCTGAATAAATTTTTCCATTATTGGCTAAGATCGAAGCGCCAACCATAAATTTTGAGTAAGGAGCGTATGCGTTTTTTTGTGCCTTCAGTGCAGCAGTATAAAGCTTATTTGCCATTGAGTCCTCAATTGATTAGGTCAGGAATAACATTGATTAATAATTGATTCAATTGGTGAGATGCAATTCCTGCATTTTTTAAGACTTCTGCATGTGAAAGTTTATGAGAAGTAATGCCTGCCGCAAGATTTGTGATACATGATATTCCTACAATTTTTACTCCAAAATGATTGGCAGCGATTACTTCAGGCACAGTAGACATACCAACGGCGTCAGCCCCTAAAGTTCGTAACATTCTAATTTCTGCGGGAGTTTCATAGGTGGGTCCAGAAAGGGCTGTATAGACCCCTTCTCTCAATGGGATTTTTAAATTTTGAGCTTTTGTACGGATGATTTGGTTGAATTTACGATGATAGCCTTCAGATAAGTCCGGAAACCGTGGTCCAAAGTCTTTTGCATGTGGTCCACGAAGCGGGTTATCCCCCATTAAATTAATGTGGTCGGTAATTAACATTAAATCAGATTCACGAAATGCAGGGTTTACTGCACCTGCTGCGTTCGTGAGTATGATGCTATCTAGACCAAGCATACAAAGAGTTCGAATTGGAACGACGACTTGATCCATTGAGAGTCCTTCATGATAGTGAAGTCTTCCTTGTTGAATAATGATGGGAATCAAATTGTTTGCAATTTGTAATTCACCATAAACAAGTTTACCAATATGCCCTTCAACTGTGGGGGGTAAAAAATGTGGAATGCTTTTAAAAGGAATTTCGATTTGGTTTTTGAGTTCGAATTGAAAATGTCCCAATCCAGATCCTAAAATAATTCCTAATTTAGGTTTCGTTTTAATTTTATGTTCAATATATCGAACTGATTCAATGAGTTCTTTATATCCAATCATTTCATAATCTCTTTTTTAATGAGCTTGAGATTGGGAACTTTTGCTTTCGATATTACGATCGCATTTAGAATTTCATTTTTAATGTCATTTAATTTTAATTCTGAAGTAGATTGAGGATTATAATAAACAGTCAGAATCGTGGCACCTTTTGTACACTTTGAGCCTATTTTAAGCTTAAAATCATATCCAACCGTAAAATCGATTGCATCGGTAGTTTTCGTTCTTCCTCCACCTAATGCAACAAGCATCATCCCTAATTTTCTTGTGTCAATTTTAGAAATAAAACCAGTTTGAGAAGCTTTAATTTCGATTTTGTGTTCAGAAACTTTTAATTGATTTAAATTAGCGACCACATCATGAAATGCACCTTGGACTTTACACATTTCTTTGAATTTTTCTAAGGCTTTTCCATTTTTTAAATTTTCTTCTGCCATTGTGATTGCTTTATTTAGTGAACTTGTTTTGGCAGCTAATAGTAACATATGTGCGGCTTGAGATACTGTAATTTTGCGAAGATCATCAGGACCTTTATTTTGTAGAACTTCTATGCATTCTCTAATTTCTAAAGTATGTCCCACTTTATTGCCTAAAGGTTGATTCATGTCAGAAATCATTGCATTGATTTTAAGACCTAGTTTTGTGCCTACTTTTACGAGCATTTTTGCAAGTTCTTCAGCATCTTTTTGCTTTTGCATGAAGGCACCGGTTCCTGTTTTGATATCTAAAATCAACCCAGAAATTCCTTCTGCTACTTTTTTGGAGAGAATGCTAGCGGTAATCAGTGGAATGCATTCAACGGTAGCGGTTACATCACGAAGTGAATATAGAAGTTTATCTGCAGGAACAAATTGATTGGTTTGTCCCATCATTGATAGTCCTGATTTTCGAACATTCTCAATAAACTCTGGAATAGTAAGTTGTGTATTAAACCCTGGAATACTTTCTAGCTTATCAAGTGTGCCACCGGTGTGGCCTAAACCACGGCCTGAAACCATAGGAACATCTACATCTAATGATGCCACAAGGGGGGCAAGTATAATGCTGACTTTGTCGCCAACGCCACCAGTTGAATGTTTGTCAATTTTAGGTCTGCTGTCTTTAAAAGAAATCGTTTCACCGCTATTGATCATGGCTTTTGTAAGTGAAACGGTTTCTTCTAAATCCATTCCTTTAAAATAAATTGCCATCAATAATGCGGAAGCTTGGTATTCAGGAATCTCTCGTTTGGTAGCTTTTTGAATGAACTCAGAAATTTCAAAATCAGAAAGTTTTTCTCCATCGCGTTTTTTTCGAATGATTTCTACGGGATTAAATAGCATGAATTTTTCTTTTCAATTGAGTGCGCTTTCACCCACAGGTAAAAGTTTATCGTTATTTGTAAGAGCATGGCCTATGGTTTGTCCAATGTCAGAAAAGCACTTTCGTATTCCAAGGTTTTTAGGTTTTAAACCTTTTGAATACATAATGAACGGAACAAATTCTCTGGTATGATCAGTACCGTGATAAGTTGGGTCATTGCCGTGATCTGCAGATACGATCACTAAGTCGTCTTCATTGCATTTTGATTCAAGCTTTGGAATAAACTGATCAAACTCTTCAATTGCTTTTGCAAAACCAGGCACGTCTCTTCTGTGGCCGTAGTTCATGTCAAAGTCGATCAAGTTTACAAAGAAAAAGCCTTCTTTGAATTGATCTAGTGATTGTAAAAGCGTTGCTAAGCCTTCAGTGTTGCCGTGTGTTTCTAAACTTTCGTGAACACCATGTCCGTTAAAAATATTCCAAATTTTGCCAATTCCAATCGTTTTTACTTTATGTTTTTCAAACATGATTTCCATGATTGTTTTTCGTTCAGGAGATTGAGAATAATCTTTACGATTGTAGGTACGTTTAAAATCAGATGGAGATGTTCCTACAAAAGGTCTTGAAATGACTCTTGAAATGTTTAATTCATCACAAATTTTGCGTGCTGATTTTGAAATTTGATCTAATTTATCTAATCCAAACGTTTCTTCATGAGCTGCAATTTGCCAAACAGAATCTGCTGAAGTGTAGACAATGGGTTTGCCTGTTTTCATATGTTCAGCGCCTAATTCTTTAATAATTTCAGTACCAGAGGCTGGTTTATTGCCAAGTACACCCGGTAGGTTATTTTCTTTAATCCATTTTGCTAAAATTTGATCGTCAAATCCATTTGGAAATACTGCAAATGGTTTATCAACTACAACACCACTCATTTCCCAATGGCCACTTGTGGTATCTTTGCCGCAAGAGAGTTCTGCGCATTTTCCAAAACTAGCAACACATTGATCGAGAGTCGTTTCTGTGATGTTTCCCATTTTTGTTAAATTACTAAATCCCCAACGTTTCATATTTGGGATATTTAATTGGGGATATTTATTAGCTAAATTTCCTAAAGTGTCAGAACCTATATCACCAAAAGATTTGGCATCAGGAGCTTCGCCGCAGCCGACTCCGTCTAGAATTATTAAAATGGCACGTTTAAAAGGTTTGAAATTTTGCATAGCGTTGTTTTTATGTAAGGTTTGCCCCTTTTTAGACTATAAAAGTTACTTTTGCACCTAGATAATCATTGTTCTTGATAGGTGAGTCACAATATAATAGAAAAGAACTATATTATTGGTTTGGGATTCTTACCAGATTTTTAGATTCTGATTATAAAAAATCCCTTAATAATTTTTATTGGTTAATATTAATAACAAATAAGGACAAATGCGAAAGAATTTGCGTAAAGCCCTTAATCCTGTCGCCCTCGCTTTAGTTACGTTGTTAACGTTTACAAAAGCAGAAAATGCAAAAGCTACATACGGTGCAATGGATGCATTGACTACCGTTGGTGTTTCAGCTGGTGCGGGCGCGGTTCTTGGACTCTCAACAATTGCGTTTTATGAAAAACCTGGCGAACACATGAATAATGTTGTCATTGGTACCGCTGTTGGTGTGATTGTAGGAGTTGGAATTGCAGCATATTTGATGTCAGGAATTGGGCAGGAGGATGTATTAGATCCGGATGAAGAATTGATTGTAGTTCCTAAAAAAGAGGAAATCAAAAAGCCGGACGATTCATCAAAAGATTCAGATAAGAAAAAAGGTTCTTCTGGTTCATATTTTAAGAAACGTGGACGAGATCAACTCTTGGCTCAAAATTTAAGTCTGTATACCTCCAGTTCATTGGAGCTTGCGCAATTACCCCAAGTAGGGGTTCGTCCTTCCGGAGAAATTCTGGTTGGTATGCAAGTCCTTGAACTGAGGTTTTAAATGGCAAAAGAATTAATCATAAATGCAACTCTTCCTGAAACTAGACTCGCAACTTTAGAAGATGGCGATATCCAAGAATTATATATTGAACGTGATTCTGAAAAAGGAATCGTTGGAAACATTTATAAAGGTAAAGTTTTAAGAGTGCTTCCTGGAATGCAAGCTGCATTCGTAGATATCGGACATGAAAAAGCAGCATTCTTATATGTAGACGATGTATACTTTCCAGATATGGAAAACCCAATGTCGACCAATGATTTACCAGAATCAGTTGACATGAAAGCAATTGAAGAAAGTATTGCTCAACAGCCGGCACGCGAAGAAGGCTTTAGAGAACGTCCAAGACATAGAAGATTTGATCGTAACAATAAGGGTGGAAGAAACGATCGCAACAATAATCGTGGACGAAATGATCGTAACAATAACCGTGGACGAAATAATCAGCGAGGCGGCACGCAACAACGTGGAATGCAGCGAAGAAGTTCAAATCCAATGTTATTGAGATCAATGATACCAGGTCGTAATAATCCAACGCCAGGTTCTCCAGAAGAGTTTGCACTTCACCAACAACAATTTGGCCATCAAATGTTAGATATCAGTGAGGAACAATATTTAGCAGAATTAGAGGCGAAGAGAAAAGCAGCTGAAGCTGCGAAATTAGCAGGCGGTGGTTCGACTAGTACAAACTCTGAAGAAGTTCCAGATGATATTGGAAATCGTGTTACCGATGCTTCTGATTTACGTGGAACTGAATTAGGTACTGACGAAGACACACAAGAAATTGCTGTTGAAGAATTAGCAGCTGATGATTTGAACGACGAAGAAGTAACACAAGCCGAAGAATTTGAAGACGAAGAAGAAATTGAAAAAGAAGAAATTGTTGTCGCTCCAAAAGTATCTACAAACCCGCATGTAGTTGAAGAAGAAGAGGATGATGAGGTTGAGACTTCAATCGAATACCGTCCTGAACCAGAAATTGATATGGATGCATGGGCTGCTGAAGTTGCAGAAGTACAACCTCCACACAGTTCAGAAGTTGCCATTGCAAAGACAGACGTTGAGTCAGAAGTAGCAGAAGTAGCTGAAGTAGTTGAAACTCAAAATGCTGAAGTAAATCAAACTGCTGCTGTCGAAGCAAAAACAGATATGCTAGCTACAGAAGTAGTAGCTGAAACTGCTGAAGTTGCAGCTGAAGCGAAACCGCAGGTAAAATCAGAAACGACTGCACGTGCTCCTCAACGACACAATCGATTTCAAAACCGTAACAACAATAGACAGCCACGAAATATTGACGAAGACGATTTAGAGTCAGTTCGTAAATTTAGACGTCGTGAACCTGTGAAAATTGAGAATATTGTAAAAGAAGGAATGGAATTAATCGTACAAGTACAGAAAGATCCAATTGCGACCAAAGGTGCAAGACTTACTTGTCATGTAAGTTTACCTGGACGTTATTTGGTGTTTATGCCTTCTGTGGATCACATCGGTGTTTCAAGAAGAATTGAAAGTGAATTAGAAAGACGTAGATTAAAAGAAATCATTTCACACATTAAACCACCAAAGACAGGTGTGATCGTTCGTACTGCAAGCGGTAAACAAACTGATCAAAAATTAAAAGATGACTTAGATTATTTAGTTCGTACATGGAATGAAATTCAAAAGAAATTTACGAAACAAAAATCGCCTTCAGTTGTATATCAAGATTTGAATATCGTATTGCGTACAATTCGAGACGTAGTGTCAGATGATGTAGATAAAATCATAGTAGACTCAGAGAGAGAGCATAAAAACATCAATCGATTCATTTCGAAATTTATGCCAAATCTTTCAGAAAAATTAGAGCAATATAAAGGCGAAATGCCGATTTTTGATTATTTCAATATTGAGCCTGAAATCGAGCGTGCACTTGAGAAAAAAGTTTGGCTTAAGTCAGGGGGCTACATTGTAATTGACCAGGCAGAAGCATTGGTTGCTATCGATGTAAACACTGGTCGCTATGTTGGAAAGAAAACGCTTGAAGAAACAATATTAAAAACTAACTTAGAAGCAGTTGAAGAAATTGCATACCAAATGCGTTTACGAAACTGCGGTGGAATTATCATTATCGATTTAATCGATATGGAAAGAGATTCTAATAAAGAAAAAGTATATAAAGCTTTAGAAGAAGCTTTGAAGAAAGATCGAGCAAGACCTACGATTATGAGAATCAGTCAATTAGGACTAATTGAAATGACTCGTAAACGTACCAGAGACACGATTGTTCGATCTCTTTGTCAGTCATGTAATCATTGTAAAGGACGCGGTTTTGTAAAAAATCCGCTTACGATTAGTTATGATGTATTACGTGAAGTAGAACGCGAAAGTTTTGAAAAAGAAACTAAATCAATCAGCATCCAATGTCATCCTGAAGTGGCTGATATTTTATTAGGAGACAAACGTGATGTTCTTGAAAATTTAGAACATGATTCAGATAAAAAGGTATCGATTCGTGCAAATGGTGCATATCCATTAGAGCATTATGAAATATCTGCTGCAAAAGAAGACGGCAAATCTGAAACGATGTCGAATGAAGAGCGTAGACAAAAGACTAGAACAAAAATCAATCAGCACATTCAAGGTATGCAAGCAGAACAGCGCAAACAAGCTGCTGCATTAGCTGAAGAGCAAAGACAAGCAAGAGCCGCAGCTGGTGAAGACGTAAGTCAAGTCTCAGGTGCTGAAGGATCTATGCAATCGAATGGTGATCCATCCAGTGCTGCTGAAGGCGAGTCACGCTCAGATGCGCCAAGAAGACAATTCCGTAACAGAAGTAATAACAATCGAAGAGGTGGACGAAATCAAGGTAATCAAAGAAATCGTCATCACAACAATCGAGGACATTCTGGACAGAACCGTAATTTTCAACAAAATCGTAACCAAGCTACTTCATCTGAAGCTGGAATTGGTGAACAACAAGGTAATGAATCTCAACCAAGTCAAATGACTGAAAATATGCACTATGATTCGATTGATAGTACTCAGAAACAACTTCCTACTGATTTTGTTCCAGAGAATGCAATGGGTAATGATCAAGCTGCTCAAGTTCCAAATGAAATGAATCAGAGTGATGCAAATGCTGAGGGGAATTCTACAGAAGGTGCAAAAGAAATGAGAGAGCCTTCTCATCATCACCGTCAAAGTAGAGGTCGTCATGATAATCGTCGAGGTGGTGGCAGAACCGGTGGACGAGGTGGTCGTGATGGACGTGATAATCGCAGAGGTGGTCATGGTGGCGGCGGAAGACGTGAACGCACACAAGATGCCGATGCAACTCCAAAGAAATCACGCTGGGACTATGTTCGTGAAAAATATTTTGGAAATCAAGAAGGACCTAAAAAAGAAGATACTGCTGAAACAGTAGGTTCATCTTCTTCAGAAGGTAATGATAATGGAAAAGGCATTTAACCCATCCCTTTACGAAGACAGAGTATATCAAAATTGGGAATCTAAAGGTTGCTTCAAAGCTCAAGATGAGAGCGCGAAACCACAATTCTCAATTATGATGCCGCCACCAAATGTGACGGGAGTTCTGCACAATGGGCACGCATTGTTTGTTACGATTCAAGATGTATTAACCCGATACAAACGAATGGCTGGTTTCAATGCACTTTGGTTGCCGGGTACAGATCATGCTGGCATTGCCACACAAATGGTAGTTGAAAAAGAATTAGCTAAACAAAAAAAATCTCGTCATGAAATGGGGCGAGAGCAGTTTGTTAAAACCGTTTGGGAATGGAAACATAAACACGGTCAAATCATCACAAACCAAATGAGAAAATTGGGTGGAAGTCCTGATTGGTCACGTGAAAAATTCACAATGGATGATGATCTTTCAAAAGTAGTTCGAGAAGTATTTGTAAAATTATTTGAAGAAAAACTCATGTATCGAGGAACTCGTTTAATCAACTGGTGCACTCGATGTAATACGGCACTATCTGACCTTGAAGTAAATCCTGTGGAGAAAAAAGGAAGTTTTTGGCATTTAAAATATGTACGTTCTGATGATTCATCTAAATTTTTAACCATTGCTACCACTCGTCCTGAAACGTTATTAGGAGACTCTGCTGTAGCGGTTCATCCTGAAGATGAACGTTATAAAGATTGGATAGGAAAAACAGTGATCCTTCCACTTGTGGGAAAGAAAATTCCAGTGATTGCTGATGAATATGTAGATCGTACGTTTGGATCTGGTGCCTTAAAAATTACTCCCAGTCATGATTTCAATGACTATGAATTAGGCCATAAACATAAATTAGAATTTGTAAGCGTGTTCGATAAAAAGGGAACTGTGAACGAAAATGGTGGAGCGTATAAAGGGCTTACCATTTCTGAAGCACGTGAAAAAATTGTTGCTGATTTAACTACTCAAAATATTTTAGTAAAAGTAGAAGACCACACACATTCAGTTGGAGTGTGCCAACGTTGTGAGCGGGTAGTTGAACCAATGATCAGTGATCAGTGGTTTTTAAATGTTAAACCGCTTGCTGAAAAAGCAATTGCTGCTGTCAGATTAGGTGAAAAATTGTCATTAGAAGAAGTTGATCAACGCACAGACGCGATCAAGATTTTACCTGAAGGTTGGGTCAATACATATTATCAATGGATGGAAAACATTCGTGATTGGTGTGTGTCTCGGCAATTATGGTGGGGACATCAAATTCCAGCGTGGTATTGTGGTGACTGCAAACACATTATGGTTGAGCGAGTAGCTCCTAAAGTATGCTCAAAATGTAAATCTAGCAAATTAACTCAAGATGAAGATGTATTAGATACATGGTTTTCGTCAGCACTGTGGCCATTTTCTACTTTAGGTTGGCCTGAAAATACGAAAGCAATGAAAACATTTTATCCTACTTCTGTGATGGAGACAGGATTTGATATTTTATTTTTTTGGGTTGCCCGCATGATTATGATGGGAATGCATTTCAATGAGGGGCGCGTTCCATTTAAAAGAGTGTATTTGCATGCCATGGTCCGTGATGAAAAAGGCCAAAAAATGTCTAAAACCAAAGGCAATGTGATTGATCCATTAGATATTATTCGTGATTATGGTGCTGATGCATTTCGATTTACGTTGGCAGCGATGGCAGGACAAGGCCGCGATGTAAAATTAAGTCTCGATCGAGTGGAAGGTTATAAAGCATTTTGTAATAAACTTTGGAATGCTTCTCGGTTCGTGTTGATGAAATTAGGAATTGTTCAGCAAGAGGGATTTGCACCTGTTGAGCCTGTTGATTTTGCAAAATTGACTTCTAACATGCCATTAGAAGCCTGGGTTCAAAAAAATAGAAATTCATTGCATCCAATTAATTTATGGATCGTTGAACGTTTTGAACAAGCTTGTTCAGTGGTTGAATCTGGATATGAGAATTTTAAATTAAATGAATCTGCAAATGAAATCTATTCGTTTGTTTGGAATGAATATTGCGATTGGTACATTGAATTTTCTAAAACATTATTGAGTGATGAAAGTACAAAAACTCAAACGCAAATCGTAATGATGTATGTTTTAGAAAAAATGCTAACCCTTGCACATCCGATCATTCCGTTTGTTACAGAAGAAATATTTCAGCAATTGCCAAAACGTCCAGGTGTTGATTCGTCATCAATTCTTATGACTCAAAAGTACCCACAATTTAAACAAAATGAATTTAGTAAAAATGCGCAAAAAGTATTAGCTTGGAAAAACGCAATCGAAAAATTAAGAGCATTTCGTGGTGAAAATGGAATATTGCCAAAAGCAAGACCAATGGCTACGTTTAGTGCAAAGCCAGAACAAGTTGCAATGATGAATGAAGGGATTCAAATCATTCAGGCGATTGCACAATTTGAACAGATAAAACAAGAAACTGGTTCTGCTCAAAATTCTGAAACTGTTTCAGAAGTAATATCTGATACTGCTAAATTTTATATTCCTTTAGCGGGGCTTATTGATGTAGATGCAGAATTTAAACGCATCGAAAAAGAGAGAAAAGATACATTAAATGATTTAGAGCATGTGAAAGCAAAACTTTCTAAACCAACTTTTGTTGAAAAAGCACCAGCAGAATTAATTAATAAAGAAAAAGAGAGAATGAAAGTTTTAGAAGAAAAATTAATTTCTCTTGATAAAAATTATCAAAAAATCGCTAAGCTCAAAAAATAATAAATAAATTAAAAACTAATTTGGATATTTTAAGAAATAAATTTCAGGGAGATTTCTACATTTTTCTTCAAGGTCTAAACCGTATCCAACTAAGAATTGGTCGTCGATCATTCGGCCTACATATTTTACAGGAGTATCAACCAAGCGTTTGCCACGTTTATCCATAAATGTAAGAACTTCAATTGAAGCTGGTTGGCTTGCTTTAATTCGTTCATATAAAAATTTAAGTTTTCTTCCTGAATCAATGATTTCTTCTACAATTAAAACATGCTTGCCGCGCACATCTGTGCTTAGGTCTTTTAACATTGAGACTGTGCCAGATGATTTTAAATCTTTTCCGCCAGATGAAGTAAGTCGTACGAAGTCTACTTCTACATTCATTTTTAATTGGCGAGAAAGGTCTGCCATTAAAACGCAGGCGCCTTTTAGAACTCCAACCAAAACGAGTGTTTCGCCCGCATAATCACGGTTTAATTGGTTTGCAAGGCTACCGATAATGCCTTCAATGTCAGTGTAGTTTAAAAATTTTGTAAATGTTTTTTCATCCAAAATATCTGTAGATCTGCTCATGAATTTCCTTTCATTTTTGAAATGGCATCTTTTAATTTGCCCATATTTCCAAGTCCTTTGGTTGCTAAAAACTTTGCGACATCTGTGCCGCCTGCTGTGAGAACCCCAAGATATCCGCCAGTCATAAGACTTAAGATTCCGCAGTTTAATTTTGCTGTTATTTTGTGATTTTCATCAGATGACAACATTTTTTCAAATATTCTTAATCCCACTTGTCCTACAGAATCAAACTCAGAAGTTATGATTTCGCGAATCGCGGCTTCTGGCATTACAAAACTTAAATCTGCATCTTTGGCTTTGCCTGTTTCGATTTTATTTTTTCCGCTGTCTTTTTTAAAAGTGAATTCAACGCGAGATTTATCTGTAGTCACTACAATGATTTCAATTTCTCGGCCATTTTTAATAGATGCTGCTGCATCGTTTGCTAATTTGTTTTCTTCAAAAAACTTTTTTAAATCATTTAGCATCGTATTCTCTTAATTTACGAAATTGAGCATCTTTCTCTCCACCCAATGAATTTTTTAAATTACGAGCGGTTTTTCCTAACGTGCTGCCAATTTTAGGAAGTTGAGAAGGACCAAAAATAAATAAGAGTACTACAAATAAAATAATGTGTTCGCCAGAGAGTCCAAACATAGGTCTTAAAATTTAGCTCTCGTTTTGAATGTGGTCAATTAAGTAGTAGATCGGGGCTGCGTGTTAATAGTACTTTTCTACGTGGATTTGCTCTTTCGTAACACCTTTAGATTGCATTAAGTAGTCTTTAATTTCGTTTAACATTGCGCCGCTTCCACAGAGATAGTAGTGGCTATTTGATAGGTCCCATCCTGATTCTGCCATTTGGGATCTTAAATAATCTGTTACCCTACCTTTAAAGCCTAACCAATCGCCTGAAGGACGTGAAAGACAAATCTTTACGTGTGTTTGATTGAACTGCGTATTTGGATTTTTTTCAGGAAAAATTTCAGGGTATAAAATATCTTGCTGATCTCTAACTCCTAATAAAAATGCATAAGGAGCTTTATTTGAGCTCCATTCTTTCGATAATATCATTGAACGAAAGGGAGCTACACCTGTGCCTGTACCAATGAAAACAGCAGGTTTATTTAAATCGTGATTTAAATAAAATGTACCAAATGGGCATTGTGCTTGAATTGAATCGCCCACTTTTAAGCTATTTAAGTAGGTTGTTCCTGGACCGCCTTCAACTAGTTTAATGCATAATTCAATTTTATCATTTTCAGGGCTTGAAGCGATTGAATAAGCTCTGCGAAGATTTCGTCCACCAGGACCCGCACCTGGAATCACTATACTCATGTATTGGCCAGCTCGAAATTGGATGTCTTTTGGTTTATCAAATACCAATTCGAAAACATCATGTGTTAGCTGTTTTTTTGAAAGTACTTTCCATTCTAATAATGCAGGAGGTGCCATGGATTGGTTTTTAGCACTTTTTGAATCATTTTAATAGAGAGAAATAAAGTAACAAGATACTATAAATACATGAAGGAAGCCTTTTTTTTAATTATTTCAATTTTGGGACTCATTCCGTTTTCATATTCAGATAACGAAAGTAATTCAGGAAAATTAAATTATTTCCAAAAATTAACAGGCGATAATACGGATAGCGATAAGTCTCGTTGGGACAAAATGTACTCAAAGCATAAAGGTTATGTTTTTGGAAAAGAACCAGCTGCATATTTGGTTGAAGTGTTACCAGTATTGCCAAAAGGAAAAGCACTAGACTTAGGAATGGGTGAAGGTCGAAATGCAATATACTTAGCAAAAAAAGGTTTTAATGTTGATGGGGTAGATATCTCTGAAGTTGCAATTCGAAAAGCAAGACGTTTGGCGATGGAACAAGGTGTTCGTGTGAAGACGATCATTGCAGATTTAAATAAATATCAAATAGAATCTGAAACGTATGATGTAATATTAGATTTTTATTTTTTAAATCGTGATTTAATTCCACAAATTAAAAAAGGACTTAAAAAAGGCGGAGTAGTCGTGTACGAAGATTATACGATGGCGCATTTAAAATACGACAAAGCTCAAAACAAAGCGTATTTATTAAATCAAGGTGAATTGAAAGAATTGTTTAAAGATTTTGAAATTATAAAATATCGTGAAATTGATAACGGAAAAGAAGCGCTTGCCAGTATTGTAGCTAGAAAACCAAATAATTAAGGTTTGTAAGCTTCATATTCAATTTTCATTGTTCCAGATATATTAGGTGGTGCATATGTTCCATGTAAAATAATTGAAAAACCTTCGTTCACATACGTCCAGCCATTTACATTATCCTGCGGTACTAATACGTCATTAATATATACTTTAAAATTTTCGCCCATGATGGCTGTAACAGGTTGATATTCTAATTGATATACTCCTTGAATGCTTGATATGATAGATTTTGCACTATCAATTAATTGTTGTCCGTAGTCTTTGCAATGATTTGCTGAATCCTTTTCGCAAATATCAATGATATCGCCCTTTAATAATGCACTTTCACTTGCTGAAATTCCTAATAAGATGGGAGTTCCTCCGCTGTTATTCATAAATTTTGGGTAAATATTATTTGCAGCCGTGATTTTGCTTTGTAATTGGGATTTATCAATTAAGTAACGTGTGTAAATTCTTTTATTTGGTTTTGTCGATTCAATTCTAGTTTTGATATCTAATGCAATTTTGGGCAGACGTTCAGATGATCCAGCAGGAGGAGTCATAGATGTAAGAGGCCCTTCATTATTCCATTTAATGCAAACATCATTTAAATCTTTTTCTAAGCATCTGGTAGTGAATTGTGAAGTATTTGTATATTTTGTGCAGGCTCCCGTTGTTGTATCTGTTGCAATACAAGTGGTTTGTATAGGGTTATCATATGGTCCACCGGTGGTTGCATTGTCTGCTTCATCTTCGTCGGTCAATAGAAATAAAACAAAGGCTGCTTTTGGTCGAATGAATCCTGCATTCCATGCGTTTGTTGCAAGTTTAGTTGAATCTAATGTTGTCCATGCAGATTTTAAAACAGTTTCAGAGCCATTGCCAGAAGTGCCGACACCTGTGATTACATCAGTAAATAAAGTATTTAAATTAGAAGTATTTTTTGTAAAAAAATGTTGGCCAGTTGGGAGCGAAGATAATGCATTACCTCGGATTAATAAATTTCCTGAATTGTTGTGTCCGTAATTCATAACAAATCCGTTAGTATTACATGCAGCACCTGTTTGTAAAATCGTAGTAGGACAAGTTGTAGAAGTTGAATAAAGATTAGCGTGAACACCGGCGTAATATTCGCCATCGCCATTAGTTCCGCTACTTGATAATGATGAAGTTACAACCCCAATTTGAAAATCAATTCCAGAAGATGAAAATTGCTGAATAAAATTACTAAATGAATTTGCTAACGTTTGTTGGTAACCACTCATTGAAGATGAGTTATCAATTACAAAAAGCATGTCTACCGCATTAGGATCTTGGTCGGTTAGAGTAAATGTTTTTGTGAGTTTAGCCTTTGGTGTAGATTTTAAAAAAGCAAAGTCAAAACCACCTGATGTCATCATAGGAGGCGTACATGCTATTGATAATGAAATGATTAAAATAATTAATAAATTTTTACAAACGTACATCTTTTCCCCCAAAATGTGCTCTATTTAATATTTTAACTTAATGCGTAAAATTGTACACATTTATTTACTTTAAAATTTGTTAATTATTTTAGTTAGTTACGATCTAATTTTAGAAATATAATCTTTGATAGAGAACTGTTGTTGATCTCCAGTATTTAAATTTTTAAACGTATATATATTCGATTTATATTCGTTTTCACCTATGATTAATATCGTTTCTGCGTTTAAACGATCGGCTGATTGGATGTGTTTTTTTAATTTTGCATTTTCTAATGCAGAATAAACATTATATCCATTTTTACGTAACTCAGATGCAATAGAGTGGGCGTGAATAAAATAAGCCTCTTCGAGTGGTGCAATATAAATTCCAGTTCTTTTATTTAAGTCTGGTATTAATTTATGTGATTCGAGAAAGTTACGAAAAGTTACATCGCCCATTCCAAATCCAATTCCAGAAAGAGGCTCACCTCCAAACATACCGACTAAGTTGTCATATCGGCCACCACCAAACATGGCGCGGTTATTTTCAGGATGGAGATCGTAAACTTCTAAGACCAATCCAGTATAATATAAAAATCCACGCATAATGGATGGATCAAATCTAAAGAAATTAGTTAACCCAAGTTTTTCAAGTTGGGAGAGAATGTTTTGAATGTGCTGAAGAGCTGGATTGTTTTTTAATTGATCGAAAATATATTTTCTTCCATCTTTAGTAAGTATTTTTTGCAAAATAGAAATTTGCTCTGCATTTAAGCCATTTTCTTTGAGTCCTGTTTCGAAAGCTTCGGGTTTCATTTTTAAAGCGGCATCTAATAATCTTCCGACGGGTGCAATTTGATTTTCATTTAATTTAAGAATTTCTTTAAAAAAAGCGTTTGTGACTTCGCGGTGATTGAGTCTAACTTCAAATTGTTTTTCGTTTGCGCCAAACGATAACATTATAGAAGAAATTATCTGACAAATTTCTAAATCTTCCCATAATGGTGAACCGCCAAATACATCTACATTTAATTGCCAGTGTTCTCTAAGTCTTCCGCGTTGGGGTCGTTCATAGCGCCACAAATTTGGTATAGAAAACCAGCGAATTGGTTTGGGTAGTTCATTGCGTTTTGCAGCTACCATGCGCGCTAACGTTGGTGTCATTTCAGGACGAATTGCTAATTTGCGATCACCACGATCGATGAGAGAATATAGTTGTTCGTTTACAATTTCATCTGAAGTTTTTGAAGCATACAATTCAAACGGTTCTAGCATTGGACCATCGTATTCTTGATATCCAAATTGAGTCAGAGTTTTGCGGATATGATTGAAAATATAATTTCGAATTCGCATATCTTCAGGATAGAAGTCACGGGTACCTTTGTAAGGTTGTGTTGAAAGCTTTTGGTCGCTCATGGTCTAAATGTATGAAATTTATGAAATAATGACAAGCAAAAGCTTGTCGCATTATGTTAAATAGGTATTTAATTAATTCAAATGAACGTTTGACAATATTAAACATACATTTTATTTAATAAAATCATCTATGAGTGCACGTAAAAATACATCTGACACAGATAATACTCGTGAAAAACTAATTGAAGCTGCTAAAAAATGCTTTGCCCTTAAAGGGTATGAAGCAACTACAGTTAAAGAGTTAGCCGATGAAGCCGGCGTGAATGTAAGCCTCGTTAGTTATCATTTTGAAGGAAAAAATGGGCTAGCCCAAGCAGTAATGGAAGGTTTTGCCAAAGACCGTTTTCAAGTAGCAAAGAGAATTTTACAGCTTCCACAAAATGTTGATGAATTCAAAGTTAGATTAGAAATGTTAATTGGCGAAATATTAGGTTCACATATCGATCAACCCCAAACGATGTGTATATTAAATCGTGAATTAGAGAATCTTACTCCGGTTGCGATTGAAATATTTAAAGAAACATTCTTAAAATCACATGATTTAACGGTTGAGTTTTTTAAACATGCTCAAAAAATAGGAATCATTCGAAAAGAAATGAGTCCATTGAATATTACATCATTGTTTATGGGTTCAATTTTATTCATGATTCAAAAAGATTCATTAAATGAAAAAATTTATGGCAATTCAATTCGAAATGAATCATATCGAAAAGAAATGATCAAAACGATGATGTCAATTTTTATGAACGGATTAATACAAGCATAAAGGAACAACTATGAAAGCGATATTTTATTTAATGTTTATTGCTCTGATTTTTACTATCGTGGCACTAGCAAGCAGCACATCGAATGCGGATACGATTATTCGACTCTCGGATTATTTATTACAAGTGAAAGCAGGCAATTTAAATATAAGAGCAGCAGATGAAAATAACCAAGGAGCAAATTTGCGATCCAGTGAAGGCACACTTCCATTAACTCCAATTTTAACAGGAAGCGCTCAACATCAAAATGATGAAAAACCTACTTCTTCATCATCTATTATGGGAACAAAAACTGTGGCTGATGTATATAGTTTGGGATTGAGCCAAAATACTCGTTTTGGATTAACTGCAAAAGCAACTTATAACGTAACTCATACAGAAGTTTCAGGAGCAAGTCCGCTTTTGGTTCCTACAAGTAAATATTATGATGCAAAACCTGTATTAGAAGCTACAGTTTCTCTTTGGAGAAACGTTTTAGGTAATGAAGTGCGTGCTCAAGAAGATATGTCGATTGCATCTGCAAATGCCACATCATTTGCGGAAGGATTTAAGTTTAAAGCTAAAATTGCTGAAGCTGAAGGCGTATATTGGAGACTAGCATTAGCAAGACAAGTAATCGATGTGCAAAAAGAATCATTTGATCGAGCTGTAAAATTAAAAAATTGGAATGCAAGCAGAGTAAAAGCAGGATTAGGAGATCGCGCAGATCTTTTACAATCGGAAGCAGCACTTGAATTAAGAAAATTAGATTTGCAGTCAGCTGAAGATGAGCACGCATCTGCATCAAGAAGTTTTAATTCGTTGCGAGGAATTGATAGCGATACTGTAAATGAAAAAACAGAACAAATTACACCTGAAATTATGGAGAAAATTACTGGAGTTAAAAAATCAGAACATTCAAGAGAAGATGTAATGGCTGCAAAAGAACAACTGAAAGCAGTGGAAGCATCATCTCAATTGGGACGTGAACGAGCAAAACCACTTTTTGAATTGTTTGGTAATTATGGTTGGAACGGCAGAAATTCAGCTCCTGGATCAGCTCTAGATGATGCAATCGATAACCATCATCCGACTTGGGCAGCGGGAGTAACATTTAGAACTTCTTTAAATTTTGGAATGGCTTCAAATATTCGAGAAGGGTATGCAAAAGAAAAAGCAGCAGCAGAATTAAATTTAGAGCGAAAAATATTTGATGAGAATCAAGACTGGAAAGACTTGAACATAAAATATGAAGATTCAAAGCGGAAATTTGATTTAGCTAAAACGATTGAAAGTGTTCAGAAAGAAAAACTTGAATACGAAAGAGAAAGATTAAAACGTGGTAGAACTACTACTTATCAAGTTTTAATGTTTGAACAAGATTACGCAGCATCTGAATTAAATCGTATTAGAACACAAGCTGAAGTTTTACAATTACAAGCGCAACTTAAGATGTATAGTAATGACCAATCTGGAGGCAATTTATGAATTTGGCTGAATTATCCATTAAAAGACCTATTTTTATAACTTGCGTAGTTATTTTAATGTTAGCCGTTGGTGCATTGTCTGCTTCTAGGCTTGGAGTTGATTTATTTCCAAATGTAACGTTTCCTGTTGTTACAGTGACAACACCTTATCCGGGAGCAGGTCCTTCTGAAGTTGAAACATTGATTTCCAAACCAATGGAAGATGAACTAAGTACTATTTCTGGCATCAAACGATTGAGTTCAACCAGTGCTGAAGGAAGATCTACTGTGGTTGCAGAATTTACATTAGAAACTGATGTTAAATTTGCCGAGAATCAAATTCGTGACAGGGTTGCAGCAGTTAAACGAAAACTTCCCACTGACAGTAAGGAACCAAATATTAGACGAATTGATCCTGCAGACCAACCTGTTTTAGTTTTTGCCTTAGATGGCAAATTAAAACCAGGTGAACTTTATGACATCGCTAACGAAATCATTCGGCCTAAAATTGAACAAATAAATCAAGTTGGATTAGTTGAAGTAATTGGCGGTAGAAAAAGAGAAATTCAAGTTCAATTAGATCGAGCCAAAATTAAGAATAGAGATATTTCTGCTTCAATGGTTGTGAATCGACTAGGAACAACAGGCGAGGATATTCCACTTGGAACAATAGATGAATCTAGTAAACAAACTGTATTTAGAACGTTAGGACAATTTAAAACACTAGAAGATATCAATCAAACAATAGTTAATTTTTATGGGAACGAAGTACCTGTTCGAATCAAAGATGTTGGTACTGTCATTGATACTCTTGTTGATGAAACCGCTCGTACCTATGTAAACGGACAGCGTTCATTATTTATATTTGTATTTAGACAATCAGGTTCAAATACTGTTGCTGTTGCCGATGCGGTGAAAAATAAAATCATACAAATCAATACCGATTTAGCGAAAATGGATGGCGTCCCTTCGATTAAATTGGTTCGTGATAGTTCAGTTTGGATTCGTGCAAACATTACAGACGTAAAAGAATCGATTTCATTCGGGATTATTCTAGCAGTGTTAGTAGTGTTTTTCTTCTTAGGTTCATTGCGATCTACAATTATCACAGGTCTTGCACTGCCAAACTCATTGATTGGTGCTTTCATATTGATGGCCGCCGCTGGGTTTACTATTAATATTATGACTCTTCTTGCATTGAGTTTAACTGTCGGATTATTGATCGATGATGCGATTGTTGTGCGAGAAAATATATTTCGTCACATTGAACAATACGGAAAGTCTCCTTTAAAAGCATCGATTGAAGGTACAAATGAAGTTAGATTAGCTGTGATTGCAACTACTTTATGTGTAATTGCAGTGTTTGGACCTTTGGGATTTTTAAAGGGTGTAACTGGACAGTTTTTTAAAGAGTTCGGATTAACTGTTTGTTTTGCATTGTTGATTAGTTTATTTGATGCTTTAACGATTGCTCCAATGTTATCTGCTTATTTTGCGGGAATTTCTGAAACAAATGAAAATTCAACTTGGGAAAGAACGATTGGAAAAGCTTTAAAAGCATTTGATCGTTTTCAAACTAATTTAGAAAATGCATATGAAAAAAGTTTGAAATACACTGTTAAATATCCAATCAGAGTTGTAATTACGAGTACATTATTGTTTTTAGGAAGTTGCGTGACAACGATAAAAGGTGTGCCAAAAACATTTTTGCCACCACAAGATGCTGGTGAATTTTCTGTTGCGTACGACTTACCACCAGGAACAAATTTAGATGCGATGACTGAATTATCAATGAAAATTGATACGATCATACGTTCCAATAAAGAAGTTGAATTGTCTGCTTTAACGGTTGGATCTAGAAGTGGTGATCCAAATTATGCAGATGCGTTTGTTCGTTTGGTTCCAGCTAAAGAAAGAAAATTAAATACTTCTCAAATGAAAGATAAGCTCAGAGAGCAATTAAAAGAGTTTAAATATGCAAATGTAAAAGTGAAAGATTACGATGCAGTAGCAGCAGGAATGCGTCCATTTAATTTGAATATTTTAGGAACGGATTTAAAAGAACTTGAGGCATTTGGTAATAAGGTATTTGAAAAAGTTAAAAATCATCCTGGATTAAAAGATGTGGATGTCAACTATCGTGCTGGTAAACCTGAGTTTCAAATTAAACCAGATCCTACAATTGCAACACGGTATGGTATATCGTCGTTAATTTTAGGAAATGAATTGCGAACACAAGTACAAGGTTCTGTGGGAGCCGTTTATCGAGAAAAAGGTAGAGAATATGATATTCGAGTACGTTTAAAAGATGATCAACGAAACTTAAAAGAATCATATGAAAATACATATGTTCCCAATATTAATAATTCATTAGTTAAATTATCTGATGTTGCAAAATCAACTGAAACGGTTGGCCCATCTCAAATCAATCGACAAGAACGTGGTCGCTATATTCAAATTAATGCTGACATGGCGCCAAACGCAGGTATGGGACAAGTAATGTCTGATATTGATAAAATGCTTGCCGATGGAGAATTAAAGCTTCCGCATGGAATGCGTTATGCCTTTGTAGGACAAGCTGAAAATTTTAAAGAGCTCGGCGAATCGATGGTGATTGCAATTGGACTAGGGATGCTATTCATTTATCTAGTGCTTTCATCTTTATATGAATCATTTGCTGTTCCTTTTACAATTATGATAGCAATTCCCTTAGCATTCGTAGGTTCAGGCATTGCACTATTTATCTCGCAACAATCAATCAATATTTTTTCGATGATCGGTATTGTAATGTTGTTTGGGGTTGCTACCAAAAACTCAATCTTACTTGTTGATTATGCTAACCAAAAAGTTGCAGAAGGAATTGATCGTTCAACTGCATTAATCATGGCAGGTAAAACTAGATTAAGACCAATCTTAATGACAACGATGGCATTGATCGCTGGTTCTATTCCAATTGCATTGGGGTTAAACGAAGCATCAAGACAAAGAACTAGTATGGGAGTTGCGATTATTGGGGGCTTAATTAGCTCTACGCTTCTAACGCTATTCGTCGTTCCTGCTACTTATTCATATGTGGATAGGTTTAGACATTGGGCAGGTGCGAAATTGGGTGCTATTTTCTTGTCAAAACATAAAGAAAATCAATCACATGGAAGCTCTGCAAAAGAACATAGCCAAAATTTATAAATAAGCAGAAATTTCCTAGTAATATTAAAAATTTGACTCTCGACAGCTTGAGCAAAGATATCTATTTTTATATGCTTTAGCTGCAGCCGCGCTTCAAAGGATTTGAAGCATGACTGGAGGGGAATGAGTATTTTAAAGCATTATATTAAATTGGCTGTTAGCATTACAGTCGGTTTAACAATTATATCTGAAAATTATACTAACGCTGCTGGTTCAATTGGTGTTGAATCGACTGGTTTTTTGCGAACATCAAACGATCGTTCTGACTCATCCTATCTTTTTTCATTAGGACCTGAATTTGAGATTATTGGAAATAATCTTGAAGGAAAATTTCAATTAAAAGCTCTTTCATATTTTAACGATCCATCATCTATTACGTTAGAATCAAAAAACGCATACATTTCAACAAGTAAAAAACTAATTGATGGAGTACAGTTTTCCGCAGGTAGAAGACAATATGATTGGAGTATTTCAGACGACACATGGAAATATGGCTTGTGGTCACCACGTTTCATGTGGGATCCAATGCGTCCTGAACAAATTGGATTAACAGGTGCCTTTTATACTTATGAAACTTCTAATTGGAGAGTTTTAGCTTACGGTTCAGCTGTATCAATTCCAGAACGCAGTTATCCAATTCAAAATGTGAATGGAAAAATTTCATCTAATTCTCCTTATTACAGACCATTGCCTGATACAGTCGCCTTATTAAATAAACCAGTAGACATTAATTATCGAATCAATACTCCACGTGGTCGCGATATTTTAATGAGACCAGCCGGTGCCGTTAATGCACGTTATGGTAGAGAACATGGCTATTGGGGTTCAGTTGGATATGGTTTGATGGCAATTCATCAAACAGATTTAGCAGTTGATGCAGCATTAAACTTATCTGCATTGAAAATGGACGTAGATGTTTATCCAAGATTTCCGATGCATCAGTTATTAACGATTGAAAATGGATATAAACAAGATTGGTGGGGAATGTGGGCTTCTATTTCTGGTGAACAACCACTTCCTGTAGAAACTAAATCAAATTGGATTAGCAATAAAACTGGTCCAGCAATGATCAATTCAGTTGGTGGTAATTTAAAATGGCAAGAAGGCTTAAACCTATCAAGCTCATATCTATTTGTATTAGAACAAGACCGTGGATTAAATGGTCCGCCAATTGCTGCCGGTTTAAATGTAAATCTACCAGATCGATTTGCATATAGAAGAGCTTGGCTTGTGGATGGTTCGTGGGATTCTGGAAATCCTACAACATATGACATGAAATGGATACAAGACGCTGAAAATCAAAGTTCACAATTTTCTTTTGATTTAAATTATAAACCTAGATGGGCAAAGAAAATTTATAAATATGAACAATGGGTAATTGGATTTGGTGCCGATTTCATTGCTTCGCCTACGGGTAAGGGAACAATTGGTCAATATAAAGGTGATGATCGAATTCGCGGAGGTATAACCTATGCGTTTTAATTCGATTTTTATTTTTATTATTTTAGCTTCTTTTACACTTACATCATGTGGAATTTTAGGAAAAAAAGACGATATTCAAAGAGCTCTAGAGTATAAAACAGGTGGAAAAGGTTGTTTAAATGACTTTTCAAAAACACTTTCGACATATTTTGATGGTTCTATCAGCGAAACAGAATGGAAATATACTTTTGATTGTACAATTGATGCCTTAGATATTTTTAAACAATTTGTAAAAGGTTCAAGCGAAGAAGGTTATTCTCAAGAAGACATTCATAAATTAGTTTCGAATTTTTTAGTGACAGATAGAACTGTTACAAAAGAATTAATTACAGCAACATTTGCATTAAAGGCTTCGCTCTTAGGAGGATCAAAAGAGTTACTTCAAAAAGATGAGTTGAATAACTTTATGAGTTTTTTGCGGGTTGCACGTGATTCATCATTAAAAGTGTTGCCCGATTTACAAGCAAGATCTAGAAATCCTAGTGGAGAAAATTTAATAAAATTATACGAATCGATGACCGGAATGGGTTCAACAATTGGTGAATCTTTGAAAACATCTGCTAATATTGCACTTTCAATGAAAGAAGGTGAGCAGTTAATCGATGAACTTTCTAAAATGTATAAATGGAATATCAACAATGAATGGGTAGCTCCTTTTATTGCCATCAAAGTTTTCTTCTTAAGTGGTTCAGATAAAATCATTGAAGGAAAAAGTTGGCCTGATATTTTTAAATTAGCAGGCGCATTTGGTGGGGCTTTAACAGCAGCTCTATCCGCTCACACAGAAGATATGCATGGTCCGAATGAATATGGAAATTTTATAGTTCGATTAGCATATGGCATTCGGCCTTATTTGGATCAAGCAATACAAAGCAATAATGGTGTTATTACTTACAGCACTTTTAACTTGATGGTCGACTCTATTCCAAAATCAATTATAGATTTTGATTTAAATGCTATTAAAGAAACAATCCCAACAGTTGTACAAAAAGTACTGAGAAGCGGTTCAAAACTTGGATTAGATAAAAATTGTTTTGAAATTTTGTACTCATTATTGACAGAGTGGAATATTGGTCAGACTCATTTAGAAAATATTTTCGAAACAAGACATTTAAATAAAGTAGGTGCAGCTCAATCTGAATTTGTGAATGCAGCTAAAGAATATGAACGCACGATGAATCCCAATGAAGTAAAAGATGTTGAGCGTTTAATTTATTTAGTGCAAACATTTAGACCGTTATTTGTTCAAGATGATGAAATGATTACATTTCAGAAAAATACGCGATATTCATTAAATAATATTTCTAAATTTCATTGGATGAATATGGCTGGAAAATTGATTTTAAAGTCTTATGGCAGCTTAAATAATGGTACTCGCGCTGTACTTTCGGACGTTCAAGTAATCATCGATGACTATAAAGAAATATTAAAAGCTATGCACATTTTTGATACAACCATTAAAAATGTTGCAGAAAAAAGATTTAGAGACATAGACACCTTTATGTTTGCAAGCAATGGTGATCAAACAGCAGATATTAATGAAGTCACTTATTTTTTAGCTAACATGTGGTCTACGTCACATCTAACAGATAAAATAAGAGGTCCTTCTGACAACTCAGGAATTGAGTACAAATGTAAAATTGGTGAGAAAAAAGATGTACTTGGTTGGTATTGGATGGATCCTAATTGTTTTAGACAAGAGTTCTTTATGAATTTTATGGAGTATTGGACAAATGCTCCACACTTAATTACTTATTACAATTCATTAAAAACAGATGCAGATCGCAGAAAATTTCAAGATGCGATGGAAATTGCAGCCAGAGTATACGGTAAAACTGAATTACCCATCGGTGGTTCTGATACAGGTAGTTTTGCAGGGGTCATACATTATATTGAAACATTGTTTATGAAATATGATGTGATCAATGAAGATCAAACGTTAGAAACAAGTGAAGTTTTAATTGCATATTGGGATTTCAAACAATTAATGACTAAAATGGGTGATCATGATCCGAATGATGATGACTATTGGCAAGCTGTATTCACATATATAGTTAAATTTGGACACACACCGGATGTTAATATTTGGGAAGGTCTTAAATTTTTATTGTGGTGGAAGCCAATGCGAAATCTTTGGTATATTCATGCTACACGTGGTGATATTTACACAATTATGAGTACGGTGTCTCCGCCTGATACTCCGCCTACAGATCCATTATTTGGATTATAAAATTAATGATTTAAAAATGAAACCGTTTTTTGTGACTGTTTGATAGATTTATATAAACCTTCTAGTAATTGTTTTCTAGTGGTTGCTAATTCAATGCATCCTAAAATGATAGATTCTATAATTTGTCTCGGTATTAATTGTAAAAATTTGAGCGGTTCAATTTCACCTTTAAAAAATTTAATTGAATCTTCAAATAATTTTTCACGAGTAGCACGATTGATTCTGCAATATAAATATGCAGTAATGGGAGATTGTTTTACATCAAATGCTTGCGTGTCTTTTCTACCAATTGCTAGTAGCTTCAATACCTCTTGATCAATTTCATCTTCCGAAACTACGGGAATAGTTTGATCAAGAAACTTGATTAGTTTATGTGTGCTATCTCTATCATTTTCACTTGAAATGCCTACCAGCATGACAAAAGGACAATCGCCACCTGTTTGCAAAGCAATTGCTTCAAGTATCGAAAGCATTGTTATTTTTGATTTTAAATATTCGACACTTCTTTTTAGATTTAATTCGGCGTTTTTACACATTTGATTATATTGAGAATCAGTTGGGTAATCTTTGTAACGACAGAAAATAGCTTCAATTTTTAATTGATTAAAAAATTCTTCCATTTTAAGTAAACCAATACGATATTGGCGAACGGTAAAAAGTGGATTTTTAAAAATAGGATTACTTTCAAGCAATAAGTTCCAAGTTTGACCCAAAAACTCACTTGTATCTGTAGAACTGAATCCGGCTACATCTTTATGAGAAACATTCAATGCTCTATGAATTGCAATTCGTATATCTGAAGGTGATTTGCTTAGTTTTAATGTTTTATTTAACTCAGAGTATTTATTTTCAAAATATTGAAATGAAAGATCTCGATTCGAATGATCTAAGCGAAATGGAATGGTCGCTTCGATTGCCCCAATGATTTGAATGATTTCCCAATTATTTAAAAAAGGTCCTAATGTTCTGGCAGCAGTGATTGCACTCAAAAATTCATTTAACCCATTCGAAGTTGATATGGTTGTGCCTGGTGTAAAATGAAAAAAATCATAACAATATTTTATATAGTGATACGGGTCATTCGTATATTGTGGGAGTGTGCATTGATATTTTTGGTCAATGATAAACTCACTAAGAATTGGCGCAATTTTTGGATGAATTCTGCGATCTACTTGAACATACACAATATCATGAAATAAAGTTGCAAGAACTTCAATTGGATCAGCACCTTTGCACATTTCAATTAAATGTTGAGGTACATGGTATTTACGCCATCGGGCAGTCATGATTTCATGAATATTGATTCCCATCGATTCAATTTGAGAATCGGTAATGGGTGCTTTTAAAATTTCAAATGAATTTTTGAGAAGAAGTAATATTTGATGAATCGTAGATGTAGTATTTTGTTCAGATTTAAGTTTCATATAAGTTGTCTAGATAATTTAATATAAAATGTTGAACTTGGGTTTTGTCTGGAAGTTTTGCCATCATTCCATACATGGCTGCCATTCCTTCATTTGAAGCATTTGGATTTGAACGAACTTCATCCGTTGATTTTCGCAAGTCATTTAAAAATACTTCTGTAATATTTGCATGTGCAGGTGTAACCATTAAATGCATGCAAGATGGATTTTGCTGACGATCTACGTGCCAGCCTTTGGCTTCCATTTTGTCGGCTATTGCATAGATATCAAGATCCTGAGAACTAAATGCAAATACGCTCATAATGGGTTCACCTAAAATATACATTCCAGGTATGTTTCGAATTCCATCTTGTAATGTTTTAGCAGTTTTCATGACTTGCTTTGCGATTTGAATGTAACCGTCTTCACCAATAGCGTTCAGTGCAGCCCATGCAGCAGCGATAGGTCCACCTGGTCTTGTTCCACAGAAACTTGGTGACCCAAAAAGTCCACCAGGCCAATCTGTGTATTGAAAAAATTGAAATCTTCGTAAATCTTTGTTTTTGTACAACACTACCGATGCGCCTTTTGCGGTAAACCCATATTTGTGTAAATCAGCTGAAATAGAAGTTACGCCGTCTACATCAAATCCAAATGGTGGTACTGGGAATCCTGCTTTTTTAAGAAATGGTAATAAAAATCCACCCAAGCAAGAATCAACATGCATTCCCAAATTATTTTCTTTAGCAAGTTTAGCAATATCTACAATTGGATCCATCACTCCATGAGGGTAGGGGGGCGCAGAACCAACGAGTAGTATCGTGTTTTCGTTAATTGCATTTTTCATTGCATTTAAATCAGCAGTAAAATTTTTTGTCACAGGAACGTGAATGGCTTTCACATCAAAGTAATGAGCAGCTTTTTCAAATGCCGGATGAACTGTGATTGGTAAAATCATTTCTGGATTTTTAATCTTTGGGTTGAGAGCGCGAGCGCGATCTCTATATGTTTTGACGGCCATCATGATTGATTCGGTTCCACCTGAGGTCATGGTACCGCACGATTCAGAATCTCCACCCAAAAGATCTGCACTCATTGAGACTACTTCAGCCTCGAAACGTTTTAACGAAGGAAATGCACCTGGGTTAAGTCCATTTTCAGACATAAACATATTGTGTGCTTTTTTCAGAAAATCGTAGTGCGTATCTGAAGCATGATACACCAAAGACCAAGTTCTACCGTCGTGCCATTTTGCATCATTTGCACGAAACGATTCCATTTTTGATAATATATCTTGATGCGAAATCGGTTTGTTCGGAAGTTTAATAGTCTTTGATTTTCCCATAGATACAATATTAGTCTCAGATGGGATTGGATGAAATGCAAGGAATATGATTTAATAATAACATGGAGCAGAATTTTTATTTAGTTACGATATTTTTCTTAATTTCAAATGCGGTTGGAACGATTGCAGGATTTGGATCGATTGCAGTCGGATTGAGTTTTGCTTCTCGGTATTATCCAATTCAAGATTTGGTTCCCATTATAGTACCCATTGATATGTTTTCGTCTGTTTTCATTTTCTATAAATATTTTCGCCATATTGATTGGAAATTATTAAAAAAAGAAATCATGCCGCAGGTAGGCATTGGATTTATTTTGGCTCTAGTTTTAAATGATCGCGTAGATATAACAATTTTAAAAAAATTATTTGGAATTTTCATTTTAGGATTTGCTGCAAGGCGTCTTCATTTGTCCTTACTTAAACAACAAGCAACTCAGTTTGTAAAATCTCCACTTTTATTGATTCCTGCTGGATTTATTCAAGGAGTATTTGCTTCGGGTGGACCAATGATTGTCACATATTTATCTACAAAAATTCATGAAAAGAATTCGTTTCGAAGTACGCTTGCTGTTTTGTGGGTAACACTAAATTCAATTTTAATAATGAATTTTATTCGAATTGGAAAAATTAACGAAACTACATTGCAAAAAAGTTTAGTTTTAGTTGCTCCTGTTTTGATTGGAATTAGTATAGGTGAGTTTTTGCAAAAGAAAGTATCGCAAAGTTCATTTAAAATATTAGTTTATAGTTTATTGATCTTTGCATCAATTTCACTCTTAACTTAATGCTTCTTGACGGGTTACATTAAAGTCTTCTAAAGTGGGCCAATATGGCAAAAAAGGCATTAATTACGGGTATTACCGGACAAGATGGTTCTTATTTAGCAGAGTTCTTACTTGAAAAAGGTTATGAAGTTCACGGCATTATTCGACGCTCTTCAACATTTAATACATCTAGGATTGATCATTTATATCAAGATCCACACATTCAAGGTGTGAAACTTTTTTTACATTATGGAGATCTTACAGACGGATCAGCATTAAACCGTTTATTTTATAAAATTCAACCAGATGAAATTTATAATTTGGCTGCTCAATCGCATGTGCGTGTTAGTTTTGATACGCCAGAATATACAGGGGACGTGACAGGACTTGGTGCGATTCGAATTTTAGATGCAATACGAGACACAAAAATTAAAACAAAATTTTACCAAGCTTCTAGTTCTGAAATGTATGGTTTGGTTCAAGCGGTTCCTCAAAATGAAAAGACACCTTTTTATCCAAGATCGCCGTATGCAGTTGCGAAACTGTATGCACACTGGGCAACTGTAAATTATCGTGAAGCGTATAATATGTTTGCGTGTAGTGGAATTTTATTTAATCACGAATCTCCTAGAAGAGGTGAAACTTTTGTAACTAGAAAGATCACCAGAGCATTGGCTAAAATTATAGATAAAAAACAAGATAAACTTTACATGGGAAATCTAGATGCTAAACGTGATTGGGGTTATGCAAAAGATTACGTTGAGGCAATGTGGCTTATGCTTCAGCAAAACCAGCCAGATGATTATGTAGTATCAATGAATGAAACGCATACAGTTCGAGAGTTTTTAGATGAAGCGTTCGGATTGGTTAATCTTGATTGGAAAAAATACGTAGAACTTGACTCGAAATACTTAAGACCTACTGAGGTTGATTTATTAATTGGGGATTCAACAAAAGCTCGAACTAAATTAAATTGGAAACCAAAAGTAAACTTTAAAGAATTGGTTCGAATTATGGTAACGGCAGATTTAAAAGCAGAAGGCTTGAATCCAGAAAAATATATTAAAGTATAATTTATTTCACATTGTTTTGAATCAAACTATGTGGAGATCCAGTGTCGGTTCCAGACTTTTCTTCTAATTTTAACATCGCAGGCAAATTTGCAAATATTGCAATTCCCGCAGGCATTTCAACAGAAAGTTTATTGATATTGGTAGGTCCAAAAACAACGACTGTTGCTCTTGAAGAGCCATCAGCTGCTTTGAAATAATCTTGTGTGATAAAATAATCGCGAGGCATATGTTTTGAGTCATATTCATTAAATAAGATAACGACCCCAGCCCATTCTTTTCCAAAGGTATCAGCATAAAGATAAATGCTATAATCAATGTTGTTTGAGTTTAAATTACTTTTAACTAATGCCCGATTAATAGTGGGAGGAAGCGTTTTTCCAGTTGGAAGTGTAGTTGTAGTTTTAAGTTTTAATAAATCTGGGTCATTAAATAATTCAGGTTTTAATGAAAAACCAATCTTAAATGGGTTTCTCTTTTTATAGGGAGAAAGAAAAATATTTCCATAATCTTTTAATTCATAAAGACCTTCAAAATAGGATGGAAAAAGTTTGGTAAATTGAAGTTCAATTTGAACAGAATCTTGAGTAGGAGAGATGGTATATTCTAATTTATCTAATAATTCAGATTTGCAACCTGCAAACTGTAATGACATGCATAGCAAAAAAGTAAAAAAGAATAATTTTTGTTTTAACACAAGCTATAAACTACCAAATGAGATTAAAATTGCAAATTATATAATTACCAATAATATCCAATGGTTATGCTTGCAGTCGAACTGTTTTCTTGGGTTGAATAATAAGTTTTACTTAACTTGAAGTTTGCATTCCAATTTTTTAAAAAATAATGAGTTGTACCTATTGATACGGTGTGTGAATTCGATCCATCTACAATTAATTTAGATGTTGAATAAGATAAAGAAGATGACCAGTCTTTAATAAAATCCCAAATTAAACTAAATTGGATAGCGTTTTTTGGAAATCCATATAGTAATCCTGAAAATGATGAATTTGAAACTCTTGCATTATTTAAGGCATCATACAGATTGCTTGGATTTTGATTATATTTATAAGTTGTAAATGCTATCGTGGCATTTAAATTTTCTGAAATATCTTGGCTCAGTCCAACCGTGAGTGCTCTTTGTAAAATGGCGGGAGCTGTAAGTTTTTTTGCAATCGTTTTCGAATTTGGAATGGATTGAGTATACCTTAAAAATTCTAAATCTAAAAATAGCTGGGTCATTAAGTCTGATTGCCATAATTCATTTAAATTAGTTTCAAATCCTAAATTTAGTCCTTTTGCAGAGATATCGTTAGGTTCATAAAGTAAAATAAAACCTAAATGTGCTGAAAAAATATGATTAAATTGATTGTCAAAATTTAGTCTAAAGTCATTCGATCTTGAATTATTATCTTGAGCATTAAAAAGTTTTGATGAAATTAAAAATGTAGGAGAAACACCAATACCCAATTTATAAGTTTGATCACTATATTTATGGTCGCCAACACTAGCGCCTATTGCAGCATAACTTTTTCTATTTTTTACTTCAGTAGTTGACGCAAAGCCTGAGTATTCAAAGGTGATATTCAAGAGCAAAATGTGCAATAGCACACTATAGCAATTTAAAAAATTAAACCTAGGAGTCATATTGTTAAGTTACAATAATAAATAATAAATGAATAGAAAGGATTATTTATGAAAACACTATTAATCTTCATACTAAGTATATTTGCTCTTATTTCAGTATCTTTTGCAGGACCTTTACAAAATCATCAGCAAAGGCAGCGTGAGAGAATACATCAAGGTGTAAAAAATGGTTCACTAACTAGAGATGAAGCTCATCAACTTCGTGATGAACAAAAGAAAATTCATGAAGAAAGAAAACAATTAAGAAATGATATGAAAGAAGCAAGACAAGATGGAGTGGTGAGTCCTGAAGAAAAAGAAAGATTAAAAGCTGAAAGAGAAAAAATTAAAGCAGACATGAAAGCAGCAAGTCAGCATATTCATGAAGAAAAACATGATGCAGAAAATAGAGCTAAAAAAGTATTGGAAAACAAACCGGCAACTCCTGCGGTTCCAGCGACTCCTGCAGTTCCTGCTGCTCCAAGTATTCCAAGCTTAAGTCACTAATTAACTTGAAGTAATTCTATTTCAAAAATTAAAGTCGAATCAGGGGGTATTAATCTTGGTACTCCCTGATCGCCGTATCCAAGATGCGGTGGAATAGTTATTTGTCTTTTTCCACCAACTTTCATACCGACAACACCTATATCCCAACCTTTTATTACTGAGCCATGTCCTAGTTTAAATTCAAATGGTTTATTTCTTTTTAAAGAAGAATCAAATTCTTTTCCGTCTGTGAGTTTACCAACGTAATGAACAACGATAGATTTTCCAGCTATCGCTTCAGCGCCATGACCAATGACTAACTCTTTAATGATAACCCCTTCTTTGTGATTATTTAGATATTGAATTAAAAAATAACCGATCGTAATAACTGAAATAGTTAAAATAAATACTATTAAATATTTTTTCATGATTAAAAATTATCTTACTAAAATAAAAATGCCAATAAATACTATGATTACACCAGCAATTTTAAGTAAATTTGGTTTTTCAATATTTAAAAAATAGGCAATCGGTACGCTAATCACTGGTGCAAGAGAAGATAGAGAAGCTGCTATTGCAAGTTTAGTATGAGAAAGGCCATACACAAAAAAAAGTGCTCCTCCAAAACCCTCAAGGATGAATACCCAGGAATATTTTTTGAAATCAGTTGCCTGAATTAGTAATTGATTGGTTCCATAAATCAATTTTCCAATGATTGGACATAAAAACATTGCAATAAACATTCTAAAAACATTAATTTGAAAAACATTTATTTGATCAGATGCTTTTGCTGCTGAATATGCGTTGAGAGCCCAAAGCAAAGAAGTAATGATAGCTAAAATGAGGCCTTTTTGTGTTGATTTACGATTTGTTTGACTGCTTTCATATTTTTTAGAACCACTCAAAATGACAATCACTGTACCGCTTACGATTAAAAAAAGTGAAATCCATTTTATTAATGTAAAGTGTTGATTTAAAAAAAGAACACCAAAGAGAGCGCTCCAAAGTGGATATGTTGAGCCGATGGCTAAAGCTGAAGGAAGTCCTAAGTATTGAACTGATTGTAATAAGAGATAATCAGCGAATGCATAACTACATAGAATACTAATGAATAACCATCCAATTCGGTACGGGTCTATGCCTTCTATAAGAGAGTGATTTTGCGTAAAATAAAATGCAATTACAAAACAAAAAAATGCAATGAGCGCGCGTGAAAAATTAATGGTCGATGCACCATATTTTTTAAACAAAAGCGTATAAATTGAAACGCCGATTGCCCATGTTACTGAAGCCGCAAATGATGAAAGTGCACCTAAACCCATAGGGATTCTATATAAATTATGCTAGTCTTATACAGGATGCAAGCAAAGCCTTATCAATCATGGATTTTACTTTTCCTAACTTGTTTTAGTGTTTTTTTGATCAGTTTATATCATTCTCCCGTTCCCACTGTAGATGGCTCAATACGTGCAGATGAAGCAAGAGAAATTGTAAGAAGTCAGAAATGGTTTCCGATTCAATCACATAGTGAAATTGTTACAGATCATCCACCATTATATGTTTGGTCATTGGCGACTAGTTTTCATATTTTTGGCATCAATGATTTTGCAGCAAATTTGCCTGAAAGAATATTTGCGTGTTTATGTTTACTGGTGACCTTTTTAATTACCCTTCATTTAACTAACGATAGAGTCACAAGTATTTTAAGTGTACTTATTTTAATTTCAACGCGTGATTTTGTTTTGAGTTCTGTTCGAGGTTATATTGAGTCAATGCTAACTTTCTTTTCATATTTTGCATTATGGTTAGCTTTGAAAAACAATGCAAAAACTGCAGTGCTATCTGGGATGATGATTTTTTTTGCAGCATTTGCTAAAGGTCCTCCAGCATTATGGCCTTTTGTTTTTATCGTGATGTATTATTTTTTAAATAAAAGTTATAAAAATATTATTTATTTAATATTCGGATCATTGGCTTGTATTTTCTTATTTTCAATTTGGAATTCTTTGAATGGATTTTGGCCTTTTTGGAAAAAGTATTTAGTAGATCAAGTTTTAAATAGTGCAATGAGGGGTAGGGATGGAGCTCAAATGTTTGAGCCCTATTATTTCATTCATATTTTGTGGGTATATTATTGGCCTTGGCTAATATTTTTAATTTCTGCAATACTATTTAATTTATTTAAATTTACTCAATCTAGTAAAGATTGGATCGTCCTTGTATTTGGACTTGGATTTTTTGCAGGATTCTCATTAGTAAAATGGAAGTTCTGGTATTATATCTCACCTTCGTACCCTGCATTTGCAATATTTATTTCAATGTTTTTAATGAAAGTATGGAGAGTGCAAATTACAAAATTAATACAGTTTAAATATTTTTTAATTCTAAATACTTTATGGATACTGATTGTTGTTGTATTTCAAATTCCATTATTTTATGAACGCGTTCCATCCGTTCACACATTTAAAAATGATATACTGAGAAGTAACAAAAGTATGAATGTTTATATGATCCACTCGTTCTTAGATCACAATATGGTTGGAACTTCAGGAAAATGGTACTTCGATCGACCTGTGCTTAAAATTAATGATGAAGATGAAAAAAAATGGATTGAAAAAAGTCTACTGAATGATTCTTGGATTATAACATCTGTAAGGCATTTTAATTATTGTAATACGGATCGGGCACCACCAGAAATGCGCTATTGGTGTAAAAAATCGGTCTTAACATCGCAAGATGGTGATGTAGCACTTGTGAAATTTACTTATTAAATTTTAAAACAACAATTCCAGAATATTTTGAAGTCCCAAAATTTTTAAGTAAGTATTCTTTAAAGGGAGAGTCTTTCACTTTATCTTTTCTGGCGGCATGCCTTAGATAGGGTTTATTATTTTTAAATATTAAAAATCCCATATGAGAAATTAAAAAAGAAGATTTAAATTTTTTATTGTAATAATTTTTATGTGCAATCAATATAATTGATTCATTTGGAATTTGATTAATAATATCATTTTTAAGCAGAACTGATAAAGGGACAGATTTTAAGCTTACATCAATTTCTTTTTGTGGAAGTTTTTCATAAATATTATGATATTTAAAAAAATTATTTAATGAAATTGTAGTTTTAAATGTTGATAAAGAATTAGTTGTAAAAATTTCTTCTGTTATGTTTTTAAAAAAAACATTGTTATTTAACCAATCTAATTCAATAAAATGATTTCGTTTTAAGAATGATATTACATTATTTTTGTAACGTATTTTTATTAAATTTGATTTCCATTCGTTTGTTTGCGAGCTCATTTTAATTGCTAAAACTGTTTCTACGAAAGTTTGGCAATCAAAAACATCAAAACGAATGAGAGGATCATTGTCTAACTCTGCGTTCTCTTCGCCTAATGGATCTAATTGATATGGCTTATCTAAAAACGTAGAACTTATAGTTGTAATAGAGTTATCTTTAGCAACGACCTCAGATGCACGTATTGTGGTAGAAAAAAAGAATATAATTACAATAATCGTATAATTGAATTTCATTATTGCTTTCTTAAAATAACAGCAGTGGCGCTTCCGATAATCATGCTTTGATTGTCGTTTGTAGGAATTGGTCTTGTTGTATATGAAAGGCCAATCATGGCATTCGCTTTTAATTTGTATGCTTTTTTGCATAATTCAATTTTTATTAGTTCACAAATATGATCAAAATCTAAATTAGAATTAAATGTATGTGATGTGCTAACAGCTGAAATTATTTTTTCAATTTTATATCCAGAAATTTCTGACATGGTGGATGTGATAATTTCTAAGTGAGAATCAGGTTGCTGTTCGGTAGTTAACACTTCAGATGATTGAAAACTAGATTTTTCAGTCTGATAAATAGTTTTCTTTTCTGTACGTAGTGTTTCGCTTTCAAATATCAAATTTGCAGGACCGATTTGGATATTGTCAACGACATCACGCAATTTCATTGCTAAGTAGATCGCAGCATACTCAGAAATTTGTGGGATTAACAATTTCCCGTTATCAAGTTGAATTTGAAGTTCATGTGGAGTGATTTGTAATTTTTCTTGAGTAACAATTCCAATAATCATTTTGCATTTAAAATCATCAAATATACCTTCAGCATAAAGTGAATATGCTGGGTTAGCATCAATTACTGATTCGCCAATTTTGATATTATCTGCATATATATTAAGTGTATTCAAATCAGTCTTTGAGACTTGTTCTGGCTTTTCTACATCTACTATAGGGGTTTCATGTTCAGGTTTTATCGGTTCAAGACTTCTTGAATTGGTTAATTCAATTTTTGGTTCATCCTCTGTAATTGAAAGGTCATCTTTTAAATGATTCAAATCTATAATTGGTGTAAGATCTTTAGAATGAATACTTCGTTGATTTGGATTTTTCCTTTTTTCATCCATGTGATCAATTATAACATATTACCAGTCTTGAAAGGGTGATGTTTCTTTTCCTTCGGCATCTTTTTTCTGAACAGAACCTTCGCTTTCAACTTTTAGACTGTCTTGTGAGGAAGATTTTTCCGAGCTAGCTGCTTGAGCGGCAGCAGGTAGACGTTTTGATGTCTTCACAGCTTCGTCTTCACAGGGAGTGTACTTTTTAGTCTGTACAAGTGATCTTCCTTTTTTCTCTGGCAAAGGCTCCATACTAACCATAGCAATATCACGATCAGGATCAGACATATCTTGATATACATAAAAATTTTCACCAAAGTGGCCAGGAGCAATTACGCGTCTACAAACGTGCTCAATTTCACCATTTTGGCGTTTCAGTTCATAATGTACTTTCATAACTTTGCGACCAGTTTTATCGTCGAGTTGATATGCTGCTGATATGGGAACTTTTTTGTAATCATAGTTTTGAAATTCCATATGTGAATTTGAAAACTCTGGCTCAGTCCATTCAATGATATCGACTCGTGGGTAATATTTGCCGTTATAAACTCTTCCATCGAAGGTTTCATATTCTTTATCGCTTCCAGCTCTAGCTATAGAAGTAAACAAAGACAGGCTTAAGCTAGTAATAAATAAGAAAGTGATTGTTCTTTTAACGATTTTATCGGCATTTAACATATTTATCTCCCATATAATCGGTTCCACGAACCAAAATAAGTCGTTCAAAAGACCTATCGGAATGGTCAGATAAATAGTTTAGTTAAAACATCGGGTATAAATCGGATTAATTAGGTACCGTGACACTTTTTATATTTTTTACCACTACCGCATGGGCAAGGATCATTGCGTCCCACTTTTGAACCGTCCGCATTTCGTTCAGCTTGATGAACAGGAACTGCTTGTTGTGGAGCGGCTCTTTGCGGTACAGGTGCGGTATCGCCTCCAGGGGCTGTTTCAGGTAGAGCTCCGTGAGACATCACAACGTTTTTATTTTCTTTGGGAGCCATTTGCTCAATTTGCTCCTCATGTTCAACTTGAACTTCAAAAATCTTTCGAACTACATCAAATGAAATTTGTGTGTACATCATTTCAAAATATCGAAAGCCTTCTTTTTTATATTCCATAAGTGGATCTTTTTGAGCATATCCACGCAAACCAATTCCTTCACGTAAGTGGTCCATAGCAAGTAAGTGATCTTTCCAAAGTTGATCGATAGTAGAAAGACAGATTACTTTTTCTAAATGACGCATTACGGGTTCACTGATATTTGTTTCTTTACTTGAATAGGCTAGTTCGGATTGCTTAATAACTTCATTTGCTAAATGAGTTGGCTCATGAAATGTAAGAAACTGATCATGTGTAATGGAGATTGGACAACGCAAAGTCATGACCGCCGCTTCATTGATTTTAGTCAATGTTTCTTTGATTTCAGTTTCATTCATTCCTTTTACTTTTTTATGCGGAAAGAAATCATTCGCAATTGCATCAGAGATCGTATCAATCATTGTGAGAACGCGATTTTTTTGTGAGTCACCTGAAAGAATTTCACGGCGCATTTTGTAAATCACTTTACGTTGTTGGTTCATTACATCATCGTATTCTAATAAATGCTTACGAATATCGAAGTTGTGTGATTCCACTTTCTTTTGTGCGTTTTCAATGGCACGAGTGATCCAACGATGTTCAATCGGAACATTGTCTTCCATAAATCTGGCAATATTGACTGAACCAAAGATTCTCATCAAATCGTCTTCTAAAGACAAGAAAAACTGAGATGCTCCAGGGTCACCCTGACGGCCAGCTCTACCTCGTAATTGGTTGTCGATACGTCTACTCTCGTGTCGTTCTGTTCCTAAAATAAATAAACCACCGAGTGCTTTTACTTCTTCACGGTCTTTTTCAATTTGGACTTTTAATTGTGCTAATACCTTCTCATATTCTTCTGGGCTTTCAGCCGGATTTACTTTCTGTTTTGCCAAAAATTCGGAATTACCCCCAAGTAGGATGTCGGTACCACGACCTGCCATGTTGGTAGAAATCGTAACAGAACCTTTTCGACCTGCTTGTGCTACAATTTCTGCTTCACGTTCATGTTGTTTGGCGTTCAATACATTATGAGGAACTCCAGAGCGCTTTAATAAAGTTGAAAGCAATTCTGATTTTTCAATTGAAATTGTTCCCACAAGTACTGGTTGGCCTTTTTGGTGGAGTTCTTTAATTTTATCAACGATTGCATTGAATTTATTTTGTGCATTTTTGTAAATCACATCTGCTTCATCGTGACGAATGTTGGGTCTATTGGTAGGAACTACAACAACATCTAGATTATAAATTTTCTTAAACTCAGTTGCCTCAGTATCTGCAGTACCGGTCATACCAGATAGTTTAGAGTACATTCTGAAATAATTTTGATAAGTGATGGTAGCTAACGTTTGGTTTTCATTTTCTATATTTACACCTTCTTTTGCTTCTACAGCTTGGTGTAAACCATCTGACCAACGACGTCCGGGCATTAAGCGACCTGTAAATTCATCTACGATCATCACTTCGCCATCGCGTACAACATAATCAACGTCTATTTTAAAAATCGCATGTGCTTTGAGCGCTTGGTTTACGTGATGAACTACTTCAATGTGTTGAGGATCATATAAATTTTGAATATTTAATAGTTTTTCAACTTTAGCGATACCTTCTTCGGTTAACGCTGCCGATTTTGATTTTTCTTCTATTGTAAAATCAGTTTTTGAATCTAATTTGGGAATGATTCGATTGATTTCATAATATTTATCTGTCGAATCTTCTGTGGCTCCAGAAATAATTAACGGAGTTCGTGCTTCATCGATGAAAATTGAGTCCACTTCATCTACGATTGCAAAGTTTAAATCACGCTGAACATAGTCTTGGAGAGCAAACTTCATATTGTCTCTCAGATAATCAAATCCAAATTCTGAGTTTGTTCCGTATGTGATGTCGCTGTTATATGCTGTTTGACGTTGACGATCGTTCATTCCATGAGAGATACATCCAACTGAAAAACCTAAAAAATTATGTACTCGGCCCATCCATTCAGAGTCACGTTTTGCGAGATAGTCGTTTACAGTAACAATGTGGACCCCTTTACCTGAAATAGCATTTAAGTAACTAGGAAGAGTTGAAACGAGTGTTTTACCTTCACCGGTTTTCATTTCAGCAATTCTTCCTCTGTGAAGAACGGTGCCCCCAATCATTTGAACATCATAGTGACGTTGACCCAACACACGCCATGCAGCTTCGCGCATCACAGCGAATGCTTCAGCATGAATTGAATCAAGCGGTTCACCACGTTCAATATGTCGTTGCTTAAATTCTGCAGTTTTGGCTTTTAATTCATCATTAGAAAGTTTTTTGATAGCAGCTTCTAACGAATTGATTTTATCGACGATAGGGTAAATTGATTTTAATTCACGATCGTTTTGAGTTCCAAATATTTTTTTAGCAATGTTTGTTAACATTTTTGATTTTTCCTATATTTATTTTGATTGTGATTTTATTAAATTAATTTTTTATAAATTTCATACGCTTTGATACGTATTTTTTGTGTTTCGACAATTTCGAAACGAAAAGATTCTTCTGAGGGTTTTGGTTTTGTCTTTTCTAGAATTTTAGATTTTAAAGCTTCTTTTTGTTGGTTTAAGCTTTGTAAACTTTTTAAAAGTGCTTCATTTGAATGATTTTCTCTGAGCTGAAGCTCTAATAAATTCATGCTCAGACTAACAGCTAGAAAATTGTTTGTTTTTTCTAAGTTTGTTTTTAAAAAATAGCTTGCAGCTTTTTTTGCTTCTGTTGATTTTAAGTCTATTTTTAATTTGTCCCAAATTGGGATTAATCCACAATAACATTGTAATTCTTGGGATTTTATACTTTCTAAATTGATTGCTTGATTGGCAATTACTAAATCATAAGCTTGAGCTGTCGCATTTGGATAAAAAGAATCAGAAACAACAGTGTTAAAAAATTCTTTTAAATCTTTTTGCTCACTTAATTTAGAAAGTTTTTCTATTGCTTTCTTGCACTTTGGAACTTCTTGATTACTTAGGTTTACTAATTGCTCAAACTTTTCTTGAACGGTTTGAGCTAGTGCAAATGGTGCATGAATTAAAGCAAATGTTAAAAATAAATGAAGAGTATTCATGTGTTTAAAATATTTTATCAATGAAGTGCTATAAGTCTATTTAAATGTATTAAAAACTCAGCGCGTTAATTAACGAGAGCGGCAAACATTTGCTTGATCTAATATGTACCAACATGGATCAACGGGTAATCCATTTGCTCTTACTTCATAGTGTACGTGCGGACCAGTGGAGTGACCAGAATTACCTACTGAACCTAGTCTTTGACCGCGTTTAATTTTATCGCCATGTTTTACAAATGATCTAGATAAGTGAGCAAAGTAGGTTTCAATTCCATTTCCATGATCTATCACTACAACTTTACCATATCCAGCTCGATCACCTGAAAATTGTACAAGACCATTGGCAGGAGAAATCACATCTGCACCATATCGATTTGCAATGTCAATGCCTTCATGCATTTTTCTTCTATTATCATAGGGAGAAATACGCACTCCGTAATCAGAAGTAATATATCCTAAAGTAGGAAGTCGAGTGGGGGTACCTAAAATGAGAGAACGCTTTTCAGTTACTTTTTCTAATATATACTGAATTTCATTTTCCATTTGGGTAGCGAAATCATTTACAGATGTGTATACATTTTCAATTTTTTCAAATTCTTTTTTCACAAAAGCACTATTATCTGCATCAGTTAATGTAAGTGCAGTTGAATCAGATGTACTTCTCATCATTGAAGCTACCAATGATTTTCTTCGTGCACGCATAGCATCTGGGTCATTTGCAATGCTATTTGATTGATTGAAATTTTGAAAGTCTTCATCTGTATCTGTTTCTATTCCTGATGAAGAAATATTATCTGTTGGTGGATTGATAGAAGTTGAATCCGTTTCGTCTTTTTTGGATGGGGGAGTCGGAATTTGATTTGTATCTTGTTGTTGTAATACCGGTGGTGCAGGAATCGGGGCTTGAGAAGGTGTCAGCATACTCGAAGCAGGTTCTTCAATATTAGTAATGATTTTTAATTTTGTAGAGAATGTTTTTAATCGGTCTAAGGTATTTTCCATTGTAGAAATTTTGTCTTTAATGACTTGCACAGATTGTCTCAATTGTCGGTTTTCGACTTTTAGTCTTTTATTTTCTGTAATTTGATTCATTACGTTTGCGTAATCTAAAACCATAATGATTGCTAATAATGCAAAAAAAACTAAAGCAGTTACAAATCCGCGAACCAAATAATTAGGTAAAACAAATTTTTTAACTTTTTGAGTTTTTTCGGGAACAACCATTATAGTAAAAAATTTGTTTTGAGATGGCATTTTGTCTCCGTTATCTTTCTACTTTAACAATCACTGTTGTGACGTTGTCGTCACCGCCGTATTCATTCGCTTTTTGAATGAGTTCTCTGCTTGCTTTTTCTAAATCGTTTTCATTCATTACATGTTGTATAATCATTGAAAGTAATTCAGGGTCTTCAACCAATCCATGCAAGCCGTCACTGCACACAACAAACACATCATCAGGTTTGGTTTGGAACCAAAATAAATCAGGATTTAAGTTTGTTTCATATCCGACCGAACGTGTGATTACATTTCGATTTTTATCTGTTTTCACTTGTTGACGAGTAATCAGTCCTGCTCTTAATTTTTCTTGAACCAATGAATGATCTTTAGTGAGCTGCCAAATTTTTTGATTTTGAATTAAATACATTCGTGAATCGCCCACTTGTCCTAAGATCGCATATTGGTCTGTGAAATAAAGTACGGAAGCAGTGGTGCCCATACCTTTTAAATCTGGCTCAATATCACCACGTTTTTGAATCGCTTCATTTGCTAATAGAAGTGAATCTTCAATTTTTTGCATTGCAGATTCTAATGTGTCTTTTTTAGCAGAATTTTTTTCAAAAAATTCTTGAATCGTTTGAATCGCAAGCCCTGATGCGATTTCACCGCCGCGGTGTCCACCCATGCCATCGGCTACAATAAATAATCCTAAGTCTGGTCGATTGAGAAAACTATCTTGATTTTGCAAACGCCTCATACCTGTATGTGAGAATGCTGCAGATTTCAAAATCATTTTTTAGGTTCCGCCGATCGAAAGTTCAGAAACCATAATACTAGGTGTTTGAATTGAACCAAACCAACGAGTATTGGCTCCCACTTCTGTTACATTTTTTAATAATGTTAAAATATTTCCGGCAATCGCAAAGCCTTTCATGGGTTTTGAGAGTTCTCCATTTTCAATCCAGATTCCACTTGCGCCTAGAGAGAAATCACCTGTAATTGGATTTGCAGTATGAAGTCCCATTACATTCGTAAGGTACATTCCTTTGGGAATTGATCGAATCAGATCTTCTTTTGATTTTTTGCCACTAGATAAAATCATATTGGAAGGGCCAATTCCTGGAAGAGTCTTTAAACTGCCACGACGAGCAGAACCTGTCGATTTAGCTTTCATTTTTTTTGCATAATAAATGTCATATAAATAATTTTTAAGTACACCGTTTTCAATTAAAATATTTTTTTGTGTAGGAGTTCCTTCTGCATCAAACGGTGCAGAAGCAATTCCTGCTGCCATTAATCCATTGTCTTCAAGATGAATTGCTTTTGAAAAAACATCTTTTCCAATTTTTCCTGCAAGTAGTGAAAAGTTTTTGTCTACATTTTCAGCCGAAAAGGAACCAGATAAAAATCCTAAAATTTGAGCTACGATTGAATTTTTAAATATTACAGGAAATGCGCCTGTAGGTGCTTTTACGGATCCTAGCATTTCAAGTGCAGTGTTTGCAGAGTTTAAAGAAACTTTCTTGTGATCAAGCTCATTAAAAAAATGTACTGATTGCGAGTCTGCTCCCATTTCAGATGAACCGTTTTCTTCAGCTACACAATAAACGTAAGTGCTAAATGCGGTTGTTTTGAAATTTAGTTTTTTTCCATTTGAATCAACCAAAATGACTTCTGCTTGCGTTTGATCAAATCCTGCGTTTCGAGTGTTTTTTATTTTTGGAGAAACTGCATACACATTTGCTTCAAGTTCTTTTGCCATTTCAATTTTTCGCTCGATTGGCACATTTAGACCTTGTTCATCGAAAGTTTGAAGTGTTTGATATGAATAATCAAAAGTTTGAAGACTATTCAAATCATCTTTTGGCATGAGTTCGGCAATTTCTACCGCTTGCTGAATAGCCAAATCGATTGCATCATTAGTAAGATCGAATGTGTAAGAAAAACCCATTCGGCCATCTTTAAGTACGCGGATAGAGAGTCCTTTATCAACAGCTTCCGTTAGGCTATCTACTTTTTTGTCCTGAATTTCGATTGAAAGTGACTTACTTTTCTCGAAAAAAAGCTCAAATTTATTTGATCCGGTAGATAGTCCTTTTTGCTTTAAACGATCTACGCAGAAATCTAAAATTTCCATAGGTTAGATCATAAGCCTAACTTTACAGCACTGCAATTATAAAGGTACAATAAAGATGAGGAATGAGTGAGAAGCCACAGGAGGGCATAATACACATGGCCACAAAATTAGATATTTCAGAATTTGTTTCGAAAAATTTAAAAACAGAAACCTTCAGAGAATTTCATTGGGAAGGTAGCTTTCAAGATTACATCAACATTGTGAAAGACAATCCGGGAGTTGCGCGAAATGCATTCCAAAGAATGTACGACATGATTCTTTCTTACGGAGTTGATTCGTATGTTGATTTTAAAAAGAATATTGTTCGTTATAAATTTTTCAATGATCCTCTCGATAACGGAAAAGAAGCAATCTTTGGTCTCGATGTACCACTGATGAAACTTGTGCATTTCTTTAAATCAGCCGCTTATAATTATGGAACTGAAAAACGGGTTCTACTTTTACATGGCCCAGTAGGTAGTTCCAAGTCTACAATCGCACGACTTTTGAAAAAAGGAATTGAACGTTATTCTCGAACAGACGAAGGAAAACTATACACATTCAAATGGATTGATCCGAATAAAAAAGTGCAACACATTTTAGGACCTGTGAGTGAATTTCCAGATCCAATGAATGATGAACCTTTAAAACTTGTGCCTGAAGAGTTGCGAGAAGAATTATTAGAAACTTTAAATCGTGGAAATAAATCTTCTTACAGAATCGCAATCAAAGGCGATCTTTGTCCTCCATCTCGCTTGATTTTTAGAGAAATGATGAAATTCTACGGCGGTGATTGGAACAAAGTAATGGAACACGTGCGCATTCAGCGTTTAATTCTTTCTGAAAAAGACAGAGTAGGTATTGGCACATTTCAACCAAAAGATGAGAAGAACCAAGACTCAACAGAATTAACCGGTGATGTGAATTACCGAAAAATTGCTGAATACGGTTCTGATTCTGATCCTCGTGCGTTTAACTTTGACGGTGAATTCAATGTTGCTAACCGTGGATTGATTGAGTTCATTGAGGTGTTGAAACTAGACGTAGCATTTTTATACGATTTATTGGGCGCATCTCAAGAACATAAAATTAAACCTAAGAAATTTCCTCAAACTGAAATTGATGAAGTGATTTTAGGTCACACAAACGAACCTGAATTTAAAAAATTACAAAACAATGAATTCATGGAAGCGTTACGAGATAGAACTGTTAAAATTGATATTCCGTATATTACACGTTTGAATAATGAAATTAGAATTTATGAAAAAGATTTCAACGCAAACAAAATACGCGGAAAACACATTGCTCCACATACAATCGAAATGGCCGCAATGTGGGCGATTTTAACTCGTTTGGAACATCCGAAAAAAGCAAACCTAACACTGCTTCAAAAAATGAAACTCTATGATGGAAAAACCTTAGCAGGTTATACTGAAGACAACGTAAAAGAATTACGTAAAGAAGCAATTCGTGAAGGTTTAGATGGAATTTCTCCACGTTACATTCAAGATAAAATTTCTAATGCGTTAGTAAACGACAAAAATGGAGACATTGGTTGCGTAAATCCATTCATGGTGATGAATGAATTAGAAGGTGGATTAAAACACCACGCTCTCATTGCATCAGATGAAAAACGTCGTGAGTATCGCGAACACTTAGCAGCAGTAAAGCAAGAGTATGAAGACATCGTGAAAAACGAAGTGCAGCGTGCAATTTCTGCTGACGAAGATTCGATTTCTAAACTTTGCGGAAATTATATCGACAACGTGAAGGCATACACTCAACGTGAGAAAATCAAAAACAAATATACTGGCCAAGATGAGGAACCAGATGAGCGTTTAATGAGATCGATCGAAGAAAAGATCGATATTCCAGAGTCTAGAAAAGATGATTTTAGAAGAGAAATCATGAACTACATTGGAGCATTAGCGATCGAAGGAAAACAATTCGATTACAAAACCAATGAACGTTTATATAAAGCTCTTGAATTGAAATTATTCGAAGATCAAAAAGATACGATTAAATTAACCTCTCTTGTTTCAAATGTTGTAGATCGAAACACACAAGAGAAAATTGATATCGTAAAATCTCGTATGATTAAAAATTACGGCTATTGTGAAATTTGTTCAACAGATGTGTTGAATTACGTAGCCAGCATCTTTGCTCGTGGAGATGTGAAGAAAAGATAATGAATAAACTAGTCCAAAAGGCTAAAGGTGGTAATTCATGATTTATTCGATTAAACGAGATCACGCTCGTTTTCGAAATATCGTTAAGGGTAAGATCAAACAAGATCTGAAAAAATATATTACCCATGGCGAAATGATTGGCCGTAAAGGCAAAGACATGGTTACCATTCCATTGCCACAAATCGATATTCCTCACTTTAAGTTCGGCGACAAAGAGCAAGGTGGAGTAGGCCAAGGTGACGGTGAACCAGGCGATCCAGTTGCAGGACAAGGCCAGCCCCAAGAAGGCCAGGGTGAAGGACAAGCTGGTAAAGATTCTGGAGAACATTCTCTAGAAGTTGATTTAACGTTAGAAGAACTTGCAGAAATCTTAGGTGAAGAATTACAACTACCAAACATTGAGCCCAAAGGTCACAAATCAGTTAAAGCAATCAAAGAACGATACACTGGAATTTCAAAAGTGGGGCCTGATTCTTTAAGACATTTTCGTAGAAGTTTTAAAGAAGCATTGAAGAGACAAATTTCTGTAGGCGCATATAATCCTGAAAATCCAGTGATTATTCCAATCAAACGAGATATTCGATATCGCTCATGGAAGTCAGTTGTTGAAAACCAAAATAACGCTGTCATTATTTATATGATGGACGTATCAGGTTCAATGGGTGATGAACAAAAAGAAATCGTTCGTACCGAAGCGTTTTGGATCGATACCTGGTTACGCTCACAATATAAAGGCATTGAAACACGATTTATCATTCATGATGCCACTGCAAAAGAAGTAGATGAACAAACTTTTTACCGTACACGAGAAAGTGGCGGTACTCTTATTTCAAGCGCTTACAAATTATGCGAAAAAATAATTGAAACAGATTACGCTCCATCAGAGTGGAATATTTACCCGTTTCATTTTTCAGATGGAGACAATTGGTCTGGTGAAGACACAAGACTTTGCATGGATATTTTAAAAAATACGATTTTACCACAATGTAATATGTTTTGTTATGGTCAAGTTGAGTCACGTTATGGATCAGGACAGTTTTTTAAAGATTTAAAAGAAGAGTTTGGTGATGCTAATGAACAAGTTACATTGTCAAAGATTGAAAACAAAGAAGGCATCATTCAATCGATTAAAGATTTTTTAGGAAAAGGCAAATGAGCATTACTCCAGAACTTCAAAAATTACATGATGAAATTAGAGGATATGCCAAAGCATTTGGCTTAGATACTTTTGATATCGTTTTTGAATTGCTTGATTATGAACAACTCAATGCTGTGGCGTCACTGGGGGGATTTCCCGTTCGATATCCGCACTGGCGATTTGGAATGGAATACGACTCACTTTCAAAGTCATATACATACGGACTTTCTAAAATTTATGAATTAGTAATTAACAATGATCCTTCATATGCGTATTTGATGAAATCAAATAATATGGTCGACCAAAAATTAGTGATGTGCCATGTGTACGGCCACGTTGATTTTTTCAAAAATAATATTTGGTTTTCAAAAACTAACCGCAAAATGATCGATACGATGGCCAATCACGCTGTTAAAATTCGTGAATACATGGATCAATACGGTGTCGACCGAGTTGAAAGCTTTATTGATCGTTGTCTTTCAATTGAAAACTTAATTGATCCGTATTTACCATTTACGCCAAAAAAATCTGCTTCAAAAGACCAATCAGAAGAGCCAAAACAGGAAGTTGGAAAATTGAAAGTGGAACGCTCTTACATGGACAAGTACATCAATCCACCAGATTTTGTGGAAGAGCAAAAAAAGAAAATGCAAACGCAAGTAGTGAAAGCAAAACGCACGCCTTCTGATCCACAAAAAGATATTTTACAATTTTTAATTAGCTATGCCCCACTAGAACAGTGGGAATCGGAGATTCTCACGTTCATTAGAGATGAAGCATATTACTACGCCCCTCAATGGCAAACCAAAATCATGAACGAAGGCTGGGCATCTTACTGGCATTCAAAAATCATGACTGAAAAAGCGCTCAAAGATTCTGAAGTGATTGATTTTGCTGATCACCATGCAGGTGTGATGGCAATGCAGCCGGGACGAATCAATCCATATAAAATTGGAGTAGAATTATTTCGCGACATTGAAGAGCGTTGGAACACTGGTCGATTTGGTAAAGAATACGATGAGTGCGATGATATTGTAAAAAAGAAAAACTGGGATCAAAAACTCAATAAAGGCCGTGAGAAAATATTTGAAGTTCGTAAGGTATGCAATGACGTCACTTTTATTGACGAATATTTAACTGATGAATTCTGTGAACGATTTAAATTGTACACATATCATTTTAATCGCAGAACAAATCAATATGAAATTGCAGATCGAGATTTTAAGAAAATTAAAGAAAAATTATTATTTGGAATTACTAATATGGGACAGCCATTTATTTATGTCACGGATGGAAATTATTTAAATAAAGGTGAATTGCTTTTATTACACAAACACCAAGGAATTGATTTAGATTCGAAATATTCTCGTGAAACTCTTCGAAACATCGGAGAAATTTGGAGAAGACCTGTTAATCTGGAAACTGAAGTGGAAGGTCAGAAGAAGCTTCTTACTTACACTCCCTCTCAATTAGGATCAGCTGCCGGATCGCAAGGTGAGTTCTCCGAAAAATTTCTCTGATGGTTTTTTTAAAGAACAACGACTCTCTCTAAATATTGCAACCACATACGCCATCTACAATCGCTTGGCGAACTTGGTTAGCTGCATTTTTAATATAATCGTCTGTACACATTGAAGAAGGAGTATAGCCATCCCAGCAAGTGTCCATATGTTTAGGTAATGTAGGTGCTACTACACAACCAGTTGAATCTCCAGAATATGGGTTTTTAGGATAACCGTTATATCCTAATGAACCGATTGAAGCAGATTTTACATAAAAATCACAAAAATGTGTTGGTTGATTGCGTGAATCTTGAATTACACACTGACCAAGTCTTCGGGCAGATGCCAATTCAAAAATTACATTATCAGGTAAATTTAAAAGTGGGTTTACGTTTGCAGTACAAGGGTTGATATTTACGTTTGATCCACCATATGTAATGATGTTGATATCTGTGGTGTTTCCAAATCCACCGGAATTTGAACCACTAGATGATCCGCCAGAAGAGCCTCCTGAGCTTGAGCCACCTCCTGGAACATTTACGCTTGAAGCATTTCCATTTGGATTGCCATCTGCAAGAGTAGCGTCTCCACCGCCTGTTGAATTTCGAAAGTAATCTTCTGTTGCACCGAAGTCTTGTTGAGTTTCACAAGCAGCTAATGCAAAAGAGATAAGTCCCATTGATAATCCCAAAGTTTTTAGTCTTTGAATTTTCATATTAATAACCCCCGTCCTTAAGTAGTTGACTAAATCATTCAATTATCATGTTACGCTTGTTGCGCTTAATGTCAAACATAAGTTTATAAAAAAACAAAAAGTCAATATGCGTCAAAAAAATTACTTACACTAATAAATACAAATACTTATGCCAAATTTTAAATATTTATTACGATGATTTTTGATAAACTATTGAAAGTATTAAATAAAATATTAAATAAACCTTAATAATTAACGTAAGTTATTGATAATAATAGATAAAATAATTGGAACATTTTGCCTAGCAAGTACATATTTTTCAGTTATTTTTCATAAAACTAGAGAAATTACATGAATGTTTAATTTTGGATTTACAAATTGAAGCTATTTTCGTTAGCATTTTATGCACTGTGAAAAGCTTTGTTATTAAATCATTATTTTCATCTATGGTTTTATTTGTTTCTGCAACATCGTTTGCAGTTCAATGCCCTGTTAATTTAAAGCCAAAAGATAAGAAGATTGTATTTTTTGATTTAGGTGAAACATTAATTACAGCGCCAAAAAATAAAAACAATCCAAAAGCAATTACAAAGACTTCGTTTATACCTGGAGCATTTGCGTACTTAAAATATTTATCTCAAAAACATATTAAAATGGCTTTAATTTCAAATGTTCCTGAAGATTGGGGAAAAACTCGAGAAGAAAGAATTGAAAGATTGAAATTAGAAATTAAAAATTCCTGGAAAGATAAGACACCATTTGATTGGTCATTTTTTGAAAACAGAATCATTGTTCCGATGGATAATGCTCACAAAAAACCAGCACCTGATATGTTTGTAGAAGCAAAAGAGATGGCAGAAAAAATGGGACTAAAGCCAATTTTTCAAGGAGATGATCGAACTGAAGTAGAGACAGCTAGTTTAGTGGGATTGGTTTCACATCAAGTAGATTCTAAAAATCACAAATTTTTAACTAATTCGTGTTTTTAAATATTAAATTTAAATAATTTCATATACTTACGTCAAATAAAGCATTTGACCAAATGCATCAATATTGTTATGAATACACTTCAATCTCTTAAGGGGTAAATTCATGGAACTTCAAAATGTAATTCCAATTAGTAAAGAAATTCCAAATGCTTCTATTCATCAGTCGCATTCAATCATGAACCAAAAATTAACGTTAGAAGCATTTTCACAGCTTGCGGGAAATTTAAGTGGTTATCCCTTTGTTAAAATTGTAGTCGATCGAAAATTAAATAATATTTATTTCATCAATCATGCGCTTTATCCATTTCACGCTGATTTTATAGCTGAACGATTGATGGGAATTACAATCGATCAACTGAATGCTGACTTAGATAAATATAATCACAGTTTTTATTTTGAAGATGATCGCAGATTTCTTTTAGGTTTGGTTTCATTAAATCGTAGAAATGACAAACGATTCTTTTTAATGGAGACAGTTGAAGTCGACAATATGAATGCAAAAATGATTCAAGAGTTTTTTGAAACTACGAGAGCTTTTTTAGATCAAACAATTCCTTTTTATTTTAAACCTGCAAATCATGCACAAGAAATGTTAGTAGAAGATTTAGATAAAAATCTTTTACCAAGAATTTACAACCATGAGCTTTTTGCAACTGCAAATTTCATTGCACTTCATGCTGGAGTCTGCAAAGGACGTTTGCGTGCATTTCGCAATGAAGATGAATATAAGAAAAACAAACATACAATCGAATGGTATGACATTATTGTGATGCCAAGAGTGCCTGATGATATTCCAAGAGTATCAGGTATCATCAATGCAAATCATACAACACCGTTATCTCATACAAATGTGTTGGCTTCTGGTTGGCAGATTCCAAATGCAATTCAAATTGGAATATTTGAAAAAATTGATTCTGAAAATTTAAATAATCATTGGGTTAATTACACTGTGAATATGAATGATTCACAAATTCACTTAGAAAAAATTGAAAAACCAACAGAGATTTCTCAAAAACCAGCATGGACTGTTCACACGATTCGCTTAGAGTCGCCTGAGGTAATCAATACTCCTATCAAGCAATTGTCAGAATTGCGTATGACTGATCGATTTCGATACGGTACCAAAGCTGCCAACATCGGCGAAATGCACCATATTCTAAACAACGGATCTGAACGTTTGCTTGGATTTTATAAAATCAAACGTCCGCCAAGACCAAATTTATTAAATCACTTAACTCATTTTTTAGCAGTGCCAGAAACTACAGAAGTTTCTGTATTACATAAAGAAGCTTGGGAATATTTAAGAGAAAAAATCGAAGTACCAAATGGAATTGCGATTCCATTTTCTGTACAACAGCAAGCATTAGAAGGTTCAGCACAAGTTCAACAATGCATCGGTAAATTAAAAATGGCTCTTGAGTTAAATTCTCGCGAAATTGATGCTATTTGTTTACAGCTTCAAAGAATGATTCGCGAAGTGAGAATTCCAGATCGAGTTCGTGATTACATTGATGCAGAGATTGCAAATAATTTGGGTGGCGTATCTACATTTGTAGTACGCAGTTCATCAAATGCAGAAGACCTAGATGGGTTTTCAGCAGCTGGAATTTATGAATCTGTCATACATGTTCAAACTTCTGAAGATTTATTTAGGGCGATCAAAGATGTGTGGGCTTCACTTACTTCTCCTCGTTCCATTCGATTAATGCATCAATACGGCATATCGCTTGATGATTGCTATATGGGAGTGATCATTCAAGAAGAATTAAAAACTGAAATTGGTGGGGTAATGGTTACAACTAATCCAATGAATCCTGCAGATTTTAGAAACGTATATATAAATGTTTCTGCAAAATCAGTTGTCAATGTTGTACAAGGAGCAGAACTCCCGTTTCAATATTTATACAGTACAGTAGAGGGTGGGGGGCGCACACTTTCATTGGGAGATGCCAAAGAAGATCTTCCCGAGTTGAAATTAAAAATGCTTCAAGACCTAGCTGTTGTTGGAAGATTGTTACAGGCGCATTTTTCGAAAGATTATACGTTTTCAACACCAATGGATATTGAGTGGGTTTTACCTCACATTGATGCTGAACGTGGCGTGCATGATAAGCATAAATTTTCAATCGTACAATTAAGACCTTATAATAAATAAAAAATGAATGCAGTAGATTCTGATCCACAGATTAAAAAAACAGTTCGAATCTATTATGCATTTCAATTTACATTTTCATTGTTGATTTGGGTTCCCATTTTTTATGAATATCAAAAAATTCATGGGTTATCAGATCCACAAATATTTAAAATCCAAAGTATTTATTATTTATTCTTTTGTTTATTTGAAATTCCAACCGGTTTATTTGCAGATCGATTTGGAACTCAGAAAAGTATGCAACTAGGTTCAGTATTATTGGTAGCATGTAATCTTATGCCTATTTTTTGGACTAATTATATAGGTTTTCTTACGCACTTTATTTTAATTGCACTTTCAAGGTCTTTAATTTCAGGCGCATCTTCGGCATATTTATATGAGCACTTACAAACAAAAGGATTTTCAGATCAATATCGCTTCTTAGAAGGAAGAGCGCGAGCATTAGGACTTGCAGGTAAAGTAGTCTGCTGGTCGATGGTAGGTTTTTTAATGAAGTGGCATGTGACATTACCTTATTGGACTACTGTTATTTCATCTGTGCTGTCAGTTTATTTTGGATTGCGTCTTCCCAAACCAAAACCGAAAGATGATGAAACTGTTACATCTTCAAATCAGAAATTATTTTTTAAACGTTTTGCAGAAGTATTTTATACGATCTATCAAAAACCTGTTCTATTTTTTGTCATGTTACAAGGAATTGGAGTTTTTGTTCTGGCTAGAATTTGTCAGGTGAATTTATTTCAGCCTATTTTAAAAATGAAAGATTTTCCGATTCAAACGCACGGACTTTTAATGGGACTAATGACTGTATTTGAAGCAATCGGTTCGCTGAATTTAAAACTCCCTGTGAAAATGGATGTGCTTAGATCAAATCCGAGATCAAAAATGATTTTATACACTGCGATGATTTCTGTTTCACTTTCGTATATTGCCTTTGGATATCAATGGGCAACAGTAATTGGTTTGTCTGTATTTTCGTTTGGGGTAGGTATTGCATCTGTAATACAGTCACAAATCATGAATGATACAATTGAGCACTCACATGTGAGAGCTACATTACTATCTGTTGAGTCAATTCTAGATAGAGCTTTTTGCGCTATTGTTGCGTATCAATTAGGAAGCGTAGTAGCAAATGGGCAGATTAATTCATTCATTTATATTTCTTCAGCAATTGCTTTTGCATTGGTTTTAATCTCATATTATTCTATTCAAAAGTTTCAAAAGAATAGGATAATCATATGAGCAAAATGGACGTTAATTTTTTCAAACCTTTCGTAGATGGCACATTAGAAACTCTTAAAGTAATGTGTAGTTTAGAAGCAAAACCTGGTAAACCTTTTATCAAAGGACAAGGTCCAAAATTAAATACAGAAATTGCAGCACTGATAGGCTTAGCATCATCAGCATTTGCAGGAAATATAGCACTCGCTTTTACCAAAGAAACATTTTTGGGAATTATGAAAGGTATGCTCGGAGAAGATAACAAAGAAATTACTCAAGAGTTACAAGACGGGGCTGGAGAATTATTAAATATTATTTTCGGACATGCTAAACGAGTATTAAACACTCAAGGTTATGACATTCAAAAAGCAATACCTTCAATCATTCGTGGACAAAATATTGAAGCAATTCACATAACAACGACTCCTGTAATCGTATTGCCATTTTTAACACCAACGGGTGAGTTTCATATCGAGATTTGCGCTGAAGCAAAATCGATGTAAGATATTATCAAAAATAAACAGGTAAACTTGCAATAATTCCATCATATAAACCTTCTACAAGTGGAATTTGCAACCAAAATGCATGTAAGAAAAAACCATTTTCAGGTAATTTTGAAATTTTTGGTCCATCTGTAAATGGAATATCTTCAATGAGTTGTTCAAATAGGCTTTCAGTTTCTTCGTCGTCAATTTTATTGAGATCTACTTTTCCAATAGTATTTTTTGAAATAGAATCATAAGTAACATCACCAACGACCGGATATCCTAATGATGCTAATGTGGCACGAATTTGATGGGTTACACCAGTATGAATTCGAACCAACACGAGCGTAAAAAATTGGCTTGGATCTTTTGAATTCGTTGATTTTATTTCGATGGTTTTAAATGGGTAAATTTTAGTTTTTGCTTCCCAAACTGAATTTCCTTTTGGTTTTGACTGTGAAACTTTCATTCGTTTTTTATTTTTTGAATCATGAGTCATCCAACATTCTACAGAAAAAACACCATTTTTCGGTTTATCAAATTTACCACGTACCCATGTGATATATACTTTTTGAGTTTGATCATCTGTCCAACGAGTGCGTAATCGTTCGAGCATGTCTTTGTCTTTTGCGCATACTAAAATTCCAGAAGTGCCTCGATCAATTCGATGAGCAAGGCCGCCTTCTAACGGATGTTTTTCATCATAAATTTCAGAAGCTTTTTCTGAACGACCGGCAAATAAATTTAATGCAGTATCATCTTCAGAAGGATGTAACGGGTGTACATTCATTCCAGAGGGCTTATTCATAATAATTAACAAATCATTTTCCACTAAAGGTTCAAATTGTATTTCTTTATTGGCAATTACTTTTAATTCTTCAGGTTTAAAAAGTTTTTCGTCGCGTACTTCAATTCGATCGCCCATTTTGATTTTGGCAAGGCGGTTCGCAGGACGGCCATTGAGTAAAACATTTTCTTCTTGAAATGCTACTTTTAAGGCAGAGCGAGGTCCCAAATGAGCAATTTCAATTAAGAATTTCTCAATCAATACATCTTCTAATTCTTTATCTGAGATGGAATAGACTCTACTTGGCATTCTTTATGGCTCGTATGGATCAAAACAACCTGTTGAATTAATATTAGGAATTCCTCGAGTGAGTGTATATGAATCAGAAACTGGAGAAGCAGCCCCTGCAGGTGCAGGAGAAAAAGCAGCATTTCGTTCATATGGAGTTAATCCACCACCTTGTGTCGTACAATTTGAACCAGAACAAATTTGGCAACAACCAGCTTGTGGTGTGATGCGGGCATTATTGGTTGGGTCATATGACTTAGAACATGCGTATAAGCTACTACCTTTGATTGCGGTTGCAGTTTCAGCTTCCGCACATTCTGAAGGTGGTTTATCAAATGCACTGCCTGCAGCAGGTGCGATGATGTTGTCTGCAGCAGGATAATTTTTAGAGCAATAGAAATCAAAAGGACCTACAGATGAAGAAAATACTGAATCATCATGAGATAATACAATCGGTGGATCGATTGGATTTGTAGGTTGAAAAGCACATCCTTTGAAAAGGGTGTCTTCAATCCAATAATCTAAATATGCTTTATAAGGTCTGATAATGAGTGATCCGTCATCTCTATATGGTAGAACGCCAGCGCCTCCGCCATTTACAGTATCCCAAAGTGTTGAAGGTACGGGAGGATATATCGGACATTTATTATCTGCAGGAATCAAAGTTCCATCTAAATTATTACCAGTCAAAGTTGAATCTGTTTGGCATTTATAAGAATTTGAATTTGCATCTTTATAGGCAAAAGGACATGGCTTTGGTCCTAATCTAGTCATCGGTTTTAATGGATCTTGTCCTGCTTTATCTACGGGCCTATCAAGCACATAAACGTAGTTCATTGATTGTTGGTTGTCTAAAAGTTTAGCATCGGCATCAAATCTACGAGGACGAACGCTCACATATTTTCGTAATCGAAGTGTTCTGCGGATTGATCCAGATGAGTCCATAAAGGAAGGACAAGTTCCATCAGAATTTGGTTTTGCAGCATAACCTAGTACATTATTAGATGTGCCCGCAACTTCTTCAGCAACATTGATTCTAGCTCGTACAATGATATTAAAGTCTCGGTTGTAATTTGTAGACAATGCAAATGTAGAATCTAGTGGATAAAAGCTAGGAGTTCCACTGATTGAAACTTGAGGACAAACAAATCCAGAAGTTGCACCTTGAGAAAGTGCCATTGATGATATGCTTCCGAGTTCATTGCTTCGAACATAAAAATCGTAGTAATAATTTTGAGCAGTGTATGAGGCTACATTTGATTGATTTCCTGTACCTTTTTCAAATTCGTTTGCGATTTTTGTAAATACTTGAACGCTTGATCCATTTGATTGTTGTTGCGTGAGTGTTTGAATTTTATGGTCTATTGTTAGTGCTTTTTGCGCTAAATCATAACAAACATAATGAAAAATATTTTTATAACTTCTGCCTTCAATGTCTCTAAAGTCTCCCGTAGATGACTGAGAGGTTTTTGTTAAATTATATGAATTGGTAGTAAAGCCTGAAGTGTTTCCGATAAATGAATTAGGAACAACAGAAACTTTTAAAACTGTATTGTCTGGAATTTCACTAACCCAAACATCAGGTGCCAAGCATTGAGTTTGAAAGCTTGTAAATAAAGATGGCTCAGTATCTACCGTACGATTGTAAACAGAAGCATCAGAAAGATTGGTTTCTGACCAAGAAAAGCGACATTTACATGCGCGAGTTGGGTCGCTGTTACCGTTTGCTTGAACCTGACAAACATCTGTAAGTTTCGTTGTAGTAGTTGCATTGATTCCAATTGTGACAGTTGGCGCAGTTGTTGTGCCAGTGCCCGTAGCTGTTCCCGTACCGGTATTGGTAGCGTTTGCATATGTAAGAGTTGCGCTCACAATCGTAAAACTAGGACCAGCGGTTGTGCTTCCTGTGGTAGCTGTACTTGCGGTTGATTCAGCACTTGAACTTACTCCGTGATTGGCAACGTTATCATTAAAGCAAGCTGCCAAACTTAAGGTAACTACGAATAAAAAAGTAAATTTGATTTCATTCAAAGTATACTTCATTGAGACCTCTGCAGTACACATAGTGGATATTGTGCAAGTCTTGTGATTGGCACGCCACCTGGTGTGGTAGAGTAGTTACCCGTTTGAGAGTTAAAACGATAAATCATCGTTGAGCCGCTTGGCAATACTCGTTTAGGTGTAAATTGTAATCCCACAGGATCTGTAGGATTTTGCATATTTTCAACAGTTACTCTCGTTGGTGTAACTACAAATAAATAATCTGGAATTGGATTTTGATCTATAAATGTTGTGCCCATTTGATAGGTTGTCAGTGGATCACCCGTTGTATTAGAGAAAATTCCTGAAGAATATAAAGCGCCATCCGAATCGGTATCAGATTCTATACAGGCTCTTCGATTGCCATTTCCAATTAACCAATTGTCTTTTCCTCCTGCTGTTTGTCCATCGTGACCGCCTTTAATAGCTGGATTACAATAATTTCCACCAGATGTATAATTTGCAGGAATCATATAATCAATTTGTTGTTGCGTGGTAAAAGTTATTGAAGGATCTGATGAGATAAATCCGACATCAGTACAACAATTAAAGTTTATATCACTTCCACCCACAGTTGTTAAGGCTGTGCAGTTTCCCCCACGATATGCGGTAGCGGGTGCTCCGCCTGCAGGAGTTTGGTTATCTCCAGCAGTTCCGGTTGAACTGCAGTTTCCGTAACCAGGATAAGATTGTTGTGGACCTACGGTGAGTCCAGAAGGCGAACTAGATAGCATGCTCCAGCAAACTGAGTTAACAGCAGTTTCGGCAGTATTTAGAAAATATCCATCTCCTGGTGCAGGATTGCCAATAGTAGTAGTATCTCCGTTGAAACATTCCGTTTCTCTTGAAGTACAATAAAGTTGTCCAATATCACCTGCGTTTGAAACATAGTTTGCTGTTCGAGCGGGATATTCTGCTTGCATCAACCAAAGCTTGGCCCATTTATAGCCTGTGGGAATTGCAACTGCCGTTGAACTTGGGCAGTTTTGATTTGAATCAGGATGTGCTCCGAAACCAATGATGTCGCCGCCTGGATAATTTCCACCAACTAAAGCAGCGCTGCCTAAAACGGCAGGTCCTTTTGTAGTATCCACTGAGCATTTGTAATCAGTTTGAGCATTATATACTTGGGTTAAATTTGCAACCGTGTGACGAATACAAACGGGTTCTTTAAATGTTCCATCTTGAAAGCTTGCTAAATAAAAATCATGTCGATTAATTTTAAATTGTTCACAATTAGCTTCAGTACCATTTACGCAAGCAGCACCGTTGTTCAAGTTATCAGTAGAAGGATAAATTGTATTATCACCAGTACCTTGATTCACTAATAAAGGATTCGTTAAATTGATTTTATCTATACTTTGTAGGTCTAAACTTAAGTTTGTGGCAACACCTGGGTAGTTTGTATATGAAGTATCATTCGGAGTAGGTGGACATTCGAACTCTTTTACTGTTTTCGAAGTGTTGCCGCCAATTAAGTAATCTTTTTTAACAGCTCCGTAATCTATTCCTAAAGAATAAGTATATAAATTGTAGCTATAGCTCATGATCCAAAGTCTTGGATCAACCAATCCAGAATATAAGTTAGTTTTGTCAGTTGTCGTTGCGCCCACATGGTCCATGCATAAGTAGCGAGCGATTTGTACAAAGTTATATTTATTTGTAGGATCAAAACTTGGGTTCACTGCGCCCACATAGACTCTAGTGGTGTTAGAAGTAACGTTGCCTGCAGTTACAACTAGTTTGATATCAAAATAAGCAATATTTGAATCAACCGAAGTATATAAACATCGTGCTAAATTAGTTTCTACATAACCAAGTACTTGATCGACTTCGTGAAAGTTTCCAGAAGAATCAGTCCAGTTGAAACGACAAGCGCAGGCAGAAGCACTAGCACAATAAGTTCCAAACTCGCCGTTGACTCCGAGTAAATCTAAAGTAGTTTCAGAGCCTTGATTTGATTTCATAACTTTTGAAACAGTAAAAGCCCCTTCTGATGTTGAAGTAGGTAATGTAGCTGAAGTTGAAGCAGACGAACGAAAAGAAGTAGATGATGGCGTGCTGACGCCATTCGAACAAGCTTGAAAAGCCTGTAAGATCAAAATTAGTGATGTAAAATTCAGTATTAATCTCAGCACGTACTACAACCCCCTGCTCTTAATTAATCGAACTTTTTAGCTAAAAGGTTTAATCTCTCTATATATAATTGTAGACCTAAATGGTCTAGTATGGGAAGAAAATTCCGCATTGCGAAAATAGTTGTTTTCATGCTTGTTTTGACTAATCTTTATACAAAAAATGAAATTTAAAACTATAATTTCAATGATTTACATTGCTCAATATTGGCCTTTTTGTACACTATTTAACTACAATGAGACTTTTAAAGCATTTTATCGAAAAACCAACTCAAGTATGGTTCTTAATATTAGTGGTAAATTTAAGCCTATTTATATCGGTTTATAGTAAAAATGCCCCAAATGAGGCTGAATCATCAATTCAGTCGATTATACAGTCTTTCTCGCAAAGTTCATTTCCACCTAAAATTCAGTTAATTAAAGAACTGCCTGATTGGGGCCACGTTGGTTATTACTCAATCATGGGTGTTGTAGCTAAAATTGTGAAGGGTCATGATGAAGTTCAGTTGTTCCGTTTGAGATTAGTTAATTTGTTAATCGCAATGTTTAGTTTGTATATTTTTGTAAAACTTGGCTGGCGTTTTACATCACACAATAGGCTTCACCCCATTTGGATTAGTTTGGGTTTAATTTTGATGGCCATTAATCCTTACATGTGGAATTTAACAATGAATCTATCGTATTTTGGCTTATTAATGTTTCTTACATTATTGAGTTTATATTATTTCGATAAAGAAGATTTTAAAAATTCATCTATCGTACTTTCGATTGCTGCACTCGTAGATTTACGAGCTTTGATTTTATCTGTTTCTTATATTTTCATTCGACTCACTCAAGATGAAAGCAAATTATTAAGACCAGAACGTGCGGTTGCTTTATTAATGCCGATAGCAATCGCTTGTTTACCATTTTTTCCGTGGCAAGGTGTTGTGCCTTTTGGAGAAGTGCGAGATTTTTGGCATTTAATTCGTGAAAAAACGAGTTTGTTTCACATCGATGGATTGTTTTATAGTTTAGCATTAATTCCACTTTACGTAATATATTTTTCTTGGAACTGGGGAATTCGAGCTCGTGTTAGATCTATGAAAATTGGCTTAATTGTAGCAGCTGTTTTATCTCCTTTTTTCTTTTTATTTCCAATCCATTTTGATGCTTGGAGTGCAGTTAAGTTTGGTATGGAAGTTCCACTTGGTTTGATCGATCAGTTAAGTTTAAATTTAGCTGGTAAATATAAAAATATTGCTCTCTTTGTACCTTGGTTTGTAGGGGTATTTTTATTTACACAGTTAACAGTCAGAGATGTGTTAGATCGTTCTAAACTTTTACGAAGCATAATCATTTTATTCTTCTTTATTCAGCCATTTTTATTTGGAATGGGCGGATCAACAACGGGTGGACCTGGTTCAACCGGAGATGTTGGATTTATTTTTATCATTCCTTTTATGCTTTTATTTACTTTATCTGAAGCACTTGTTGGAGATGAAGGTAAGCTCAATTAGGCTTTGGAGTTCTTCTCGGGTCATCTTTTGTACATTTTAAAGATTCTTGCCAAGATTCAGTATTTGGATTTAAAAAATCTTGTTTGATTTGTTCTTGCAGAATCATAAGCCAGTTTTTGTAATTAAAGAAATACCCAAATTCTCGGTTCTCATTGAATGATTTAGAAGAAAAATTATTTGAGCCAACCCACGCAGCTGCACCATCAACAATGATTGCCTTTGCATGCAAATAGCCAGGTTTACTACCGATGATTTGTTTATCTGTGAAAAGTCTTGTTTGAATTCCGGCTTGATCAAAAGTAGTAAATTGTGCTGTTAATCTTGTAATTTGATCAGGTGTTGGTGGGGTAAAACTGCAAAAACTTGCAATATTTACAAAAACTTTTACACCTTGTTTTGCTTTCGCAAGTAAAGCTTGATTGATTTGTGGATTATTTGTGTATTGATTTTGAATTAATATATATTTTTTAGCACTTAGAATTAATCTCATCACCTGATCAAGTGCATAGGGACTAACAGTAACTAAGGCGTTCGGATGTTTTGCAAGCACCGCTGTTAGATCATAAGGTTTGCCAGTTAAATCATTCATGAAAATTTCAATGAATAAACTTACCGCATTTGGATCGCGAATTACAAAAGAATAATCTCGGTTGCATCGATCAGGATCAGCAGCAGAATCACAGAGATTAGAAGGGTCGTAGTTACCAGTCGAAATCATGGCAGTATTGTTGTCTATAATAATCAGTTTTCCATGCTCAAAACAATCTTTAGAGCCATTGCCGCATAAAACTTCTTTATTAAAAGGAACATAGTTACCGCCAGAAGCTCTTACTTCAGCTACAAATTTTTTCTGATCATTACAATCATCAGATGTATCTTGTCCTGTGTTTGGAGGAGAAAACACATCGCATTTATCTCCCAATGGAGTTGGATCTTTTACAATTTGAATTTTTACTTTTTTAGCCAGTTTCATTCGCAATGCTTTACGAACGTTCGGATCTGTCATTGTGTAAATTTCTATTTTAATATTTTTTTGAGCAGACAGTATCAGAGGAATGAGTGCATTCGATTTTGAGTTAATGTGTATGCCATTTGCGACAGCAATCGTTTCAGCATTTACATGAAATGAAAGTATGCTGATAAGTAAGCAAATTAGTAGGTTGAAAGTTTTCATAATTCCCCCAAATTTTAGAAATATCCCATGTTCCCAATTAAGTTGACCGTAACGAAGAAAATTGAAAATGACAATTAGGTATTGAATGATTGAACAAGATTAAAACCAGCGTAATATCCAGTACTTACACACGCCTGAATTAGGTACCCACCCGTAGTTGTAGTCCAATTTAGAAGCTCTCCTGCCGCGTATATTTGAGGATATTTTCTAAAATTGAGTTGATCAAATAATTCGGACAATAATACTCCGCCATTTGAGCTGATTGCATTTTGAATAGGCTGTGGGGATTCTAATTCTATCGGAAAATTTTTAATATATTCTATTAATTTTTCGAGATCATTCAAAACTTCTTTAGGTGTCATATGATAAACCATCGTAAGCGCAGGTTCAGTCAGTATCGATTTTTTTTGAAGTCTTCTAAATGGAGACAAATTTTCTTTTACACTTCTACATTTTTTAAGAATTTCATCACCAGTAAGATCAGGTTTTAAGTCAATTGAACATTTACCTTCACTACCTAAAGTATAAATGGGAGTTCCTTCAAGTCCATAATCTGAAATCATCAAATCACCTTTTAAAACTCCTGAAGGAGAACGAAATTCAATGTTTTTTAACGGTTTAAATTTAATTTTTTCTTTTATCTGTTTTGGCCAATCGACTGAAAAGCCAACGTTTGCGGGCGTGAACGGAGATGTTTGAATTTTCTTCTTTTTTAATAATGTAACCAAATCGCTGACTACCGTTTCAGAAATATAACTTGCACCTCCAGTGCAAATACAAATTCGATCGAACTCGTATTGAACAGTTTGGGAGTTTTCTTTTTCAAATGTACAGACAACTTTTTTGTTTTTAATTTCAAAATCAATCAAACGATGTTGTTTTTTAAATTCAACATTTTGAGATGATAGTTTTTGAAGCCAAGCCCTCACTAATTTTGAAGCTTTCATTGCTTTGGTAAAATATCTACGAGAAGTTCCAATGAATGTTTCAATTTTCATTTGATTCAAAAAAGAAATCCAATCATCACGTGAAAATTCTTTAAATATTTTTTTAAAAAAATCTTCAGTTCCCGGATAATGAGTGTGAAATTGAGATAGAGTTTCTGCGTTGGTGATATTTAATCCAGAACTTCCTGCGATTAAGAGCTTTTTAGCTGGTGCTTTGTTCACATCAAAAATGGTAACTTGAATACCTTGAGAAGAAATGACGTCTGCTGCCATGAGTCCTGCAGGTCCTGAACCGATGACTGCTACTGTTAGATTTGAATTTTTCTTTTTCACTTGAGCTGTGTCTTTGTCATGTTAGTCTTAACATAAGCTTACGCCCACGAAAGGTACTTTAAAAAGGTGAAAAATGATTCAATTTGAATTAACAGACGAACAAAAAGAATTACAAAGATTAGCAAGAGACTTTACAGCAAAAGAAATTATGCCCAAAGCAGCTCATCATGATGAAAAAGGTGAGTATCCGCATGAGATTGCAAAAAAAGCGTGGGAATTAGGTTTGATGAATACCCATATTCCACAAGAGTACGGTGGATTAGGATTGGGTGTTCTTGATCAATGTATTATCACCGAAGAATTAGCGTATGGTTGCACAGGAATTTGTACAGCGATGGAAGCAAATTCATTAGCATCAGCACCAATCATTGTTGCTGCTAATGATGAACAAAAGAAAAAATATTTAGGAATGCTTACTGCTGAGCCAAAGTTTGCTGCGTACTGTGTAACAGAACCAAATGCAGGATCAGATGTAGCTGCAATTAAAACTACGGCAAAAAAAGTAGGAAATGAATATGTTATCAACGGTTCAAAAATGTGGATTACAAACGGCTCAGTTGCAAGTTGGTACTTTGTATTAGCCGTGACTGATCCAACTCAAAAACACAAAGGTTTGAGTGGATTTTTAGTAGACGCAAAGTCGCCTGGAATCACTGTTGGTAAAAAAGAGTGGAACATGGGACAACGTGCTTCTGATACGCGTGGGATAACTTTTGAAGAAGTGAAAGTACCTGCTGCCAATTTAGTGGGAGCAGAAGGTGCAGGATTTAAAATTGCAATGAGTGCGTTCGATCACACTCGTCCTACTGTTGCTGCTGGTGCTGTGGGATTAGCGAGACGAGCAATGGATGAATCAATTAAATATGCATCTACTCGTAAATCATTTGGAGTGCCAATCGCAGCTCACCAAGCAGTAAGCTTTATGATTGCAGATATGGCAAAAGACATTGAAGCAGCTAGAATGCTTGTGTGGCGCGCTGGTTGGGAAATTGATCGTGGAGAGCGCAATACTAAATTTGCAGCTTTCGCTAAATCATTTGCAGCAGATATGGCAATGAGAGTGGCAACCGATGCAGTACAAGTGCACGGTGGATACGGTTATTCTTCAGAATATCCTGTAGAAAAACTCATGCGTGATGCAAAGATTTATCAAATTTACGAAGGTACTTCGCAAATTCAAAGATTGATCATTGCAAAAGAAATTTTTGATCGAGCATAAAAGTAAAAATTCAAAATGCATCCTATATTATTTCAATTAGGGCCTTTGAAATTATATAGCTACGGCTTTTTAGTAGCATTAGGAATTTTAGCGGGCATGACCGTCATTGACTTAGAAGCCAAAAGACGTGGTTGGAACCGTGATCTTATGTCAAAACATGCATTGATTACGGCAGTAATGGGTTTAGTTGGTGGCAGAATCATGTATGTCATCACAGTACTTGGTAAAGAAGATCCCATTAAGTCGTTATTTGATCCACATGCTGGATTTGTGTTTTATGGGGGGCTCATTGCTTCTTGGGCATATATTTATTGGTATGCTAAAAAATTAAAATATAATCTTTGGGAAGTCCTCGATTCGTTCGCTTTGGGAATTTGCATTGGTGAAGGCATTGGCAGGTTTGGTTGTTTGCTAGGTGGATGTTGTTATGGAAGTCACTGTGATCTTCCTTGGGCTGTTTCATTAGTGACGGAACCAAATTTAGGTAAACTTCATCCCGTTCAAGCTTATGAAGGAATTATTTTATTTATACTTTTTGCCATTCTTTGGAAGCGAAGGTTGCATAAAAAATATGCAGGTGAGTCGGTTGTAGCATTTGTGGGTGCTTATGCCATCATTCGATTTATTTTAGAATATGTTCGAGGAGATTTAATTCGAGGATTTGTAATTGATAATTATTTAACCACTTCTCAAGCAATTGGTATCGGAGTTTTTATTTTTGCAGTTTATTTACATACACATATTAGCAAAAAAGTAAGTCAGAATTTAAAAACAAAAGCTAAACCAAGTAAATAGCCCGATCTATAAATTTGTAATTCTTTATAATTACCTTCATGTCGTACATAGACTCGTTCATTTTGTTTAATCGAATCATAAAGTGGTCCAGTTGAATTATCCGCCGTAACATAATTTGTATTTGACATTGAATAACCTAAACTTGCTTGAAGCCCCATACTTTGGGTGATGTCGAATAAAAATCCTAATGTAAAATCATGTTCGATTGAAGTTGCAGAAGCTTTAAAATTAGAAATAGAAGTTCCTGTAATTTCTTGTTCTAAATTCACTGTACCAATTCCTAAAGCATATTCTAGAGAAAGATGAAAGGGTGTTTGTTCAAAAAAATATCCACGAAAAAATGGTCCTACATTAAACCCAGATAAAGTAGTTTTTTTACCCATATTCACTGCGGTAGAAAGAGTTCTACTTGTTTGTAAAACAGTGGTTGGAGTGATGTATCTAAAAAATGGACCAACACTAATATCAAATAATCCAAAAAAAGATGCAGGAAAACCAATTTTAGAAACGACATCCCATTCATGAGTGAATTTTTCTTCTTTGGGAGGACTTTCCCATAAACCGTACAAAGTATCCATAACTGCAAAATCGTTTAAAAGAAGTGGATTTAATTTTCTATATTCTAGGCCAATCTCAAATAGTACATTGTGATCAATATCTTTACTTGAGATTACATCGCTTGCGGGAGATCGATTGTTGTTTAAAATTTGATTTGCATGTGCATTCGATTCAACCAATGTAAATAATAAAATTGGCCAAATACTAAAAAAAAACTTTTTAACTTTCTTTCTGAAAAATAATTGAAAAATAATTAAAAACAAACTCCATTCAATCCAGAATGATAAATGCGGATAATGCGTTTCGTGAATAGAAGATTGATTGTCAGCAAAGGCACTTCCAATACAACCACCACCGATTGTATCATTGGTCATCATTGTAATTGCATCAGCTTCATTTCCACATGAAGCTAAACTCAAAGTATGCGCGCCACCTGTTTGTGAGCCTGTAATTGCAGATCCACCATTTGTACCATGATAACTAGTACATGAATTGGTTCCAGCTCTTAATGCTCTTCCGTGTTGATATATACACTCAATGCCGTCTGAATCATCTCGTTTAATATTTCTGCGATAAGTAGATCCAACACCAGCAACAGCAGCTTGCACCATTGTGGATTGAGTGAGAAGTGAGTTTCCCGCAGTATATGTAGAAGGTTCGATGGGGTGATCTAAACCTAAACAATGTCCCATTTCATGTGTAATCGTAGAAACTAAATCGTATTTGTTGCTTTCACCATTTACACCAAATGTACCACTAAATTCACCATTTACTACAATGTCACAATCAAAAAATTCATCAGAACTTAAAGTAGTAAATGCTGCAGCTAATACGGCATTATCCTGAAACACATTACCTTCAGCAGTTGTACGATTGTCCCAAACAATCGTATTTTGTTGATCAGTTGTACTTTTTTTAGATGAAGTTGTTCCTACAAGTTTTACAGAGAAATCGGCATTACAGGCTGCTGCCCATGCATTGATTCCATTTTGAACTGCTGTAATAAATTGGTTTGATGTAATATCCGGATTAATACTGCCAGCATATGCAGCCTGATCCGTATTTAAATAAAAAGTAACTTTGCGGGAAGTCCAAACGGGAGCATGGTTAATTGGGCGAGCTCCTTTGTTGTAACTTGAGCCGCTTATATAGATAAATGCATTTGCTTTGAAATGTAGAGTAAACAATAACAGAAGTGAGAATATAAATAATTTAAATTGCTTCAATGCCTTCTCGCCAGTTGATTAAAATAAAATTGTCATATTCTGATTTAAATTCTGATTCGTTGAAGTGAACTTTTTTTAATTTCAAAATATAATTATTTTCTTCTTTTGGAATGGTAACAAAATCTGGATATACGTCAGAATGGTTTCCGTTTGGTAGAACGGTATGTTCAACCATTGGTAAAAATAATTCAAAAACAGATTGAATAGGGCATGCAGAATTTCCGAAAGCCTGAGTAGAGTTGATTTGGAATTGCCAATAAACTTTCGTAATATTTTGATTTTTTAAATCTTTTTTTCGAATTTGAGATATGTTTTTATGTATAGTTTTTTTATACTGAGCTGTGACTTCGCAATATTCTGTTTGTGAAATTTGTTTTTGAGCGTTCAATACAATTGAAGAAGAATAAGTATTGGTTGAGGTAATACAAAGAAGTAAAATTAAATTGAGAATCACCCTCATATAATATAAGTGTGCCTATATTAAGAATTGCATTCAATCGGCATGTTCTTCCTTGTGGTGTCAAAAATAGACTTTATAATTTGGTTTCATTTTGCGCCCATTCATTTTTCGACTCCAAGCAACTGAATAATCAAACTCATAAGCTCTTGATTTTCTATAGTATTCATTTAGGCAGATAATACTAATCTTTAAAAAATATTGGCACAGCAAATGCTTTATCTATTACTGAGGGTTCAAGGAGGTTTTAAAAAAACCCAGGCGGTGAGAGGCCTGGGTTTTTTTATTTCTACAATCTTACATTCGATCAAATTTCATTTTTAATTTTCGAATCGTTCGTTTTACTTTCGAAGAAAACAAATTCACATGTGCAGATGGGTCTTCTCCCCATTTTTGAATAAAATACTCTCTATTTTTGGGGGCATGTTTATCGCCTGTTTTTTTAAAATCTCCCAAAGTTGTAGAACCAAAATGGTGAATGAAAGAAGCTCCGCTTACGCCATATTTTAAACCTATAGATTTCAATCGATAACAATAATCTGTGTCTTCATAACCACCCACTTCAAACTTTTCATCAAAATCGCCGACTTTAATAAAAGTATCTCTAGGCATTACAAAGGCACAGAAGTCATAATCGTTCCAAATTTTATTAAAATTTTTCTTAGTAAAACTTTGTGCGCGGTCCTTTAGTTGGTATTCTAATTTTCCAGTAGCTGCAAATGGTGAAATTAAATTCAAACGAAATGTATCAAGTGCCCAAATTAAAGATTTTAGCCAACCATGAGTAACAATAATGTCATTATTAAGAACGCCTATGATCGAACCTTTTGCAACATGAACTCCTTGATTCCAGGCTGGTGCAACACCTCGGTTTTGTTTGTTTTGTATGTAAACAATTGTGTCTTGCTTGCCTGCAAGTTTATTTTGCATAAATGAAACATATTCACTTGTGCCATCGGTTGAAGCATTATCGACAACAATAATTTCAATTTGTGGTCTGTCAGAGTCAGCCAATAAAGATTCTATGCAAAGTTTTGTATATTCTAATTTGTTAAACACTGGAATAACTAAGCTTGCAATCATGTTTTCCTCAAAATTTCTGGTGATACCTTGCAAATAAATGATTTTAGCCGTGTAATATCTATAGAGAGGTTACAAAATGGATATTCAGTGTAGTGGCAGTGCAAATGAAACATATCAAAAACTTAAACAGAAAATTCAGGAATTGAAAAGCTCTAGTTCAGAGTCTTATTTACAAAATATTCAATTTAATGATTCTGATCTTACAGCAGTAGCTAAAGGAACAGGCTATGAGGCTTTTTTTAAGTTTAAAGATCAAAAAATTGAAATGGATCTAAAATTAGGAATACTATTAAAAGCTCTTCGTTCTCAAATTGAATCAAAAATTAGTGAAAAAATAACCAAGAGTTTAACATAAAGTAAATGCAAAACCCTAAATCTGAAGAAATGAAATCAAGTGTAGCCAAAAATGCAAGTTTAATGGGACTTGCAACTCTTTTTAGTAGATTTTTAGGATTAGGTCGCGAGCAGGTATTTGCTTATTTATTTGGAGCATCAGATGCAGCCGATGCGTTTAACATTGCATTTCGAATTCCCAATTTATTGAGAGATCTTTTTGCAGAAGGTGCAATGAGTGCAGCGTTTGTTCCAAACTTTACGAAAACTTTGCAAAAGTCAAAACAAGCAGCCTTTGATTTATTGGCTGGAGTGATCAGCGTTTTATTTTTAGGGCTATCCGTCCTGACAATCGTTGGAATCTTTTTTAGTAAGCAGTTGGTAGATTTATATGCGTCTGCATATAAAGCAATCCCAGGTAAATTTGAATTATCAGTTGAAATGACGAAAATAATGTTTCCGTTTTTTCCTATGGTAGCCCTTGCAGCCGTAACCATGGGGGCTCTGAATGCTTTAGGTAAGTTTTTTCTTCCTGCATTTGCACCCGTTTTATTTAATGCCGCATCAATCATTTGTGGATTAGTTTTGACTCCGATTTTTATACATTACAATTTATTTCCACCGATTTATTCGATGGCAATTGGTGTTGTCGTCGGTGGTTTTTTTCAATTTTATATTCAATGGATTCAAATTAAAAAAGAAGGATTTCAATTTAAAAATCATTTACAAGCATTTCGTAATCCATTTGCGATAGACGGAGTGAAAAGTGTTCTTGTATTAATCATTCCGGGAACATTAGGGTTAGCAGCTACACAGTTAAATATATTAATTAACTCTATATATGCTACCAATCATGGAACAGGGGCTGTGAGTTGGCTAAATTATTCGTTTCGATTAATGCAATTTCCAATTGGAATTTTTGGAGTTTCATTAGCCGCTGCCACATTACCCGCAGTTTCAAAAAAACTAGCTTTAGGAAGCAAAAGTGAAGCAGCCGATGAATTGGCTAAATCTCTTAAACTTACTTTTGCAATTAATTTGCCTGCAGCTGCAGGATTAATCGCAATTGGATTGCCAATCATACAGCTTTTATTTCAACATGGTAAATTTCAGTTTTCAGACTCACAACAAACAGCAAATGCCTTGGTTTGGTATGCGGTAGGCCTCGTTGGATACTCAGCCGTAAAAGTGATCGTGCCGATATTTTATGCGCTTAAACTAACATATATTCCGGTCGTGATCAGCTTTGTAATCGTAGCTTTGAATGCCTCATTAAATCATATTTTCATGAATATCTTACATCTTCCATTCTGGAGTTTAGCTTTAGCAACTTCAATTACGGTAACTTTAAATATGATTGTGCTTTGCATATTATTGAATAAGCATTTACCAAAAAGTATACCCATTTCGATTATTAAAAATGCATTTTTGCACCTATTCATAGCTGTTTTTATGGGTGCAATTGGATATTTAACTGTTATTTTCTTACAAAATATTTTTGAAAAAATAGCAATTCATTCGCATATTGGTTGGTTTTTTGAGGTTTTAATACCTATTATTTTATCTTTATCGGCTTGGTTTTTATTAGGAAAACTATTCAGATTACCCGAAATTGAAGTCATAACGCAGTTTGCATCTAGAAAATTAAAAAAAGTTTCAAAAACTTAATAATTCGTTCGCAAGTATGGCAAAGTGTGGATAAAATCAGCATATGGCAACAACAACTACTTCAAAGAACTCGTTAAGAACACTTGGTAAAAGTATAATCAATAAATTAGAAAATAAGAGATTCATAGAGATCGATGCTAAAAAACGTACTGATCTTTATGAAATGGTTTTTAAATTATTGTCTAAACATGTTTTAACTGAAGAAGATTTAACTGATCGAGTGAGAAATGAAATCTCTTCACACTCTGATGCTATTGCTGATCAAAATATTACTGAAACAGCTGCATTTCAATCTCGCAAAAAACAACTGCGAGAACAATTGGGTGAACATGAGCTTCATGGTTTTTATTTTCAAGATTCAATGAGAACAGCAGTTCTTAAGGTTTGTTCGTTTTTACTTGAATCGCCATTAATTGAAGAAGTGTATGAAACAGATGATATCCTTCAAAAAAATATTTTAGATACGATTCAAAATTTTGATGAAAGCAAAATGAGCTAATCCGATTTCTCAGATTAGCCCACTTAGCCCTTACAACCCCTACTTTTTATTTTTTTATAACCCTACTGTTTGAAAAGCTTTATCTACAGATGCACAGTCTTGTGAACCCTGGCCTAACATTTGTGTACAAGCAAGTTGAGTTTGATTTTTGAAATCAGCAAAGTTTGAATTTGCTTTCAGTCTTCTTGTTAAAACATTGTAGAAAAGCGCAGCAGTTTTTTGAACACCAATCGATGTTCCTATTAAAGCGCCCACTCTGTTAGGAATGCCACTGTTTGTGTGTACGCCGCACATGTCATTATTCTCATTACATGAACCAGAAGTTGGTTTTAAGAACTTACTGTTCATAGTGTCTGGCTGTTTATATTTTTCAGGATTCATCATGTCTCTTAAAGCCATAATGCCTTTTTGTTTTGCAGCAGGAGCCATGATCGCAGCTCCAATTTGCCAATCATTGGCATTTTTAGTTACTGAAATTTCTACCATTTTACCAAAGAAATCAGAAAATGACTCGTTCAATGCACCGGATTGTCCTTGGTAAATTAAACCCGCTTCGCTATCAGTAACGGCATGAGTGTACTCATGGGCTGCTACATCTAAACCGTAAGATGTATCGATGAAAAAATCGCCATCGCCATCTCCATATAACATCACCATGTGCTCGTTATCCCAACATGCATTCGCCCAATTTTTACCTGCGTGTACAACGCTTAAGAGAGCTCTATTTGTATTATCAAATGAATATCGATTGAAATTCTTGCGATAGAAAGTAAATGTAAATGCCATATTTCTTACAGCATTATAAACAGAGCGATCCATTTTATTGCGATCGACACCTTTCCAAGAGTTTTCGAATTCTTTTTTATATGTGGAAAAATCTACGGTAAGTGGAGATCCGTATTGATCAACATTTGCTTGAGCTTGAGGCGTAGCAGCTGAATAAACGGTTCTTCTCATTGGACCTGCAGTTCCTTGCTCAGGAGCTTGAGGTGCTTTATTTGTATTGGTTGCGCCATTATTTCTGCGAACTAGTTTTATACGTCTATGTAAATTAGGAATAATACCGCGATTGTGACGGTTTGATAATGAACCAGGTTCATTGTCAAATGCTTGTTCGTGAGCATCGCGAATGTGAGAAATATCCATCAACACATCACCTGTATTGGCGTCAATGAAAAGCTCTCTACCTTCCGCTTTTTCAGTAGTTCTAGTCTTCATGATATAGGTTAAACGAGTAGAAATATCATCAGTCTTTAGAACCATTAATTTTGGTTCATTGATGTACTCGATGTTGTCTTGCAAACGATCGTTTACAAGTTTTTTAAGATCATCAATTTGAATGGTAGCTTGAGTGTTTATATTTTCATTTAATATTCCTGATTGATAATCAGCAAGGCTAGCATCAGATGTGTTAAAGTTTAAAATCGCTTCACCTGCAAAAACTGGAATTCCAGAATACGTTTGATTATATTTTAAAGTGGTAGCGATATCATCTGCTTGTGATTTTTTAGGTAAATAAATAATTTTATTAATTAGTGAATTTAATTTTAATTCTTTATTTAAAATTTGGTCAGCCTGAGAAACCATTTTTGAAAAATTAGATTGTTCAATTTGAAAGCCTATATATTTAGAATCAAAAATATTTTCAGACGCGTTTGATAAATGAATAAAAAATGCAGAACCTAATATAAACACAGAAATCATTCTGTATAGTTGACGATTAGACTCTTGTTTTCTATCCATTGAATTCATCATTTTGTACTCCTAAAGATGTGATTTATTTTGAAATTATATTAAGCAATGGCAGTGCCAAGAGAGTAGATTTATACAAAAATGTGAGTACTCAATAAAATCAAGTCTTTAGTAAGAAATTTAACGATGAAACCCTAATAATTTACATGCTTTTTATATGCTGCACATATAATAGTTTCAGTGGCTATTCGTGTTATGCTATGTAAAAAATACAAATAAAAAAGCAGCATTCTTGATAGTTCTTATCAAGAAATGCTGCTTGGTTTTCGCTCAAATTACGTCATTAAAGGAACATGAAACAACGTAATTAAGAACAAAGTTATTACTGAATTTTAACTGTATCAAATGCCTTAGTAACTGCTTGGCATTCAGAAGAATTGGCTCCAAATATTTCAGTACAAGCAGAGATTGTTTCTTTGCGTTGTGCGCTGAAATTAGAATTTGCAGTCAATCTTTGTGTAAGAACATTATAATAAATATGTTCTGCTTTTTCTTTTCCGATCGAGTCTACAATTAATGCAGAAGCCTTATTTGGAATTCCGCTATTAATGTGAACACCACAACGATCGTTTTGAGAACCACAGTAACCGTTTGTGGGAACTCTATATGGACTATCCATTGAGCCAGGATTTTTGAACTCTTCTGGATTGATCATATTACGGATCGCTTTGCGACCTTTTGCAATCATGTCCGGACCCATTACTTTATCACCGACGTACCAGTTGCCTGGATTCCAGTCGATCATCTTTCCAAAGAAATCTGAATAATGCTCGTTCAAAGCGCCTGATTCAGCTTGGTATAAGAGATCGGCTTCAGATGATGTAACAGCGTGTGTAAGCTCGTGGCCTGCCACATCTTTTGCTACAGATAAATCTGTAAGCATTTTGCCATCGCCATCACCATAAGCGATAATTTTGTATTCACTTGTCCAAAACGCATTGTTCATTTTCTTACCCATGTGAACAACGCTGTTAATTGCAGCGTCTTTATCATCGTAAGATTTGCGCTCGTAACGAGTGAGATAATAATTATAAACAGCTTTTGTATTTCTAAATGCATTCAATGCCGATTCATCAATATTTGATCTATCTGGGCTTGAAGAAGGTAATTTGTCTTTAATTACCACTTTATACCAAGAAGTATTGATACCGGTTGGATAACCTGAAGCATCGGTATGTTTTAAAGCTTCATCTGTGTTTGCACCATAAACAATTTGAGAAAACATTGAGCAATGGCGATCGGTTTCAAACACAATATTACCTGTGTGAGCATCTACCATTACATATAAACCAGTTTGTTTATTATTGGTTTTTGTTTTAGCAGCATAAACTAAATGAGCAGTGTCGTTTAAATCTCTATAGATTTTAAGTTCCATTGGCTCAGATAGTTCAATGTTTGATTGATAACGATCAGACAATATTTTTAAAGCTTCTTGAGATGAAAAAGAAGGCTTAACATCTAAGTTAATATTGTGAGCTTTTCCAGATACGCTTAGTAGAGATCCTTTTGTATTAAAATGAAATAATGCTTGATCACCAATTAATGCAATATTTTTGTAATATTGGTTATATTTTAAAGTAGTAGTGAACTTATCAGAAACTGACTTGTATGGTTTAAAACTAATTTCTTTATTATCTGATGATAAGAAATACTCCATTTGATTTTGATTCAACAAAATCTGAGTAACTTTGTTTGTCATTGTTGCAATTCGATCAGGTAGATTTGGAATATATCCAGAAGGAATTGGATTGGATGGCTCTGAGCCATCTAAGAAAAAGCTAGTTGCAAATACTGATGAAGACCAAGTCATCATCAATGCTAAGATCGAAACGACTGACTTGATCTGCATCTTATATTGTATTTGTTGAGAGAGATTATTTCTTCCTTGATTTACTTCCTTGTATTGTTTCATTTGTGTTCCTTTTTTTACTTGTTGTTCAAACTCAAAAGAGATTTACATCCTACAAATCAATTTCCATAAGTTTGTTTGAATTAATAATGAGCAAGCACAATGCCACTTTTAATGATGTATAGAGTTAATAGATTTACTTATAATAACATATATTTAATGATGAATATTCAAATAATATTTTTGCGTCGCATTTATAAAAAATACATGAATGATTTATGTAAATGTGTAAAAAAATTACATGGTTTTAAAATTTCCAATATGTAAATATTAAATGGCTCATGAAAAAAAATTTAATACTGATTCAATGTAAAGATGAAGTGGGATTGGTTGCTGGAATTTCAAACTGTTTAGCCAATCACAAATTAAATATTCTTGAAATGAAAGAGTTTGTAGATGAGAGTTTGTCTCGCTTTTTTACAAGAATTGAATGCGCCGGAACAATTGCAGAAGAAAATAGTTTTAAGAAGGAATTGCAAAAAATTCTACCGAAAGATTCAGAAATCAATATCAATCCTAAAAAGAAAAAAGAAATCGTAGTTTTAGTCACAAAAGAACATCATTGTCTTTCAGATATTTTATCGCGCAATTATTTTGATACACTCAATGCTGAAGTTAAGTGTGTGATCGGAAATTACGATCATTTAGAGGATTTTACTAAAATTTATTCTTTGCCATATTTTTTCATAACTCATGAAGGTAAAGATAAAATTGAATTTGAAAATGAAATTTCTAAAATTATTAATAAAATGAATCCAGACTACATTGTGTTAGCAAAATTTATGCGAATATTGTCACCTGAGTTTGTTGAGAATTATTCAAATCAAATTATCAATATTCATCATTCGTTTTTGCCCGCTTTCGTTGGAGCAAGTCCTTATCAGCAAGCATATGAACGCGGAGTAAAGTTAATTGGTGCTACTGCACATTTTGTGACCAATGACTTAGATGAAGGTCCCATCATTACTCAACAGATTATTCCTGTAAACCATAACTTTACAAAGGCTGACATGGTGGTAGCTGGTCGTGAAGTAGAGATGTCAGTATTGTCGCGTGCTTTGAAATTGGTATTTCAAGATCGCGTTTTTGTGACAGGAAATAAAACTATTGTATTTGAATAATTTACGAAGTTTTCTCGGCAGTATATTTAAATACGCCCGGAAATAACATAATCGCAAAGCCAATGCTAAATAGTGCTGCAAACAATAATGTGTATGAAATTCCTCTTTGCGGATCAGCTAAGACTTTGCCAAGCCAAATGGTTACACCACTTGCAGTTAATCGAACGCAGAAATCGACAATGGCCAGAAATGTAGAACGTTTCGAGTGATCGTGAAATTGGCGGTTTAGCAATGTATTGGTGACGGCAGTGCAAAGACCGTAGGGAATTGCATACAGAAAAAATCCAATTAAGCCGTACGAGTTTTTAACAAAACCCATAAAAGCAAAACAAGTTGGAATTAAAACCAATCCAGTAATTGCAAACCATTTTAAATCAGGTCGATTGATGAGTTTGCGAGAGAAGAATGCAATAATTCCACCGGCAAACGTAAGAGCTGCTGCTAAAATTCCAAACATTTTAAGTGGAAATTGTAAAAATCGAAAATAGGGGCCAGGTAAATATAAATTCACAAATTGTCGTGACCAAAACCAAAGCACGGTTAAACCTACGGCCCAACGCAACCCTTTGTTTGAAAACACTGAACGTACAACGTGCAGTATTTCCATCGGTGAGCTTTTTGGTTTATTGTGAGCAGATTCTAAATGTTCAACTTTCGGTTCTTGTAAGAAAAAGGCGCAAGGAATACCAATCGCCGTTAAAAATGCAGTGGTGATTACTGGAATGTGTAATCCTTTTTCTGCAAGATAACCTCCGATCAATGTACCAATGGCGCCCGCAACTAAGAACATAAACATGCCGAATGCATCGTATTTGTAATATTCTTTTTCTTTTCCTTGAGCGCGCAAGAATTCAAATAAAAAAGCTGAATGTGTACCGGCATCGAGTGCTACGGCAAGTGAATAAATGACTTCGCCAATTATAAAAACAGGTAGAGTGTGTCCAAATGCCAAAGTGAGAGTTCCCAATGTGAAAGCTGTATTTGCAGTAAATAGCGCCCATTTTCTTCCAATTTTATCTGCAAAATGTCCGGCGGGAACTACGATCAGCAATGTTCCAATATTATAGGCTGTGAGTAGTACTGAAAAATCAGCCGCACTCATTCCTCGAGAAGTTAAGAACGGAAAAAACACAGGTTGATAAATTAAAAGACCTGCGCTGATTTGTCGCAAATAAAGTAAAAATAAATTTCGTTTGTGGTGGGCGTGCATGTTTAAAATCGTTTCTTAATTTCTTCAATCAAATGTGGACTAAATGGATTTTGATCGTTTGAACTATTTTTGAGTTGGTTTACGAGATCTGCAATAATTTTTGCTCTAATTTGCGCAGCTTGATTTGTAGTTATAGGAAAACGAATTTGGTGAAATCTTGCATTACAAATAAAGCTCATAACATTATTTTCTGATTTAATTTCATTACAGTCAGAAAATGTGAATTTTTCAAAGCGCATGCCAGTTTGATTGACATAACTAAATCCCATTTTGCCAAACGAAATACTACACGGTTCGGGGGGAAGTAAATTTGACTCTAAATCAGAAGTATCTAGATAGGCTGCTGTTACAAGTGTAAGCCAATTGGCAAATGGGGCTTGAGAAGTGGATGGCTGCGTTGAATTTGTACTTGGAATTTCAGTAATGGTTTCTGAACATTGAGGGCAATTCAATGGGAGTGTAAGTCCATCGGGAATATATTCACTGCACTTTGGACATCTCATGTTGTGATTCTTTCTGACAAAATTAATCGATATTTGAAATTAAAACGTTTTCCTGAGCAGGGGCCACAACTCCAAAGACCACGGCGTTTTCGATAATATTTGGTTTGGCAATGTGTGCATTGGTAAATATATTTTGCATTTACAGGTGTCAGTCTTGAATAACGATCAAATCCACAAGCGTTTAATTTTTTCTTAAACTCAGGTGTGTGGCCACAAGGTCTACCTAAAAACGCAAGCCAGTAGTGAACCATTTCATGTCCTAAAGTGTTTCGAATTTCTTGCCATGAATTGGTCATATTTAAATATCGTGAACTGATTTGAATTTTGTAAAAGGGACGTTTGAAAAACTGGCCACCAGTTGTTTTCAGTCTGCCAGAAAATTTGAGGTCAATTTGAGGGAGTATCCCATCAAAATATTGTACGTTTAGTTCGGAGAACAAAAGTAAAAGTTTTTGGTGATTTTCTTTTTGCAGGGATGTCATTTTTTAATGAGTTCCAGGAGTTTTGGTAAAAATCCATCAAATCCACCGTTGCTCATTACTAAGACAACATCACCTGATTTTAATTCAGATGAAAAATCTTTCAATCCTTGCGGTTGAGTGGAAAGTAATTTTGTGCGTTTGCCACGTTTTTTTAAATCTGCAATCAATTCGTCGGTAGAAAATAATTCTGCTGGATTTAAATTGGTTTGATCATATGGTTTTGCAATATAAACAAAATCGGCAAGATCAAATGACTCTGCATAAGCTTGTTGAAAAACTTTTCTACGAGAAGTAGCACTTCTTGGTTCAAAACAAGTAAGCAATCGTGCATGTGGATATTTTAATCGAATTGCAGAAATCGTTTCTCGAACCGCTGTTGGGTGATGAGCAAAATCGTCGATGAGAGTAATTCCTTGTGCTTGTCCGTACACTTCTTGTCGACGTTTGACTCCACCAAATTTTGAAATTCCTTCAATCGCTTTATCGATGTCTAGCCCACGAACTGCACAAAGAGTAAGACAGGCAGTTGCATTGAGTACATTGTGTTTACCCGGAACCGGAAGTTTCACATTATAGATGTGATCTTTATAATTCCATTTAAAAGTAGTGCCTTGTGGTGTTTGGTCAACATGTGTGATTTGAGAATCTACATTTTCTGAAAAGCCATATGTAATGACATTTGCTTCGGTTCGATTTGATACGCGCATGGGTGTTTCGGTTTCTGCACAAACGATAAAGTATCCATTTTCATCTGTAATTTTTGCAAGAGTAGTAAACGCTGCGATCACTGATTGCATGTCAGGATAAATATCAGCGTGATCATATTCAACAGATGTTAAAATGACATCTTTCGGAAGATAATGCGTAAATTTAGGCACTTTATCAAAAAATGCAGTGTCGTATTCATCGCCTTCTAAAACCACGTATTTAGATTCGGTGATTCGAAAGCTTTCACCTAAGGCTGGTTGAACTCCACCTACAAAAAATGAAGGTTTCTCGCCTAAATATTCTAAAATCCAAGACATCATGCTAGACGTTGTAGTTTTACCGTGAGTACCAGCCACAACGATTGAATGTTTGTGAGGCAAAATCATTTTTTCTAAAGCTCCTGGGAGTGATTCAAATGGAATGTTTTGCGCGCTTACAGCTTCCATCTCAGGATTTACTTTACGAATCACATTGCCGACGATCACTAAATCTGGTTTTGCTTTAGTAATATTTTCGGGAGAATAAGGAGTGTAGGCTTCAATGCCAGCATTTTTTAAAACATCACTCATGGGTGGATAAATATTTTGGTCAGAGCCTGTGACAGTGAGACCGTTTTTTTTCAAAAAAACAGCAAAGGCTCCCATTAAGGTGCCAGCAACGCCTAAAATATGTACACGTTTGTTTTTGAATTCGTCTTTCCAACTCACCTAAGTAGTGTAGCAGTTTATAGACCAAAACCAAGCTCTTCGAGCAGTGTGTTATGAAAAAGTGGACGAAAAGATTTAATTTTTTCATTTGCTCTCGATGGATTAACGCGATTAGTTAGTAGTGCAACAATTAAATTTTTATCAGGATCAATCCAGACGCTTGTACCAGTAAAGCCTAAGTGTCCTTTTGAATTTTTGCTAAAATATTTTCCAGAGGATGAATTGTCATTGGATATTCCATCCCATCCTAATGAACGAACGGAAGTGGGGACGTGGGTGAATGTCCAATATTTATGTGCGGTTTGAGGCATCATTAAAGTTTGTTCACCGTGAAGGGCTGCAAGCCAAAGTAGGCCTGCTCCGATTACATCTTCGACATTTCCGAATAAGCCTGCGTGAGCTGCAACGCCACCCAATACATAACAGTTATCATCGTGGACTTCTCCTCTGAGTGTGCGTCCACGCCATTTGCATTCTTCGGTGGGTAAAACATCGGGAGTCGTTGGTAGAAATTGCAAGCTTTCGAGTTCGCCTGGTAGAGCAATCCATTCTTGAAAAATGGCATCGAGAGGCATTTTTAATTTTTTTTCTAAAGCCCAACCGGCAAGCATGAGTCCTAAGTCAGAGTACGTAACTTTTTTTTCAAAATCAGCTTTGACCCAAGATTTTAAAATTTCTTCTTCGTATACTTTTCTTGCAAGTTTCGGAACTTCTCTGGGATTGAATTTTCCTCTGCCGTTGGGATCATGAAACATTTCATGTAAAGGGAGCCATGCGGGAAATCCTGATGAGTGATCTAGTAAATGAGAGATTTTTACATTTTTATTTGAAAAATTTGGATAAAAAGTTTTAATGGGCTCTTCAATCGATATGAGAGCTTTTTCTTCAGCCATCGCATACAGAGTTGTTGTGCATAAAACTTTTGTCAAAGAAGCAAGATCAAAAAGTGAAGAGATCGAGCAATTTTTTGAATGATAATATTCTTCATCGTTGAAATAAACACCAACTGAAAATGCAGGAAACACATCTCCCGCAGCTTCGTTTAATAATTTTGCAGTTTTAGGTAACATTTGTAAAAATTTTTTAGAATTCATGATTGGCAGCCAGATTCATGAAAATGAATAGTTGGTTTTGAATTTGCGTCGATTTCTACAGTGGTTCCGATTGCAAGTGTGCATTGAGGGGAACCATGCCCCGCAGGGAAATTATACACAATAGGAATTTTTCGTTTTTTTGTAATACGTTTCATGAACTCGACAATGACCGTTTTTACGTCAAATGTTTCATGCCCAAATTCAGCAACCGTTGGTGGATTGCAATTTGTATATTCTCCAAAAATAATTCCGCTAACATCGTTAAATAAACCTGCTTGTTCACATTGAATGAGCATTCTGTCTATTCGATACGGACGTTCTCCCACATCCTCAATAAAAAGTATTTTATTTTTTGTGTTCAACTGAAATGAAGTACCAATCGAAGCTGAAACTAAGCTCAAGCAGCCCCCTACTAATGGAGCTTTCACTTTTCCAGGCGATAAAGTAATCATATCTGGGTGAGTGATCGATTCAGGTTTGGTATCAGAAAGTAAGTTTTGCTCAAAAGATTCACGATCTAATGAATTATTTGTATTTTGAAAAATTTGACTGACAACCACGGGGCCGTGAAAAGTTGTCCAATTTAAATCTTGGTAAAAACCATTCAAAAAAGTAGTCAAATCAGAATAGCCATAGATCACTTTAGGTTTTAAGTTTTTTACTTTTTTTAATTTCGAAATTAATTCAGGATAAATGCGTGTGCAACCGTAACCACCACGGGCACCGATGATGGCGTCTACATTCTCAGACGTCATCCAGTGGTACATTTCATTTAATCGGCGTTCGTCAGTTCCTGCAAAATATCCATCACGATCAAAAATAGAATCTTGATACACTACTTTAAATCCATAGTGCTCTCGAAGAGTTTTAATTCCATTTTCAAATTTATCTTTTTGAAAAGTAAAACCTGGGGCGACTACCGCGATGGTAGATCCTTTTGATAAATGAGAAGGTTTAATGATTGATGAATTTTGAACACTCATTTTCTTGTATTATCGCTTTAATCTTAATAGTCCTCAATGGTTATTTAGAAAGTTTTAAGATAAATTAGTGAAATGGATATACAACAATCGGGCATTTTGAATAACCCTGTCATTCAAGAAAAAGCCAAGCGGATTATAGAATTAATGCAGGATCCTAATTTTAGCAAAGCTTGCCAAAATATAGTGCAATACGAGGATATGAAAAGTTACTATGTGGCTTTAATTCTCACATTTTTAGGTTATGGATTGATTCGATATTTTGCGTTATCTAAAGTTGAAAATTGGATTAAATCTTGGATGGTAAGCATTATTTTATATCTGCTTTTTCCATTTGTATTATTAGGAGTCAGCTACTTCTTTTTTAAAGAAGATTTAATCATTATTCTAAAAGCAGTTTGGAGTTTGGTTCTCAATTAACCTGCTTTGATTTCGATGATGTAAATTCCAATAAATAAAATTGCAATGATAAATGTATTGAATGCAATTTTACCCGCATAGTAAAGCTTATGGTTTTTTTGCTTTAATTCTGATTCATTTCCTAAAACAAATGCAGGTCTGGTAATTTTAATTAATGCTGGTAAAAATGTTAATGCTGCTACCGCTAATGTAAACATATTAAAGCACATTAAAATTGAAAAAGTTTTGATAGATGTAAATTGTGAAAGTAATAAAGCACTAAATCCTATTTTTGTAGTAATCGCATTTAATGCGATTGCTAATCCAGGACCTGTAATTGCTTTTTCAAGTGCTGTATTTAAATTCTTGTCATGTGCATATTCTTTCTTTGCTGCTGATAGAAAGTGAATTGAAAAATCAACACCAATACCCATGGCAAAGCTAGTAATAATGGCAGTAATCATATCGAGTCTGATGCCCATGTAGCCCATGAGTCCGAAATTTAGAATCACACCAATTGGTAATGTAATGATCGAAAGTAGTGATTGTGTCGTTGATTTGTAAACAATCGCTAAGAACAAGAATATCAAGAGTAAAGAAATTAAAATGTTTTTAACTTTACCCCATACCATGTACTGAAGAACTCCAACGGAAGTAACTAGACCACCGCCAAGATATGTTTTTACGTTATCCTTAAACACTTCATCTACAACAGGTAACAAATTATTGTAAATTTTTTCAATTCTTTGTGTGTCATTTTCTTTAGAAGTTAAGTTGATTTTAATTTTTTGGTGATTGCTTGTAATTAAACTAGAAGAGGAAACACCACCACCAGCAGATTCAATTAAAAATAAATACTGTGACACTGCTTCGTTGGAAGTTGGTATGTGATTTGGATTTTGTTTAATATTTTTTGCATTCAAAGTAATATCTACTTTTTGAATTAAATCTAACACTGAAAACACATGTGTAATGCCGTTAACGTTTTTAACTTTTTCAGTAAATTCAGCAACTTTTTGTAAAAATGCTGGATCGGTGGCGCCATTTGGTTTTCCGGTATCTAATTCTAAATCGAAGCTTGATAATCCGTTAAATGTTTCGTTCAAACGAGTCATTACTTGTTTGATTGGATAATTATTTGGTAATAGAGAAATGTTATCAAATCCGATGGAAACATTTTTTGTGTAATATCCAGCAACACCCATTAATCCTAAAGTTACAATAACCATTGCCCATGGATTTTTATAAACTACTTTGGCTACATATCGAAGCATACGTTCTAAAATTTTTCCTGATTTCAAACCTGAGAAAAAACCTTTAAATCCACCTCGTACAGATTCGGTGATTGTTTCAACGGCAACAGTTGTAATAGGACCTGCAACCGGAATCGCATGTGTGATGCTTTTAGCTGAATGAAGACCTACCATCACTGTTTTTTCAACGCTGTCTTCAAACTCACGAATTGGTTTCCACATTGTTTTATAAAGTGCTGGAATTAAAAAGATCGATAAAATCAAAGTAATTAAAGTTCCCACTCCTAAAAATAAACCGAAGTGTTCGATCATTGATAATCTAAACGAAAGTAAAGAAATACCCCCGATAAATGTAGTGATTGCAGAAATTGAAAGTGGAACTAATATTTTCTTTAAAGATTTATATAAATTATCTCGAAATGTAGGTGAATCGGCCGCCACATGAATCATGCTATGAAACATGTGAATTGCATATGAACAACCAACCACCACAATCACAACAGGTAGCATGGCTGATAAAATTTGAATTGGTTTATTGTAATATCCAATTAAACCCATCGTCATCATAATACCTGCAATCATTACAGCAATGAGAAGAATCGCACCTTTCCAGGTTTTAAACATGATATAAAACGAAGCGATGATGAGTAATGCTGCAAGTAATACGAAAACAGAAGCATCTGATTTAATATTTTTTTGTAATTGATAATCAATTTCAGCATCACCAGCTGCACTAATTAAAAAGTCATTATTTAAATAAGGTTTAACGGTTGCGTGTAATGCGACACTGATTTGTTCATACGGTAAATCTTGAGAAGCTTGAGCAATGATAATTGTAGTTTTAAAATCTTTGCTGATCATACGACCATAGATGAGATCGTTTTCAGTGATTTTCTTTTTCAATTCTTCTAGTTCAAATATATTAGTAGGAATTGATTTCATGATGGGCGTTGTATTGATTTCATTGTTTTCGTCGCGCACATCACTTGCGGTTGCTAGTGAAATAATACTCTTTGATTGAATGCTTGGAATTTTCTTTAAATCGTTTCCTAGGTTTTTAATTTTAGTTAAAATTTCAGGTTCAAGAATTGTATGGTTGCCCTGAGATTCAATGCTGATAAAAATAGTTCTAAAGTTAGTAGCGAAATCTTTTCTCACTTCTAAAACATCACGAATCATTTTATTGGGTTTTGAAATTGTATTTTCAGTTGGGATGTTTACGAACTGGATCTTTTTAAGCCCTGGCACCATTGCGGCACAGAGTAGGGCAATAACGAGCAAAATATATTTTGCATTGATGTCTATAAAAGCAGCTAGTTTTTTCATAATCTCCTCAATCCAATATAAACAGATGTATTAGTGATAAAAGCAAGGCTTAGGCCAAAATTGTAGTTACTTAATATGCTATAAGTGCAGGAAATTATGAACAATTAAATTCACGCAACATTTAGTAACTGTATATATCTCAACTTATTGTATAAAATATATACAACGTATAACTCATGTACAATGTGTTAATCATACATAGCATTAATATCATTAATCATTTATTCAAAATTCATTGGACTAATTTTTGCATTTTTAAAGCTTTAAATTAATACGATTCACTGGGGGATAGAGTATGAAATTTAAAATAATTATTTTATTTACGATTATATGTAATTTGACATTTGCTGGTACTACGACTTCTGTAAGTTCAATTTCAATGAATACATTTCAAACATATTATTCTTTGCCAAATAATTTAACTAATAATTCTATTGTAAATAATTTTATAAACCCATCTTCTTCAACATGTGAATTTAGGCTAAAAATATTACTAAAATCTGGTTCATATCCTTTAGCAAGCGATCTGCCCCCTCAATACGTTCCAGCTAGTTCAATGTCTACAGCTGTATATGCTAATGGAGCAGTTTCAGAATTTGATTTTAATCTAACATCTGTTTATAGCGCATTAAATCCTTCTATATACAATACGTATGGATTTTCGAATTATAATTTATTACGACTTCGATTTATTAAATCATTAAATGGTGACGTTTCAATCTCAGTAAATCCATTAATGATAAATAATTCAATGAATATAATGAATGGTATTAATATTTTTGATCAAAGTCGCATACCTAACAACGGATCAAGTATTTATACAATAGAAAGACGATGTTTATAAATATTATTTATTGAAAATAATTTATATTTAATACATGTCACTTGTGATTTGAATTTTAGAAATATCAAAGTCTTTTTCTTTAATACGCTCTAAAATTTGATTGTACTGTGTGCTTTCCATCGAAGGATTGCGAGCTAGAATCCACAAGTATTTACGATTCGGAGCTCCTACAACTGCATAACTATAGTCATCTGCTAAATCGATGATCCAATAGTCGCCACCAGGTTGAAACCAAAAAAACTTAACACTTAACTTTGCATTGGTAAGCGTATCAATGATTTTTGCTTTTCCATCGATTGTTTTGCGTTTTCCGTTCTTTTTTGAACATTCATTGTGGACTCCGATTTTTCCATCAGAACGTAATGAATAAGTGGCTGTGGTATTAATCGTACAATTTTTTTGAAAAGAATTTGGAAGATATGCAATCTGGTGCCACGTACCTATGTATCGATTTAAGTCGACATAGGATACGGTTTTTAATTCAGGATAGTGTTTTCCGCCTGCAAACGAAAACATAGTAAATAAGGACCCAGCAATGAGTATAGATACATTTAACTTTGTTTGAATTAATTTAAACATTTTTTCTCCCATAATCATATTATGGGTACAAAATTAACTTATGTATATATATTGTCTAATAAAATAAGTAAGACAAATATTAGACAAAGTTTACTTCTGGTTCATTTCAGGTTATATTCAAATATATGAAGGAATACAATTTAAAGGCAGTAGAACGACTAACTGGGCTTACAGCCGACACGATACGTGCTTGGGAAAAACGCTATCAAGCAGTTGTTCCCTCACGTTCTGAAAATGGCCGAAGAGTTTATTCAGATGAAGAAGTGAAGAGATTGAGTTTTCTATCTGAGCTTGTGAGCGGTGGCCATTCGATTTCTAAGATTGCAAATCATACTGATAAAGAATTGATTTCAATTATCAATAAAACAAGACCAATGCTTGAATCAAAAATGCAATCTAATTTAGAGTCTAAAATTGAAAAAGAATTGAATTCACTTTTTGCAGCGGTAGATCAGTTTGATTTAAATGCAGTTCGATTTTGCTTAGCACGCTTGCGATTTGAAGTGAGTCCAAAAGTTTTTGTTTTCGATTTAATTGTTCAAATAATGTATTGGATCGGAAAAAGAATTGTTGAAAATAAATTATCCATTTCTCAAGAGCACGCATTATCAGAAGCAATTCGAATGCATTTAACTGAAATATATGAGTCGATTGAAGGACAGGATGGAACATTGTCTCCACAAAAATCATTATTATTTTGTACACGCGATGGTGACCCACATGATTTTGGTCTTTGGATGTCAGCCATTATGTGCCGATATGCGGGTTACAAAACCAATTATATTGGAAAAAGCCTGCCAGCAGAATCTTTAGTAGAAGCAGTTGAAAAATTAAAGCCATATGCGGTTGTCATTGGTGCATCAGCAATTCCGCTAGAAGAACAAAAGATTACAATTACAAATTTCATAAAAGAAATAGATTCAAAAATGAGTTCTAAAGTTGAATTTTGGATTGGGGGAGCAGGTTTAACTAACTTTAAACGCCCTAATACAAAACGCACAATTTGGACTTTCGAAAAAATTGATGAATTAAAAGACAAAATTTGACCCGAGATTGTTGCTCTGATATTCAATTTACATGCAATTTTTTAATGTAACTTTAGCGATTATTTTATATTTAAATTTCAATGTATTGGCTTTCGCAAATCAATGTCCCAGACTAGAAGGAAAATATTATTGTCAAACATCAATGCCCAATGTTTCAAAGCTAATGATAAAACAAAAACAAGATTCACGTGAAATTACAACATACGGATTTTTATATCCTGAAATATCGAAAGAAGCAGACTTTGTGCAAGCTAGTGATTCAGGCATTCCAGATGGATTTGGTTGGATTGTTTATTGTAAGCAAAATAAACTCGTTTCCATTTCAACAGATGGCCTACGCAAAAGCGAAATTTTCATCGATCGTAACGGCCATTATGTAAGTTATTTAAATGACCAACTTTCAATGCGTTGTAACTCGTCTCGTCCTTAATTTATTTAATCGAATGTTTTATTTTCATCTTTATTTGAGAAGCGAACAAGTCGAGAAAGATTTAGACGAACGAGGAGATAAGCCATAGAAGGCTATCGACGAAGTGAGGAAAAATCTGACAGAGAATCGACCTACTTCATTCATTCGCATCAAGCTCATTCTCTGCGTAGGTTCGCCTCAGATTACTAAAATGCACATCATGTGCATTTTGCTGCTCAAGTTATCGCAGCCGTAATCTTCGCGTTCGATTCTCACCAACCCTCCCATATTTTTTCAAAATCAATTTCCAGCGAAGAAGTCGAATAAAAATGAGGATTGCGTACATAGAAGTACGCAGACGATATTTTTATGAGAATGATGATGCTGGAATTGATTTTCAAAAAATATGGTGGCAACTCCGACAATGGTTTGAATTCAACACGTTATGAGTTTTTTTAGCCAATTTTAGCCAAAACACCAGAAAACCTTCTAGTGTCATGACTTTTTTGCCTTTTCACTGAACATCTCAGCTGCCTCACTAAATGCCGCTGCATCATTGGGAAGCACCCTTAACACTTGAGTAGCTCCTTTTTCATCCACCCCTGCTAAGCGGGTGTAATGCTGCATCGTCTTTAAATCGCGCCAACCACAGATCTTCATGATCCTAGCCGGTGCAATATCGTGAGCCAATAGTTGAGTTGCAAAGCATGCCCTTAAGGCATGAAAGCAAATCGGACGAATCCGAATCCCTATACAAAACCTTCTAAGGATGTTTGCTTGTCTTCCTGCGTCCCACTCAGTGAATCTAGGCAGCACATTTGGTGAATTGCCTGTTTTTGTTTTAAGCTCATTAAGTACTTCAAGAAGTTCGTCCGATATAGGGACCGTTCTCCATTGACCACTCTTTGTGCTTTTAACAACTCTTCTCTTCGAGTGAAACGATTTGCTCACCGTGATTTTACGATTTTCCAAATCAACATCGCTCCAGAGAAGAGAGTGTAATTCACCGTTGCGCATTCCAGTTAAAAGAGCAGTGACCCATACAGGGTACCAAGGGTGCTCAAGAGCTTTCGCACTAATAAGAAGAGTTCTGATTTCCTCAATAGTGAGAATATCAGGAATTTTTTCTTCTCTTGCAAACTTTAGCGCTACACCCTGAACCGGAGATTCATGAATAGTAGGGATCAGCTTGTGCTCCATTCCCCATTTATAAATGATGTTTATGTTGCCTTTAAGACGTTTAATGTATTTTGGCTTACGTCCATCGGCTTCCATCCGGTCAAAGATTTCTCGCGCATCGCCCTTAGTGATTTCCGAAGCTGATCTTTTAAACCAGTCGGAAGTCCACCGCCGCACCAGACTTGCAGCTTCAACGATAGTATCAGCCTGATAGTTATGAATCGATGTTCCACTCTTTAGTGTAACTTCCCATCGATCTACTACGGCCTCCCAGGAATAACCCTGGGAGGCTCGCTTAACTAATTTTTCAGTGATTTCTCTTACGAGTTTTTTATCTTCAGCGACTGCTGCTTTTTCATTTTCAAAACCGAGAACAAGTTTTTGTTCTCGGATTGCCGGGTTCTCTTTACTTCGGATGTTGATGTACACCTTCCATAAAGTTTTTCCGTCTTTTTCGTAACTTGATACTGACATTAGATACCTCCCATGTGTTGAGAGTTTTCTAAAAGCCGATCCAGTTCACTTCTTCTGAAGTAAAGTCTTCGTCTCCATTTTCGACAAGAAATTTGTCCACGACAAACTGCTGTCCTAAGAGCACCGACTGACTTTCGAAGATATCTTGCAGCTTCCACTGAAGTCATCCAAGTCAAATTGTCAAATAACAGTTCACTCGAGGATAATTCCTCCAGTGAATTCATAGGTAAAACCATATAATTTTTTTCCTAAAATTTCATCAGAAAAGCGCGAATTACGCGGCATTTTCTGGATTTGAAGTGGTAAATTTTTTAAGCCGTTTAGCGCTACGTTCAAGCCGTTCCACAGATTCCTCACCAAACTGTTCTGCTATCTTTTCTAGCCGTTTTAGGAGCGCCTTTTTGCGAGTTTTAGGTGAAATGATTCCATTTGCGATTCGTTCAAGTTGTGAGGAATCCTGATGCTTATATACATCAATTAAAATCGCATTAATGAGAGGGCTAAATCTTTTAGATGCAAATTCATTGTGCGTTTTAATGCACTCTAAAAGCTTTTTTACAGCTTCTGTAGATTCAAGAGTTAATGTAATTTTCATTTACGTTTACCTCCATTTTGAATGGGCTTCTCGTTCGGAATACCAAGCAGACTTACGTCGCCTTCAAGAATCCACTCCCTGTGTTTTTCCGAGAGTCTGTTATTTTCAATGTGTTCTGGAACTATTACGGCGCGAAGTCTCGGTGCTGAAACATTAGGTACAACAGCACCATCTCTTGCACCGTCTTCAAATACTACTGATTCACGAACAAGTTTACGATTGAACTTTGCTGCATTTTCTGGAGAAATGGTTTCATCCGTAGGCTTATTATGAGCACAACTTGCTAAGATTAATGTCATTAGCGCTGATAGCGCTTTGATGAGATTCTTCATAAATTTCCTTTTGTTTTAAAATTGAAACCCCCTGTGCATATGTATGCTTTAAAGGGGGCTGTGTAATTGGGTAGCTTGTTTTCATTAGAGAAAATGAAATTCCTGATTGAGACGTGGTTGCAATTTTTTCCAATGATCCCTGAGTACTAATCCTTAATTCACCAAAGTACTTTTGGTTAAGCTTTGTGAGTCCGTCAAAAGTCACGACTAGAACACGATCTTCAAACTCAGCGAGTAGTTTACTAATTTTAGCTTGATACGCCTTTAGAATTGCATCGTTCTTTACGACGATAATAGCACCGGCACAAATCATACCTTTTGAAAGTGTTATTCGGTATTTTTGAAGTAACTCATCAATCAATATTTCATTCTTTTGAGTGAATTCTATCTCTACTGCAAGAACAAATGATTGTGATCCATCCTCAATTTGAATGAGTCCATCTGGAACCTTAGAGTAGCAAAACTTTGGCAAATCAGTTGGATCAATTTCATACTCTGTAGCTATTCCGTTTACGAAAGCATATCGACTCAAAGTAACAAATGTTTGGGCTACTGCCACTGTATGTAGGATGTTTCGCTCGCAGATGCCTGAGCTTTTTTTATGATTTCCTCCATATACTTTTTCGTAGAGTCTATTCGTTGCTTGGTAAATAAATTCAGAGCTACCAAGATTCCACGTCTTGATCACATCTTTCGAGATCATTAGATCCCGTAGAGTTCTGTAGATGGTCGCTCTTTCACATTTACCAGAACATGCGAGTTGCATTTGTGAGATCGTCATTGCGCCGAAGCGGGCAATTTGATGGGCCAAAAAAAGTGTATTTTTTCTCATTTGAGTACCACCTTTGTATGTTGAAGAGCTGCATTTAGTGGAGGAATCATAAGCCCTCGGGTGTAGGACATCTTTGCCAATTTTTCTTTGTGAGATGAGATAAGTTCTGCAGTTATCTTGGGATTGAGAAGAGGTGCTTGAATGATCTTATTCCCAGCGAGTTGGTATACTGCTCGACCCGGGTGAGAACCAAGAGAGGAGGCTGTCATATCTCCAATTACAAGATTGGATGCTACTACTGATGGAACAGAAAAACACACTCGAGTAGGAAGGTTGTCCTTGCTCTGCATGCTAAGCGTACTTTTATCCGGTCTTTGGGTGCCAAGAACTAGATGGATTCCTGCGAATCTTGATAGACGTGCAAGTGTTGCAATCTTTTCTTGCAGAAGCGATTTGGATGACTTCCCAGTGGCTAGCTTTGAAAGTTCTGCGAGTTCGTCTACCATTACAATCACTGGTCCAAGGGGATAACCATTTAACTCCTCTTCTTTTTCAAGTTCTTTTAAGGATAGTTCAGACCAATTGGTTTTATTTTTTTTGAGCAGATAGGCTTTCCTTTTTTCAAAAAGTGCTACGCATTCATCCAGTATGATCTCTGCATCTGAATATGAGGTTACAAGTTTCAAATTTGGGATGTTCATAAACTCTTGGAAGTCAATACCGCCTTTCATATCAATCAAACAGACATATGCACCACGGGTATGGGTAAGAACTGTGGTTAGGAATTGCTTTAAGAATTGTGTTTTACCTGCTCCTGTTTGACCAGCAACGAGCATATGAATCATTTTTGTAAGACTTAGTTTTTCAATACCTTCGTTGCTTTGCCCAATAAAAAATTCTCCTTGTGCAAGTGTGTTGAAATCAAGGGATGCAAATGAAAGTGTATTAGGAATATCGGACCGCTTTAAAATTACTTCAATCTCAGGGATTGTTGGCGAGGGTTTTCTAATCGCTTTAATTGGCTGGTTGAGCCTTGAGGAGAGCTGTAAAATATTTTTTTCAAAATCAGATGAGTCATATCCAGCCGCTCGAATACGAAAACTATCGTGCTTTAAAGGATATTTTCCGCGAACAATCCAGGTAGGATCGCCATAGCCTTTTGAGTAATCCAGCCCAATTGTTTCGAATGCATTATCAATGGGGCGCACAACAGTTCCGATTGCAAGAAGACCTAAAAGCAAATTTAGAACTGCAAATAGACTGAGACTAAGTGGTTTCACCGTCTCAAAAAGAACTACATCACAGACGGTGGTAAGAATCCAAAAGTAAGCGTACTCGCGATTCTCTTTCAATTGACTTATAAATACGCTCCCATAGCGGAATAGACGCTTTAACCAAGTTATCTCATTTGACTTCATTGTGATGCTCCCTTTGATGCACGTACTTTCATCAAAATTAATGTGCCTACGGGCAAGCTAAGTTCAGCGGAAGTCTCACGCAGATCTTTGGTTGCCTCTGCGGAAATGCTCATGGAGGCTTGCTGATTTGTTTCAATCGATGCACGCTGAAGCTCTTTTGCCGACTGTGAGTTATCGCTCATTCCATCCATGATCTTCGCCATTGCAATCTGATCAGCAGCTACAATAGTTCGATCAAGGGCTACGCCAAGAATGCGCGATCCAAGTCCGGAAGAATAGTTGGCAGCCAGACCTAAAGTTTTACTTTCAGGATCGACGGCGTACCCAGTGACAGAGAAACTACGACCCTCCTTGGTCGTAATCTCTGCAAAAGTAATATTGAGCCGCTTCTTGGCCATATTGGTTGAAATAATCCCTTTGATCTTTGCTTCAAGTACTTCGCTTGGATCAAGGTTCTGAGTTGCTTCATCCGGGACGAGAGAAACAATTTGGATTTCCGCCGGATTTTCTGGTGCGAGCGAGGAGACTTCGCCAAGAAGCACACCTTTTAGAATCACTTCCAATCCATCGAAAAGCGGTCTTTCAATAATTGCTTTTCCAACAGCAGACCTCTCGGTTTCAGGGCGTCTTTGATTGGTGGAATTATGTGTTCCAGCTTCGCTACCAGCATTTTTACGAGAGTTCGTCAGGGTTAGCTTTTCAAGAAGGCTAGTTGGCGGTTTTGTTGTCTCAACTTGGCTTGATTTAACAACAACACTTGAGCTTTCATTCGATCTAAATTTAAAGTAGCCAATTCCAACCACGGCAAGAATTGCTGCAACCAGGATTACTTCTTTCTTAATTTCTGGTTTGTCCGCCCAGCTAAATTTTTCAAGTAATTTATTCATTTGGACCCCCGTACATAGGTGTCTTTAAGAAGATTTACTCCATGTTTAGACATGACTGGCACGACCTCTACAACGTCGTCGTAGTTTGAGTCTGATCCCATCTGAAGAAGAACCACAAATCGGCCTGATTTCGTGTAGACGATAAGGTTTCCCGGCCTGGTTGATAACGGCCTAACTGTAATATCTTTTCCGAGAAAATTAACCTCGAGTGCTTGAGGAGATCCTGGAACAACTTTTTCAGGACGAGAAAGAAATGAAATCACAGTAGTTCGCCCGACTGCGAGTCGAACGACGCCGGACCTTACCTGACTCACTTCAATTTTTCGGATACTTCCCGCATGGCTTTCTTTTAAAAAATACAGAATTGGAATTATAGAAAAGATGAGCACTGGATAAAGAATGTGGAGGAATTTCTTCATTGCTTAGTCCCTCCATCTGTTTCCGTTTGCTCGACTTCTTCAATCCCAGTCACAGTCATTCCATATGGGTTAGCCTCAGATACCGCTACTTCCTGATAAGAAAGCCTGACAATTAACGGGGAAGCTGCAGCGATATTTTTAATTCGAATGACTCTGGTAATTCGTGCTTCAATTTTCTTATCCGAATTAGAGAATCCGTAGCCTTCAAAAGTAAAATAGCTTTTGGCTTTTTGGTTTTGAGAAATCGACTTAAATGATGAAATTGAATCCTTTAGTTTTTTAAAGACTGATTCCTCTGTAATGTTTTTTAGTTCATCCTCCTTTGTTGAAAATGTTTCTTCACTCCACTCAAATCGGGTCGTGAGATACTTTTTTGTAAAGCCTTCGACCCTTGAAGTGGAAACTTCCCAGGGTTTTGATTTTACGACTTTATAGAATGAATCACTGTCAGTGATGACATATGGTCCACTTCTAAAAAGCATAGGAACGCCGATAATTGAAATCGCAAGCAGTGCGCACAGAATATGAATTGTCTTTTGTGCGCGCTTAAGTGAGCTTTGAAGTGTTTCAATAGGTTTTAGGTATTCCATTATTAACTCCTTTCTTTTTAATCGTTTGGATTTCGAGGGCGGGTATTTTGAGTTTGCGGCTGTTTGCGCGAGAAAAATCTAATAGGCGCTTTGATCGCATTCGATCCCGCTTCCTTCGTATAATTTACTCCGCTTTGAATAGATTTTATTGGAAGCCTTGAAAGCGCTGCTCCTGCACCACCAATCATTGTCTGAACAGTTGCTCCACCAAGTGAAGCCAGCTGTCCGTTCCTTCTGACCCCTGATAAGAATTGGACAGATTGCATGTAGGGACTATGTGCGA
>CAZNGN010000002.1:161435-176630 GCA_964572865.1 uncultured Bacteriovoracaceae bacterium | reverse complement strand
TATTTTCAACACGATGTACGCATTCTTTGAAGTACTCTTCGTTTTGAGATTCCATAAACATATTAAATTTTCCTTCCCAGAAAACTAATGTTTGAACTAATTTCATTTTTACAAAGTAACTCTTTGTATGATTTATCAATTTGAGCAAAAAAGTTGTTTAATTGATTCGTAATATCAATGTTTGTAGTACTGGTAAAATTTGGTTTAGGTGCTGACAATCCAGAAGTTCCATTTGGTTGAGGTTGGTCATTACATATCCAATGAATATGATTAAAAAGATTGTAGTCTTGTGAGAATTTTACTTCTCCTGAAAAACCACAATCTTGTATTAGATTTGAAATAGATTTCTTACTAAAATAATATAAGTGTGCGGTGTGAAAATAAAATTGATGATGAAATGGTAGTGCATAGGTTGACACTAACGAGTCATATAAATTGGGAACTTCAATAAATATTGTGCCCCCTTTTTTTAATAATCGATGAATGTTTAATAAAAAATCTTTTGGATTTGGAATGTGCTCTAAAACCTGAAATGCACAAACAACATCAAAAGATTCAGGAGGTAAATCTAGTTTTGAAATGTCGTCTGTGTACACTGTACAGGCAGTTTTTAATCTTGCATATTGAGCGGCTTCAACGTCATATTCTATTCCAACAGCTTCTTTTACTACATCTTTAACAGTATATAAAAACTGGCCAGCGGAACAGCCAATTTCGAGCAATCGTGTGTTATGATTTAAAACAGACTTTAAAAGTTGAAATCTGCTTGCTTGAAAAGGTGAATACGTTGTAAAAAGTTCTTCTGCATTCGTAGTTTGGTTTATTGTTGGCGTATATTCTTTTCGATACTCTTTTTGATAATACTCTTGGGTGTTAGAAGTAGTATTTAACGTTTCTAGAAAACCTAAATCGCATATTTCACAATGATAAACTTTTGTGTTTTCACCTTTGCGCAGTTTATTGGTAAGGATTCGATTTGTAGGTTGCTTGCAAAATGGACAATTCATGAAGATGCCTCTTCCTTGATACATTGAGAAATAATTTTAAATGATTTCTTGATCCTAGTTGGCTTCATGCTCAATGGAGGAGCGAATTTAATTGAATTCTTATTAGTGCAAACGGGTAAAATTCCTTTTTCAATACATCGATGAACAATGTTTGTGGCTGTTTCCGTTTCGTTAAAAATAACTGCTCCAATGAGTCCCCGTGCGTTTACTTGTTTTACGTTTGGATGTTTACTTAGAGAATTAATGCTTCGTTCAAATTCTTGAATAGATTTATTTAAATTTTTCTGAAAAGTCTTACTTGAAAGAATGTTTAAATTTTCAAAAGCAGCGGCACAACAAAGACTATTAGCTGAATGCGTACCATGTAAGTCAGCTTTTGTATCAATATCAAAAATTTCTTTTCTAGATAAAACAGCTGAAATAGGAAGTGATGAAGAAATTCCCTTACCAACGCAAATCATGTCAGGGATTAGATTTTTTCCATAAGTCATATATCCATACAAAGAACCTAACCTGTAAAAACCCGCTTGCATTTCATCAAAACAAACCAATGCGCCAGAATTGCGGGCAAAAGAATATAACTTCTGTATATATTGTTCTGGATAAAACCAAGCTCCCCAGCCTTGAAACGTTTCTAAAAAAAACGCTGCAATTTCATTGGGAGGAGGTAGTTTGCTTGAGTCGAATCGATCGCCTTGTTCAAAAGGAAAGTCTAAAAAAATCACATCATCATCTGAAAGGTTTGACCAACTTGCTTTTTCTTTACTTCCAGAAATTAAATCACAACTAAGTCCACGACCGTGGTAATTTCCTTTAAACGTGATAATGTATTTTCGTTTATTTTTTTTAGCCCAAATTTTAATTAGTTTATAAGCTAAATCAGTCGCTTCAGATCCAGTTGATAATAACGATGCAGAATTAAAATGTTTACTCATCCCTATCAATTTTTTTAAAAATTTAAATTTAATATCAGTGGGATAATTGTATGCAAACAATAAATCAGAGTTGATTTGCCGTATAAGAGCTTTTTTTAGCTTCGGATTTGAGTGACCAGCATTTGTCACAAAAATTCCAGAAGTAAAATCAATCCATTTTTTATTTCCACTGTATATCAAACAATCTTTTGCTTTGCTCCATTGTATGGAAATCGTATTTTGAACTGACTTTGGTTCCCAATTTTCAATTTGTTTCATTTGCTTTGATTGAGAAAGTTTTAATGTACTCATGTAAATTAGAGTTTGGTTGTTTTTGAATCTTTAGTGGGAGCTATAAAAGGTAAATTAATATTCCAGATACGTTTTTTGATAGTATATAATTTCAAAATAAGTCTTGTAAGATAAAATGGCGGTATAATTTTCTTTTGATCTAGTTTTAATAATTTCTTATATAAATAATAAGCATGAGATGCAGCTTCAGCAAAATCGTTTTTGTAGAATTTGACAGCAAGTCTAGCAAAATAAATATTTGGTAAATTATTAGTCTTTAATTCATCAAATAATTGGTTCATTTGATGAATATATAGATGATTGCATTCTTTACGATGAATGGCATTCATTGTTCGGTTGGTTTGTTGTGAGTGTTGTCGCGATTGTACCAATGTTTCATTTAAGTGATAAAAGGTATTAAACTGAGCGATTCGAAACCACAGTTCATAGTCATTTGTAGTTTTTAGTTGCTCATTAAAAGTACCTGCTTTTTCAAATACAGTTTTAGGAATTATTAACGAACATCCATGTAAGAAATTATTTTCTAAAAGGTGAGATCTGAATGTTTCTTCATGATAATCATGTGCAGCTACTGATTCGCCTACTGTACCGTTTTCGTCGATGAATTCAAAATTGCAAAATGAAATAGATTCTTGTGGCAATTTAGCAATGTGTTTCATTTGATTTTGAATTTTATTGATTGAGTATAAGTCGTCATGGCTTAACCAAGAAAAATAATCTCCGCGCATTTCAGAAATTCCACGGTTTAGTGCAGATGCAACGCCGCCATTGGGTTTTGAAAAATATCGAATTCGATCGCCAAAAGAGAGAGCAATTTCTTCTGTTTTACCATTATCAGTTGAGCCATCATTGATTACGATGACCTCAATATTGGAATAGGTTTGTGATAACGCGCTATGAATAGATTGTTCTAGAAAGTTAGAACCATTATAAACAGGGATAATGATTGAAACTTTTGGTTTAATAGACATTTGCGAAGACTCTCATATTAATAAAAAAAATTCCATTTCAAATGTTTTGAAGCTAGATTCAGGCGTAGCGCATCGCGCCAAATATTTGACTTTGCAATATAATATAGTTAAAAACGTAACAATGCACGCTCACATTAAAAATAAAATTATTATGGTTTATCCTGTGCAAGGATTTTCAGGCACGTTTGTTAAACATGCGCCCATTAGTTTATTATATGCAGTGGCTGAGATTGTTAAATCTGCAAAACATGAAGTTGTAATTTTTGATGCAAGACTTCATCCAAATAATTGGAAGAAAAAATTACAAGAATTAATAGATGATCGCACATTAATAGTTGGTATTAGTGTGATGTCTGGCAAACCTATTAAGCATGCATCTGAGATCAGCCAATTTGTAAAATCAATTGATTCCAGCATAAAAGTTGTATGGGGAGGTCCACATGCTACTTTTCAACCTAAATCTATTTTAGATTATGAAAAAAATTGTGATTATGTTGTGAGTGGTTATGGTTCATGGCCTTTTAAATTGCTCGCAGATAAAATTTTGGAAGGCGAAGAACCAAAAAATATTTCAGGAGTAGGTTATCGCGTAAATGGTATTACTCATGTTGAGCCTAAAATAGAAGAGTTTGAAAATATACCATTTCAAGATATTCCTTATGATTTGATCCCAAACTATTCAGTTTACGGTCATATTGGAGAAGATCGTTTGATTTTTTCAATGTACAGTGTTTTAGGCTGTCCCTATCAGTGTTCTTTCTGTAGTTCTCCAGCGCAATATCGAGCTATTTCAGGTAAAAAATGGGTTCCACTTACTGTAAATGATGTTGTAGATCATATTGAATTTGTAGTTAAGAAATATGGCGCAAATTTTATATATTTTATTGATGATGACTCATTTGTTCGCTTAGAGCACGTTGAAGGAATTATAGATGAAATTACAAAAAGAAAAATTGATGTAAAATTAGGCTTTAGAGGCGCACGTATTAATGAAATTAAAAAAATGTCAGATGAGTTTCTTACAAAACTTGCCAATGCTGGCACAAATATAATGCATATTGGGGCTGAAAGTGGAAGTAATCGAATTTTAAATTTAATTCGCAAAAACTGTACAGTTGAAGATATTATTGAATGTAATAATAAATTAGCAAGACACCCTGAAATTATGGCTGGATATAATATAATCATGGGGCTTCCAACAGAAACGCTTGAAGAGCTAAAAATGACTCGAGATATGATTTTAAAACTAGTAGAGGGTCATCCAAATTGCATTATATTCCAACCAAATAAATTTAGACCACTACCGGACACAGAGCTATTTGATATGGCTGTAAGAGATTGGGGTTATGCAGAACCAAAAACATTAGATGATTGGGCAAATATAGAAGTTGAAGGTGACTATACAGCGCCTTGGCTAACAAAAGAGATGAAGCGTTTTTGTGATTTAATGTTAGTTAGTTGCTACTTTATTGATCGAAAAGCTCAAAAGGTGACAAAAGGAAAATCGTTAGTCGAATTTGGAATTCGTTTAATTGATAATATGTATGGTCCTATTGCTAGATATCGATTTAAAAAGGGATATTATCAAGCGTTTTTAGAATATAGCTTGTATAATGTAGCACAAAAAGTTGGAAGAAATATTGGATCAATCGCTGGCAAGAAAAACACAGAGTCATCAAATCAAGTTCCTGCAGTGGCAGAAAATTGCTAAAAAAAATTAAAAAATAAAACCAGAGTTGGTAGCGCCTTTACTATGTTTAGATTTTGTAGTTGTGTGTTCTAACCATTGTACATTCGGTAAATCCTGAATTGATAGATCGCCCAAATAGAGTAATGGTAGTGTTACACCCACAAGAGGTCGCTCATCCGAACTAAATTTTTTATAAAACATTTGGATGAGTTGATTTTCAATCGATTGATCAGTAGGCATTTGAATATTAATAAATCGAAATGCTCCCACTTTTTCTTCAGACATTCCCCATAGTTTTATCGCATCAACTGAAGAATTAGTTGATACAGAGTCAAAAATGTATAAGGTATCAAGAGTATATTTATCTTTTATAAGTTCGATTAATTTTGAATTACAACGTTTAATACAAGTGCGTACCTCTGAAAAAAATGAGATTTGTTGCTCAGTAGTCTCATGGTCGACTTTTGTATATTGGTCGTTGAGTGCTACGGTGAACTTAAATGCATCAGGCATTCGTTTAATTAATTGTGAAATAGTGAGTTCGATCGAAATGAGTCCTTGGCGCAGTCCTAAAATAAAGACATTTGAATTACTTAATTTTTGATAATGGACTGTATTGTTGAGTGACAAATCTAAGAAGCAACAATTTTTAAAAATATACTGATCTAAAATGCTTTCAGTGCGATTCGATACAAGAATAACGCATTTAAAAAAACTAGAATTTTTAGAGTATTGATTAGAGGCATCATGTGTCTCAAGGTCTATAATTTTGTAACTAATTTCATTCATGCAGTGAAGAAATAGCATAAAAAAATAGTAAGCACAATCATGCGAAATTAGGCATTTTTCTTTGCTTTGCGTTGTATTATCCAGTTTCCTCTATTAGGATGGTTGCTATGTTTTCTACAATAAAAAATATTCTTTTGGGATTTGCATTTGTTGTTTTGATTTTAAGTATACCCGAAATCATTTTAAGAAACACAAAACCATTTCCATTATCTGCCTTTAGTACGTATTCAACATTTGATGATGTGGTTTTTTTTCATACCCCTAACTCAAAGGGTTACGAACGCTCTGAAGTTAAAGAGTTTAAAGATGTATTTTTACAATATAATCCACATGGTTTTAGAGGTAATTGGCAAAATATTTCTAATAATAAAGAAGTTAATGTTATGTTGGGAGATTCATTTATTGAAGCTAGGCAAGTAGATGAACACAAAACAGCAACAGAACTATTGAATCAAAAGTATTCAGATAAATTTTTTATTAATGCTGGTTGCAGTCAATATACAACTACAACAGAGTATTTGTTACTTAAGTATCGATTATTAAAATATAAACCTAAAAATGTTTTTTTATTTTTTGCATTCAATGATTATGCAGATAATGCTGCTCAATATGGTGGCGGCTTTTATACACAAGAAAATATTTTTGAACAATTGCCTGAAAAAAGATTTCAACCACCTTGGTTTAAGTACTTCATTGTAAACTTTTCACAGCATATTTCTGAAAAACTTGCAATTGTTGCATATTTAAAAGAGTGGTTCGGTAAAGGAAATTCAATCGCACCTAAAAATCCGTTAAAAAGAAAAGATATCAAGTTTTACTCATCTTTAGCTGCGATTAATAAGCATACCGAAGATATGGATGAAAAAGAAAAGAAAGTTTTAAACTTCACACACCAGGGTTTAAAAGAAATTCAAAAACTTTGTAATACATATCAAATAAATTTAAAAATATTTATAATGCCGCTCCCTACACAAATTAGTAAAAATGAGTGGCAAACAGGTAAATCATATTACATTGATGATGGTGAAGATTATTATGAACAAGATCACACATACCAAAATCGACTGATTTCGTTTTGTAAAAGTGAAAAATTAGATTGTATTGATATGTTTCCATATTTTAAAGAAGCATCAAAAAAAGGTAAATTACACTTTGATTTTGATGCACACTGGACTGAGTATGGGCAAGAAGTGGTAGCTTCAATCGTATCTAAAAATATTCAGGTAAAATAAAAAATGTGCGGAATATACGGTATAGTAAACTATAAAAAGAACGGTTACACGACAACTGATCTTAAAAAAATGGGAGATGTACTTAAAAATCGTGGTCCCGATGACCGTGGACAATATGAAGATGACATGGTCATCTTAGGTCACAATAGATTATCAATTTTAGACTTATCACCAATGGGTCATCAACCAATGTCCAATTTGAGCCAAGACATTTGGATTACTTTTAACGGTGAAATTTATAATTATCAGGAATTAAAAAAACAATTATCTAAAAAATATACATTTAAATCAAGCTCTGACACTGAGGTTGTAATTTACGCATACCAAGAGTATGGAGAAAAGGCGTGGACGCTTTTTGAAGGAATGTTTGCTTTTGGTTTATGGGATAAAAGAAACAATAAATTCTTTTTAGTCAGAGATCATTACGGGATTAAACCTTTGTATTATTCTTATTTAAATGGAAGTCTTATTTTTGCTTCACAACTTAAAGCAATTCTTGAAACGAATAAATTTCCAAGAAATTACAACAAGCAGTCTGTATCAAATTATTTCAGTTATTTTTATGTTCCAGGTCCCGAAACAATTATAGATCAAATTAATCAGGTCGAACCAGCACAATCAATTTGTTTTAAAGACAATAATTTGCAATTTACTAAATATTATAACCCATCATTTCAGGCTATAGAAAAAAATAATGAAGAAGAAATCATATATAAAACCCCAATCCAATTATCAAAGGCTGTAGAAAAATCTTTGGTATCGGATGTGCCCGTAGGGCTTCTGCTTAGTGGTGGAATGGACTCTAATTCAATACTATGTGAAATGTCTAAGTTGGTATCATATAAAATAAAGTCTTATACTTTAGGAGTTAAAGATAAAAGTCATGATGAAGGTATTTTTGCCAAAAGCTCTGCAAAATATTGGAAAACAGAACATTATTTAAAAGATTTAGATGTTAGCAATATTGAGTCACAATTAAATACAATTGTAGAGGCAGTTGATTGCTTAAATGCCAATCCTGGTATTTTAATGATGTTGCAATATTTTCAACTTGCTTCAACAAAATCTAAGGTAGTATTAATTGGCTCTGGTGCTGATGAACTTTTGGCTGGGTATAAAACTTATGTGGCGGATATTTATTATAAATGGGCAAAAATAATTCCTGCAAAGTTCTTAAAAGGTATTTCTAAAGCTGTAGCATATTTGCCTGTTAAGCATACAAAATATTCATTTGATTATGTTGCCAAAAAGTTTTTTGAAGGCATTATGTTTGATCCAATCAAAGCACATTATTGGTGGCGAACAATATTTACAGACGATGAAAAGAAGAAACTTTTGAATATAAATTATTTTCAAAATGTAAATTTGGATTCCTCATATAAATATCGTGAAATAATGAACGCTATTAATGCGAGTTTTGAAGATAAGGCAATGTATGCAGATTTTAACCTTTTTTTAATAGATAATGCATTGGTTTTGGCTGACCATCTATCAATGCATTATTCTTTAGAGGCGCGTCCTCCGTTTTTATACCAACGTTTAGTTGAATTTTTTCAAAATATTCCGTATTCACTGAAGCTTAAAAATAAGCAAACAAAATATATTTTGAGAAAAGCGTATAAATCTTTATTAGATCCTAAGACGATTGGTAGAAAGAAATTGGGAGTGGTTGCTCCTTTAGGATTATTAATCAATAACGAATGGAAAGAATATACAAAGGCTGTATTGGCTAAAGCGCATAAATTGAATTTTATTAATCAAAATTATATCGACGAATTGTTAGAGGAACATGTTAAGTTTAAAAAAGATAACGGTTTCAAAATATGGACAATCATTTGTTTAATTAAATGGCATGAACGGTACATGGAATGAAATATAACAACGAATTTATTTCTAAATTAATCTGTGTAAATTGCAAAGGCGTTAATTTGCAATTTAATTTTGATAAATCAAATATCACTTGCATTGACTGTAAAAGTTCTTATCTAATTATTAATGAAGTGGCTGCATTTTTTAAAGAAAATGAAAAAAACTTAATTTCATATTCTGAAGTGCCAGATAATAAACGAGAGCAGTTTTTAAAAATGAAGCAGCTGGCTTATGGTAATAAATCTGTTTTAAGTCAGATGTACACGCATTATCATCGCTATGCATATAAATGCCGTCAACTCTACTATGAAAAAAATAATAATTATAAAAATATATTAGATGTAGGAATTGGAATAGGTGAAGCATATCCATATATGACTAATGATGAAAGGAAAAAACTAGTTGGAGTTGATATCGATCGGTTTAAATTAGAAACGTTTGCAAAAAATTATCAAGATGCAAATGTAATTCAAGCAAGCGCTTTGTCATTGCCGTTTAAGGATAATGTATTTGATGTCGTACAGTGTCTTGCGGTTCTGGAACATTTTAAAGCAGAAGACTTAAAAATCATAATTCAAGAATTAAAGAGAGTGCTTAAGCATAATGGTTTATTAGTTGCTTGTTATCCTGCAGAGGGTAGTTTTTTATTGAAAATGAGTCAAAAAATTATATCAGTAGTTACAAATATTAGAGCAGATTTTAATTTAGAAAATGAAATGGTTCATAGACATTTATCAAATGCGCGTGAAATTCAATGTTTATTAAGTTATGAAAACAGTGGCTTTAATAAAGTGAATGGGAATTATTATCCATTCAAAGTTCCGTTTATACAGACTTCTCTTTTTATAAATGAGGCTTATAAAGTTGAAAAAGAAAGTAAATAATGCAAAGAAAAATAACGAAAATACTTTTGTGGGGAAATAATAAAAGAACCGAAATGTGTTTAAATGCACTTTTAAAGTCGAGCTTTCAAGTAACAGGGTTGGTAGTTCTTGAAAATGCTTATTTAAATAATCCTAATATAATTGAAACAGCAAAAAAAAATAATATTGAAATTATTTTAGTAAATAAGATGAATTCAATTGAATTTGTTCAAAAGCTAGAAAGTAAAATGCCCGATTTAATGGTTTTGGCAGGATTTAATAAAATATTAAAATCGATTCATCTTAAAATACCTAAATTCGGTGTTATTAATTTGCATGGTGGTAGGTTGCCTGAATACAGAGGTGCTTCAACCATTCATTGGCAAATAATAAATGGTGAAAAACAAGGTGGCTGTTGTGTTCTTTATGCAGATGAAGGAATTGATACTGGAGCAATTTTGAAACAAGAATTATATGACATTCATGAAGAGGATACAGCTCAAACTGTCACAGATAAAACTTTAAATATATTCCCAAGAATACTATTGGATGCTTTAAATGGCTTAAATGACAATTTAATTAAACCTATTATTCAAAACTTAAACGAAGGAAAGTATCATCCTAAAAGGACAGCGGTAGATAGTGAAATATTTTGGGAAAAAAATACAGATGTGACATTGTATAATTTTGTAAGGGCATTAGACTGCAATGGCGTTCCAAATGCGTTTTCTTATATTGATGGTAATAAAGTGAATATAAAAAAAGTTAAAATCATTAAGGATAATTTTAAAGGTATAGCAGGGAATATAGGTCCAATTTATGAAGATGGAATCATCATATTTACAAATAACAGAGGTTTGCTGCTCCGCAGGGCTACTGATGAATACAATCAAGAAATAGACCTAAAAAAATTATCTGGAAAAAGATTCACTAAAATGGGATAAACCATTTTGAATGAAAAAGAGGATATTAATTACAGGCGGATGCGGTTTTATCGGATCCTACCTATGTAAAGATCTGTTATCTCAAGGACATGAAATAATTGTTTATGATGCTTTCATTCAATATATATCACCATTTGATAGCATGTATCAAAAAAATCTAGACATTCGATTTTATGGCATAAGAGACAAAGTGCAGTTTGTAAGAGGAGATACTAGAGATAAAGGTGATACTTCAAGAATTATAAATCAATATAAACCAGAAATCATTATTCATTTAGCAAATTTACCTATTGCTGATTTAAGTTATAATCACCCTGAAGAAGCAATTGGATCAATTTTAAATGGCACAATAAATCTCTTAGATGCAATCAGAGATCAAAGTTATATTCAACGTTTTTTATATGTATCATCAAGTATGGTTTATGGAGATTTTGTAGAAATTCCTGCAAGAGAAGAAATTCAAAAAAGACCAAAAGATATTTATGGTGGTACAAAATTAGCTGCGGAAACTCTTCTTGAAACATACGGACGTAGATACGGAATAAAATATACAATAGTAAGACCGTCTGCAGTTTATGGGCCTGGCGATGTTAACCGAAGAGTTGTTCAAGTTTTTATAGAAAATGCTTTAAGTGGTAAAACAATTGAACTTCACGGTGGCGGTTCGAATATGCTTGATTTTACGTATGTTGAAGATACTGCTCGCGGCATTATGTTGGCAGCGTTAAGTGATAAAGCTGTAAACGAAACTTTTAATATAACAAGAGGAGAAGGTAGGTCTCTTGTTGATTTGGTCGAAGTAATGAAAAAACATATCCCAGATTTAAAAATAAATTATAAAGAAATGCCATTTTACCGTCCTCGTAGAGGTGCATTGTCGATAGAAAAGGCAAAAAATTTATTATCATACCAACCAAGGTTTTCTTTAGAAGATGGTATTGAGAAATATATTTCTTCAATGAGAAAGTAATACGAGTAAATTATGAGTAATATTCCTCTTTCAATTCCAGTAATAGAAAATGATGAAATAAACGCTGTCGTTGATGTTTTAAAGAGTGGCTGGCTAACTCATGGTCCTAAAAATGTAGAATTTGAAAAAATGTTTGCTGATTATCATAATGTGAAACATGCAATTGCTATGAATTCATGTACATCAGCATTGTTTCTCGCCGTATTAGCTAATGGAATCACTGGTGAAGTAATTGTTCCAAGTTTTACATTTGTAGCATCTGCAAATGCAATTGTCACTGCTGGGGCAACACCTGTTTTTGCCGAAATTAATTATAATGATAGCAATATTAATCCAGATTTAATTGAAAGAATGATTAATAAAAATACACAAGCTATTATGATTGTCCACTATGCAGGCCAGTGTTGTAATATGGATAAAATTATGCAGCTAGCTCGCAAGCATAATTTAGTTGTGATTGAAGATTCCGCAGAAACGATTGGTGGTACTTTTGCTGGATTAAAAAGTGGATCATGGGGTATTGGTTGTTATTCGTTTTTTCCTACTAAAAACTTTACGACTGGCGAAGGTGGAATGCTAACTACAAATGACGATAATTTAGCAAAAAAAGTACGAGCCTTGGTTGGTCACGGTATAGATAAAAGCTCATTTGCAAGGGAGCAAGAAGGAAAAAGCTGGTATAGAGCTGCAAGTTATGCAGGATATAATTTTAGATTAAGCAACATTTTAGCTGCAATTGGCGTTGAGCAAATGAAAAAACTTGATCATATGAACAAGCAGAGAAGAGAACATAGTTTTTATTTAATAAACAAACTTAAGGACGTTGAAGAAATATTGTTACCGTATGAAAACGATCGATGTGAACATGTTTATCAAATGTTTACAATTAAAGTTAGAAATCAAAACAAACGATATGAATTAATTCAGCACTTACGAAATGATGGCATCGATGCGTCAGTTCATTTTGATCCGCCTGTTCATTTACATCCAGCATATAAAAATTCAATATCAAATAATGTTGATTTATCAACAACCGAATTGGTTGCAAATTCAATCGTCACCCTTCCTATGTTTCCTCAATTAAAAGTGGAGCAACTAGATAGAATGGTGAAATCAATCCAGAATTATTTTACAAATGGATAAAGGCAAAAAAGTTATCGCATTTATACCTGCATTCAATGAAGAGGAATCAATTTCGTCAGTAATTGAAACAGTACGTAAAATATATTCTAAAGAAAATACTTTACGTAAGAATTATATATTAGAAATATTAGTGGTTGATGATGGTTCTACAGATAAAACAAATGTAATTGCAAAAAAACTCAATGTTCATTTAGTTGAACATCACCGTAATCGCGGATTAGGTGCGGCTACGCGATCTGCAATGATTTGGGCATACGAATTTGGTGCAGATGTAGCTGTAAAATTAGATGCAGATTTTCAACATGATCCACAAGATATTGAAAAAGTAATAATGCCAATCTTAAGAAATGAGTGTGATATTTGTTGGGGTTCTAGATTTGCTGGTAAAATTCATTACAAAATGCCAGTGATTCGATTTTTAGGAAATAAATTTTTTACTTGGCTAATGAATTTGTTCACAGAATATGAAATTACTGATGCTCAAACAGGATTGATGGCTTTCGGTAAAAAATATCTAGCTGTATTTGAAATATTTGGTAACTATAATCCGCCTCAGCAACTGTTATTGGATGCACATTATAAGTATATGAGATATTCTGAAGTTCCTGTAGATTTTTATGCACGAACTTCAGGCAAGTCATTTGTAAGCTTAAAGTATCCATTTCATGTTACTTTTAATATATTGCGTATGTTAATTTATGCTTCACCTATTAAAACATTTTCAGTTGTAGGTGCTTTTTTTATCTTGTTTTCAATAAGTTATTTTTTATTAAATGTTTATTCAAAAATCTATCATTGGAATATTCAGTATTTGTTTGTAGAAAACTTGTCGCAAGTCACATTAAATTTAGGTTTGCAGTGTTTCTTCTTCGGCATCTTGGCAGATTTAATTATTCGTAAGCGAAGGTAAATAATGTTAGTTGAAGATATTGGTTTATTAAGGTGTGTTGATTGTGCTTTTGATTTGAAAATAATTAAAAATTCAGATGATTCAAAAATAATTATCAATGGATTGCTTGAGTGTACAAATTGCTTACGCCAATACCCAGTATTAGATAGTGTTGTAATATGTTTTCGAAAAAATGTCTTCGCAGACTATATCTCTAAAGAGGAGATTGAAAAAATTAACAAGTACGAATTTCAATCCTGTTTAAAAGAAAAAGTCATACTCGACGAAGGTCATTATAAACAACTAGCAACTAAAAATAATTGGGAATATCAGTGGCTTCATGTAAAGCCCTTCGACATTAAAGATTTAGAAAAAGACGACTTGTTTGGAAAAAAATATTTTTGGAAATTTATACCAATTGATTCTGTACAAGTTAAAAATAAAGTTGTTTTTGTTGGTTGCGCTGGGCGCGGAAGAGAAACGTATCATTTGAGTAAGGAGCAACCTAAAAAAATTATAGTTATAGAAATTGGTACAGAAATTTATACTATACAAAACATTATAGACAATCCGAACAATACGTTACTGATGATACGCTGCGATCTTTCATATCATCCAATTAAAGACGGTACGTGTGATGTTTCTATTTGTGATCATGCCTTACAACATGTATTAGATCATAAGCTTGCCTTCCAAAAACTGGTATCAGTTACCAAACCTAAGGGGCTTGTGTCTATTTGTGTGTATAGTTGGGAAAACAATCAAATAATGAATTATATAATTGAGCCAGCAAAAAAAATAATTCATTTACTGCCTGTTAAATATATTAGAGCCGTCTCATTGATTCCTGCTGTTATGGTGTATTTATTGATTCATTTTCTATATATGCCTTTATATAAACTAAGCACTAATTTTGCTAAAAAGTTACCACTATTTGAGCATATGAAATTTTGGTCAACTAATTCATTTAATACAGTATGGACGTCTTGCTTTGATTTAATCCATGCGCCGATTTCCTATCATTTTCGTGAAATGGAATTGATTGATTTGGCAAAAAATAACAACTTAAAAATCAATAAATTATTAAATGTACACAGTACGACTTGGTCTATTGTTGCTGAAAATCAAGCTACGGCTTAATAAAAGCACAAAGCTCTTCTTTTGAGTTTTGCAAGATTGTCTTTGGGATTCGCATACAAGATAGATTATCTTTGTTTCTTGAACTGACAGGCATTCTAGCTCCCACTATTGTCGAATAAATATTATCAATTAGAACATCATCACTATAGTGTGTGTACATTCCAGAAGGATTTTTCCAATCTGAAATATTAAAATTAGTGTTTCTAAATATAGAAATATCAATCGCTTTATAGTCGTTATCTTTGTTAAATTGAGCAATTTTATTTAAATGATTTGGAAATAGTAATACTGATAATACAGTGATGGTGCTTAGCAAAATTAAGTTAATTTTATTTCCATAATGTAAAAAACAAATAACTGTAAGTGACCATAAAACTATATCAGTACATAGGACTGTAAGTGGGCCGATGATTGCTGGGTGCAATGAGTGAATAAAATGTATAAATAGTGAACTAATCAAAA
>CAZNGN010000002.1:104726-161425 GCA_964572865.1 uncultured Bacteriovoracaceae bacterium | reverse complement strand
TCTTGTATTTTAATGAATTTAATAAAGTAAATAAAATAATATATGGAAGAGTGAAAATAACAAAATTAATCAAGTTTAACCGGAATCCTATTAGGAATAAAATTAAAATAAGAAAAGAATATACGTATATGTAAATTAAATGTGAGAATTTGATGGTTTTGTTAATTCGCAAATAATTTATAGCTTTTAATATTAAATATGAACAAAGCAAGACAAAGCATAAAAATAAAATCGAGTAAAAATAGTTAGTTAAGAGAAATTTACTTATATCAGTGTTGTCTATTTTGAATTGTGGTAGCAATCCGAAAAAAGAGTTTGAAATTGATAGCAGTAGATACATTGAAGTTCTTTTAAACCAATTGTCACCAATGATAGAGTCTAATTGAAAAAAATAATTGCCTCGTAAAAGTTGAGAAGCATTCTGTTCACCTAAAAATATGGTGCTTGAAAAATATATGCTTGATAAAATTATATAAATAATTAAAGGTTTGCTTCTTGAAAGTTCTTGAAAATACGCTTTCCATTTCTTGTAATAATTGCTGAAAATATATAACAAAATAAATAAGACAAATAATGGTAGAAAGCCAATTATTGTAGACGACAATATAATAAACCATATAATGAATTCAGAATTATATTTGTTTTTATTATGAAATTTTGAAGTTAATAGTGTAAGTGAAAAAAGTGAAACAATTGAAGCAGATGCATTGGCTGTAATAGGCCATTTCATTGAATTAGAAAAAAGAGTAAAAGCAATAATTATAAATAATATAAATATTATGTTGGTTTTAAAATTGTTATTAAAGTGAATATTTATTTGTTCATAAATAATAGTAAGGCAAAAAATAGAAAGCATTGTTTGTACTTCTAGGTATGAGAATAGGCCGTTTAACTTAATTAAGCTTATCAGGATGCACTCTAGTGACGCTGAAAAATAATGGTAACGACTTACTTCAATTGGATAAAAAGCAGATATTCTCAGCCTGCTAAAATAGTCAGCATTTAACATTTCTGAAGTTAGAGAAGAATATCCCAAGTAATGCGGGTTAAAATGTAAAAATGTTGAATTTGATTCAGAATAAGTAAAGACATTTTGAGGTAAATTTAAAAAAACTAATATCAAACTAAATGTAAATATATATAAAAAATGCTTTGTTAAAAAAACATTATACAGTTTCATTTTTAAAAAGATAATAAATAAAACTGTAAGTGACAGATAAATTACAGGTGTGATGAGCGCTGCCGAAAAGTTAGTTAGTGAGGCGACAATTAGTGCGATAGTACAAAGGCCGATGAATGACTGTGTAAAAAAACCTTCAAAATTTAAGTATTTCCCGATTGGAGCAAATGCAAAGAAAGTTATATATATAATGAAAAGATGAATAACGGAAAAATAGATGCCCATAAAAAAATAAATATATGCGTATAGTAACTAAGTTGACAATCTTATTGTGAAATGAACATTATTTGAATTAATATGCTAAGTTTATCTATTCGCAGATCAATTGTTAATGTAAAATATGACTTTTTGATGATAGTCTTTCCTGTCGCTGTACCACTTTTATTCTTTGTTTTAATGCAACTATTTTCAATAAATATTGAGCACTTGTTTTTAATTGTATTTTGCTTGCTTGGTGAGACTCATTTTGCAAATACATGGCATTTCTTTTTAGATAAATCTAATTCCACTTACTTGTATAAGAACAAATTTGTTTATTTATATGTCCCAATGATGATTTGTTGCTTTTTGCTCTGTCTGTGGCTTTTAAGTTATCACAAACTTATATTTGGCATAAGTGCTGCTGCTTCATCATTTCATGTCACTAGACAAAGCATAGGAGTGCACAAAATATACTCAGAAGACTTTAAAGTGATTAGAAAATATACTTATTTTGGAATATATTTTATTTCTGCATTCTGCGTATTGTTTGGCTTTATGAAATATTTTTCAAATATTAACATTCATATTTATGAAAATTCAATCGTTACAATAGGAAGCGCTAGTTTTATTTTATTATGCCTTTTAGGAATCTATAAAAGTAGAAATTTAGACTCTAAAAACAAATTAAACTTTTTATTTAGTTTTTTTACAGGAATGTTAATTTATTTGCCATACTTGTATGTACAAAAAATTGAGTTGGCTGCTGTATATGGAATTTCAATGCATTGGTTGCAATATAGCGCTTTAGTAATGCCTGTTTACTATCGAAAGTATAATTCAATCCAACAGCCGTTTATGAGTAGGAAATCTGCATTTTGGAATATTATTAAGCTCTTTATGTTTACCTTAACATATGCGGTAATCATGTTGTATTTTAGATTAGGAAATCATGGCTTACAGGTAAAAAACTATTCTAACTATTTTATTATCCCTTTAATACTTCAGGCTTTGCATTACTATTACGATGCGTTTATGTGGCGCTTCTCAGATCCCCATATTAAAAAATCTGTAGGAACTTACCTGTTTACAAAACACACTTAGTTCACTTGTAATTCCATGAGTTTCTGAATAGTATCTCAGGCTATGCAAATTAAAATTAATGAGTCTAATCAGCACGTTTTAGCCTGTGACACTTGGGGCCAAGAAGAATTAAACGCAATACAAGAAGTCATTCGAAGTGGTCGATTTACTATGGGGCCACAAGTGAAAAAATTCGAGATCGAATTTGCAAAAAAAGTTGGCTCTAAATACGCGATAATGGTCAGTTCTGGATCAATGGCGAATTTAGTGGCGACATCAGCATTTTTTTATAAAAAACAAAACCCATTAAAAGCAGGAGATGAAGTGATTGTTCCGGCCATTTCTTGGGCAACCACTTACTACCCACTATTTCAACACGGATTAAAATTAAAATTTGTAGATGTGGATTTAAATACTTTGAATTTGGACGTAACTAAGCTTGAAAAAGCGATTACACCTAAAACAAAAATGGTTGTAGGAGTAAGTATTTTAGGAAATCCAGCTAAACTAGATTCTATGAGAGAGTTTTGTAATCGCAAAGATTTGTATTTATTTGAAGACAATTGCGAATCAATGGGAGCAATTTTAGAAGGCAAGCAATGTGGAACCTTTGGCGACATTGGTACATTCAGTACATTTTTCTCACACCATATTTCTACAATGGAAGGTGGGCTAATCGTAACAGACGATGAGGAATTGTATCAACTTTGTGTATGTTTGCGCGCACATGGTTGGACAAGAGATTTGCCAAGCAATACAACGTTATATGAAAAAAAATCAGAAGACTTTTTTGAAGCCTATCGTTTTATATTGCCTGGTTATAATGCTCGTCCCATTGAAATGAGTGGTGCAATTGGCATTGAGCAATTAAAAAAACTAGATAAAATGCTTGATGTTCGTAGAAAAAATGCCGAAGTATTTAAAAAATTATTTCAAAATGACGATCGATTTATTATTCAAAAAGAAAACGGAAGCAGCTCTTGGTTTTCGTTTACAATTATTTTAAATCCAAAATTCAAAATTGATCGAAAAAAGGTTTTAGAAACTCTCAAAGAAAATCGAATCGAATTTAGAATCATTACAGGCGGTAATTTTTTACGGCATGATGTGATCAAACACATCCCGCATGAAGTAGTTGACAATGTAAACAACGCAAATATTGCACACGATTTAGGATTTTTTGTTGGCAATTACCCGTTCGATGCAACCAAGCAAATTGAAAATTTATTTCGTATCCTTGATCAAGCGGTAGGGAGAGTAAATTGAAAGAACATATTTTAGTTACAGGCGGTGCAGGTTATATTGGATCCATTTTAGTTCCAGAGCTTCTCAATTTAGGTTATCGAGTTACGGTTCTTGATAATTTTATGTATGATCAAAATAGTTTGGCGCACGTTTGTTCAAATCCCAATTTTAAAATTGTAAATGGTGATGTTCGAATTGAATCAGTTTTGACTCCGCTTTTGAAAGAAGCAGATGTTGTGATTCCCTTGGCAGCAATGGTAGGTGCGCCTCTTTGTAACAAAGATCCAGTGGGTGCTACATCAATTAATAAAGACTCAGTATTCATGTTGTTAAAAAAAGTAAGTAAAAATCAACGAATTTTAATGCCAACGACTAATAGTGCTTATGGTACGGGAGCAGATAATCATTTGTTCACGGAAGAGTCTCCTTTAAATCCAATTTCGTTATACGCAAAAGATAAAGTTTTTGTTGAGCAAGAGTTAATGAAATTTGAAAATGCAATTAGTTATAGACTTGCTACAGTATTTGGAATGTCTCCGCGAATGAGAATAGACTTAATTGTAAATGATTTCGTTTATCGAGCGTTTAATGACAAAGCAGTAGTATTATTTGAACAACATTTTAAACGAAATTTTATTCACGTTCGTGACGTTGTCTCTGCATTTATTCACGGAATTACAAATTTCGATAAAATGAAAAACCAAATTTACAACGTAGGTTTATCAGACGCAAATATTTCAAAGCTTGAATTGTGTCAGCACATTCAAAAATATATTCCCGCTTTTGTATATGTAGAAGCACCAATTGGTAAAGATCCTGATCAGAGAAATTATATTGTTTCAAATGATAAAATTGAAAAAACTGGTTTCAAACCTAAAGTTTCATTGGATTTAGGAATTCAAGAATTAATTAAAGGTTTTACCATGATTCGAAACCGTAAGTACGGAAACGTTTAAAACTTTTCATGCGTATTTTATTTGTTTCCATTTCTGAAAGTATCCACACCGTTCGTTGGCTAGAATATTTGCAAGATCAGGGGTGGGAACTTCATTTATTTCCTAGCCATGATAACGGTTTAGTACACGAAAAATTAAAAAATATAACTGTTTATCATTCAATTTATAGTGAAAAAGCTGAAACAAATACAAATGTAAAAATAAAAGGCATTCGTTTGATTCATCCTTCTTTAGCAGGATTTTGTAGAAGATGGTTGCATAGGTTATTTCCAAACTTTAGAAAAAATCAGTTGCGTAAAGTGATTCAACAAATAAATCCCGACATTATTCATTCAATGGAGACTCAATCGGCAGGATATTTGGTCAATGACGTTTACAATCAAATAGGTGGTTTCAACGCAAAATGGTTTCACTCAATTTGGGGGAGTGATTTGTTTTTATTCCACAAATTTAAAAATCACATAGATCAAATTAAGAGTGTGCTTAAAAAGTGTGATCAATTTTTTTGTGATAGTGATCGCGATGAAAAGCTTGCTAGAGAATTAGGTTTTCAAAAAAAGATAGTTCGGTTTCCACACATAGCAGGTGCAATTAATAAAAGCACTTTAGAAAAAATGACAGAAAAAGTGAGTAAGCCAAGCGAACGTAAACAAATTGTTTTAAAAGGATATCAAAGTTGGGCAGGTCGAGCTTTGGTTGGATTGCGTGGAATTGAAAGGTGCGCAGAAGTTTTGAAAGACTGGGAGATTGTAGTTTATGCATGTCCTCCGGATGTGAAATTGGCTGCAGAAGTATTTCAATTTAATACCGGAATTAAAGTGACCACACTCCCACCGGGTTCCAACAATGACATCTTAGAAATTTTTTCAAAATCACGCATTTTCATTGGACTGAGCATTAGTGATGGCGTTCCCACATCAATGTTAGAGGCAATGTCGATGGGGGCATTTCCCATTCAATCGAATACAGGTTGTACTGAAGCGTTTATCAAAAACCAAGAAAATGGCATTTTAGTTCACCCCGAAGAGCCCTCTGAGGTTGAAAGTGCAATCCGTTTTATACTCAAAAACAATGAATTAGTTGATGCGGTACAGTTAAAAAATAGGGAGTTAATACAAAAAGCTTTTAACCTCGAGAAAGTACGTAAATTAGTTATTGATGCGTATTGTTAAGGTGTGCAAATCTAAAATGTATTGAATATATTTTTTGATTCAATCAAGGTATACACATTTTTTATGAGTAATAATCAAGTACATGAAACAGACCCCGGTACTGTAACTAGGCGCTCAATTCTTTCAGAGCGCACGTCCCACTACGGCATGATTGATAATGTTACTGAGTCGTTAACTAAAGAAGAAACTTTACAAATGTTTGAAACAATTTGTTTCATTCGTTACTTTGAGTTTTGTGTAAGACAAGCTCACATCAATAAACAAATTAAATGTTTAATTTATCTTTCAAACGGACAAGAGTCTATGGCAGCTGCCACGTCACTCTTAATGAAAAATTCTTGGGTTTCATATCAACATCGATGTCACGGGTTTTATCTAGCGTTTGGTGGAGATCCAATCAAACTAATCGACGAATTGTTGGGACTTCCAACCGGATGTAATAAAGGAATGGGCGGTTCAAATTGTTTACAAGATTTAGATAAAAAACTAATCGGCCACAATGGATTAATTGGCGATAATGTACCCATTGGTTGCGGAGTTGCATTTGCAAAACAAAATGAAAAACATGTTTGTTTCTTTGGAGATGGCGCCGCAGAAGAAGATTACGTTTTAGGTGCACTTGGCTTTGCAGCCACTCACAAATTGCCGATGCTTTTTATTTGTGATGATAACGACCTCTCGGTTCTAACACCCACAGAAGATCGTCGCACTTGGAAGATTCACGATGTTGCAAAGTCTTTCGGAATGCCTGCTGTAGATATTACAGATGATCCTTGGCTGATCGCACATTATGTTAAAAAGTTTTCGAATCAATTACCGGCATTAATCAATATTCGAGAATGTAGAGAGTTTTGGCATCAGGGAACTGGTGTTGATGGTGAACCGGAGTGGAATCGATTTGATTTAATTAAAAAAACTTTAGTTAAAATGGGATTAGAAAAAGAATCAAACGAAATTGAATTAAAAATGAAAAAGAAGGCTGAAGGTCTATGGCAAGAACGGTTGCAGACACTATCCGAGAAATAACAAAAGACCATCTTGAAAACAATGATGGGCTTTTGATGGGTCAATGTATTACAGCTGTTGGCTGGATACAAAATACAGTTCCTCAAATGAAAAAAGGAATTGTTGAGCTTCCGATGAATGATAATAGCGGTCCTGGAATTGCGATTGGAACAGCAATTATGGGAAAAAGACCTATTTTCGTATTAAGATTTCAAAGTTTTTTATGGTTAGCATCTTGTTACATTGTAAATCATGCTGGTAAGTGCAAAGAACTTTTTGGATATTCCGCACCCATTTTCGTAAGAGCAATTGCTACAGATGGAGCAATTGGTGGTCCCGTTCATACAAACTGTTTTCATGCGATGTATATGAACCCTCCGGGTGTAAATGTATGTGCACCGATGACTCCAAAAGAATATGAAAAGATTTGGGATCATTATATGACCCACGATGATCCGTTGCTAGTGAGTGAGCACCGTACCAGTTATTTAAATACAGAGGAAATGGAAAACGTTTTTGAAAAAAATGCAGACATTACTTTGTATGGAATTTCTGCAGCACGATTTAATATACTAAAAGCTGTAGAGATTCTTCGAAAAGAAAACATTAAATGCAATGTTGTTCATGTGTTTTGGTTAAAACCAATGATCATTGACGATCAAATGATAGAGCCATTGATGTCGAGTGGTTGTGGATTGGTAATTGATTCTTCTTATGAAATCGCTGGAGCTCAGCAAGTGCTAGCCTATGAATTAATGTATCGTACCGGTAAACCAGTAAAAGCACTCGGTATGTTTGATCGCACATCAGGTGTGGCTCCACATTTAGAAAACGGAACCCCTACCCCAGAACGAATTGTTGAAACGGTTAAGAAAATACTCTCTGAAAAAGGAAGTAAAAAATGGATTTAGGATTAGTGGGCAAATATGCATTAGTTACAGCATCAAGTAGAGGTATCGGAAAAACTACAGCTATTTCATTAGCAAAAGAAGGCGTAAACGTTGCAATTTGTGCTCGAAATCAAACGAAATTATCTGAAGTAGAAAAAGAAATTAAAAAATATGACGTTCAATGCATTTCGATCGCGGCAGACCTAACAAGCAAAGAGGGCCCACAAACTGTAATGAATTCAATTCGTGAACAATGGGGAAAGCTTGATATATTAGTTAATAATGCTGGTGGAATTATAGATGCTCCATCAAAAAATATTGAAGAAGTTCCCGTTGATTTTTGGAATCAAATTCATAATTTAAATTCAGGGCTAGCAATTCAATTTACAAATTTTGCGATACCATTCATGAAAAAAAATAAATGGGGTAGAGTAGTTACCATTTCCTCAAAGCAAGGCAAAGAGGGTGGAGGGCTTCCTTGGTATACGATGACTAAAAGTGCTGAAATTGCGATGATGAAAACATACGCAATGAAATTTGAATTAGTACGAGAAGGAATTACATTTAATACAGTGGCACCTGGAGCAATTTTAACGGAAGAAGGCAATTGGGCAGACTTCTTAAAAAAAGAACCACAAAAATTAGAAGAACGTTTAAAATCCACGTTTCCACTTGCTCGTTTGGGCACCACTCAAGAAGTAGCAGATGTTATACTTTTTTTATGTTCACAAAAAGCAAGTCTAGTAAACGGTGCGTGTATTCCAGTAGATGGAGCTGAAAGTAAGTCGTATTAAATGAAGCGCATTCGATTGCATAAAAACGATAACGTTGAAATTGTACTAGAGCCTGAAAATAATATTTCAGTCGGCCACAAAATCGCTGCAAGCCATATTAAAAAAGATTCTAATGTTATTAAGCTTGGTCATGCAATTGGTGTCGCTACACAAGATATTGCTGCCGGTGAGCATGTTCATGTACACAATATTCGCATGCCAAATGTAAGTGATTATAATCACGCTGCTGATTCAATCGTATCAATTCAAAAGAAAAAGTACGAGTTTGATTCATTGCCAAATACGTTTATGGGCTACCAACGTAAAAATAAATCGGTTGGTACAAGAAATTACATTGCAGTTGTATCAACGGTGAACTGTTCAGCTGCTGTAGTAAAAGCAATTGTAAGGCATTATGAAAACACAGATTTGAATTCTAGTCGAAATATTGACGGAGTAATCGCTGTCACTCACACTCAAGGATGTGCTCAAGAAATTGGTGGACGAGGATACGAAGTTTTAAATCAAACTCTCTCCGGTTGGATTCAAAATCCCAATGTAGTTGCAACTCTAGTTGTGGGATTGGGATGCGAAGGTACAACTTTAAAGTCAATTTTGGCGCATTCAAATGAAAACGAGATTGAATATCGCTATTTAGGAATTCAAGAGAATAACGGTACATTACATTCGATTGAAAAAGGTATCAAACTGGTTCAAGAATTAATTGATACTGTTCCCAAATTTGAACGTACTAAATGTGAAGTGCAAAATATTACTTTAGGATTAAATTGCGGTGGTAGTGATTCATTTTCTTCAATCACTGCAAATCCAGTGCTGGGAATGGTAAGCGATATTATTGTATCAAAGGGTGGCTCTGTAATTCTTGGTGAAATTCCAGAATGTCATGGGGCAGAGTCAAATCTAGAATCAAGATGTGTAAGTGCTGACGTTAAGAATAAACTAAAACGAACATTCGTTTGGTGGGATCAATATTTGAAACATCATCATTCAAATTTTAATAATAATTTATCACCTGGAAATATAAGTGGTGGAATTAGTACAATTTTAGAAAAAACGTTAGGAGCCGTAGCAAAAGCTGGGTCGAGCACATTAGTAGATGTTGTTGATTATTCTGAAAAATCTAAAAATAAAGGATTTATTTTGATGAATACGCCGGGATTTGATCCTGTATCGGTAACTGGTATTGTTGCTGGTGGAGCTAATATCGTAGCTTTTACAACGGGTAGAGGATCTGTGTATGGTTGTTCGATCAGTCCTACTATCAAGATTTCAACTACAACCGGATTGTATCAAAAAATGATTTCAGACATAGATTTCAATGCCGGAGAAATTTTAGAAAAAAATAATATAAGTGAAGTATCAATTAATCTATATAAAGATATTTTGTCTGTTGCGAGTGGATTAAAAACAAAATCAGAAAAACTCAAAATAGGACAAGAAGAGTTTATTCCTTGGGCAATTGGAGAAACGCTATGAGTGATTCTTCAAAGAATAGAAAACAAATCATTATAGTTGGCGCTGGTGCAATTGGAAGAGGTTTTTTGCCTTGGAAATTTCACAAAGCATATGATTTTGTTTTTATTGATTCAAATATTGAATTAGTAAATATGCTGAATCAAAAAAAGCAATTTATGACGGTAATGGTTCAGGAAAATCAATTTAAAGAGTTAATTGTACCTGTAAAAGCTGCATATACGGCAGAGCAATTTAAAGCATCAGCACATTTAGATGATACGGCAGCTGTATTTATAAATGTAGGTCCTCGAAATAGCAGAAATGCGGCTTTGATTGTAGAAGACTTTACTTGCCCAATCATTCTTTGTGAAAATGATCCCGAAAAAGTAGAAAATATTTTGAAAACGACTAAACTTAAAAAAGTTTATTTTGCAGTTCCTGACGTCATTACATCCAATACTAGCACTGCAGAAGTTCTTCAAAAAGACGTTTTAGCTGTTTCCACTGAAGATGGAACTCTATTTATCGATGAAAAAGTTAAAAATGAATTACAAGGCGACTATGTTCCAACGAGTAAAGTTGAAATGTATCAGCAATGGATTTGTAAGTTGTTTTTACACAATACCCCACATTGTGTAGCTGCCTATTTAGGCTCGATGTTGAAATATGTATATGTTTTTGAAGCGATGGCTAATCCTAAAATTAATCAAATAGTTAAGGGAGTTATGAATGAAATGATTCAAACTCTAAAATTAGAATGGAATTTTAATCATACTTTCATCGATTGGTATGCAGACAAGGAATTAAAAAGATTTAGTGATCCTTTGTTACATGATCCTATTTCTAGAGTTGCACGTGAACCATTGCGAAAGCTTGAGCGAGACGGCAGATTACTGGGGGCAGCTCAGTTGGCATTATCCAGAGGTATTTTACCAATGAATACTTTGGTTGGAATTGCTTCCGCAATACTTTTTGATAATCGAGATGATCCAGATCACCATATGTCTTTTATGCGTTCTTCGATGTCGATACAAAATTTTCTCAAATATGTATTAAAGCTCAGAACTGGTGAAGTTCTTGAAATTGTATTAAGTAGAGAATTTGAAAAAATAAGTAGTATTATCCAATCAATTCAAAATGGTGAATAAAATGTACATAAATTATGAAAAAGATTCAGAACTACTTTTGAAAGCATTATTTGCTGGGGCAGATGAACTTAAATCAAATATTGGTAAATTAGATTTACAAATTAGTACAAAAAATTCATATCGAGATCTAGTAACAGAAGTAGATAAAGAAATCGAAAAAACAATATTTCAAGCTCTTTCACCTTCAAATTATAACGTAATCTCTGAAGAACAAGTTAGTTTAAACCAATCTCCCATTCGTATTTCAAAAGAGCCAACTTGGTATGTTGATCCAATTGATGGTACTGTAAACTTTGTGCATGGTTTACCGTATCATTGCATTTCGATCGGTTTGCTTGTTGAAGGTACGTTTAAATTAGGTGGAATTTTAGCTCCTGAATTAAATCAACTTTATTTTAGTTATGCAAAACATGGCTCTTATTTAAATTCTTCTAAATTAAGTGTGGTTGATTCTAAAATGAACAACGCATTGCTGTCTGGTTCTATTTCAGGGCATTCATTTTCTAAAGATAATAAAGAAAATGAATTACATGCAAAGTATTTCAAAGCTTTGAGTAAACTAGATTCATTGACTCGTGGTTGTATGAGGTTGGGGTCTGCGGCATTAAATATTTCTTTTGTGGCATCAAACAAACTGCAAGGAACATTTGGAATTAATAATTATCTTTGGGATATTGCTGGCGCGGCAGCTGTGGCAAAGCAAGCGGGATGCAAAGTGTATATCCATCGTATTCCAGATTCGGTGAGAGTACATTTTATTGTTGCCGTACCAACTGTAGCTGAAGTGATTAAACAAGAATTAGAAGCTTGCGGCCTAGTTCGTTTTGACGATCAAAATGGTGAAGGTTTAGTTCTGATTTGATAAAACGGTTTTATACCAATCAGCAGTTCGCTTCATTCCTTCTTTTAATGAAACTTTAGCTGACCATCCAAACTGTTGTTTAGCTTTATCAGAGTTTAAGCACCAATATAGGTTGTTGCTTGGCATTGAAGTATCATATTCTATTTCGATATTTTTATCAGAAAACAATGCTGCAAACACAGCCATTTCTTTCATAGTTACATAAACGCCAGTTCCGGCATTTAAAAAATCAAACGAATTCGATTTTTTTGCAATTATGATTTCAATTAAATCAAGTAAATCGTCAATGTATAGTTGATCTTTCTTTTGACTGCCATCTCCCCAAACTTGAATTTTATTATTTTTAGTTTGAAGTGCTTTCATGATGGTAGCAGGTAATGCGTGAGCAACTTCAAGATCCGTTTTGTCATATGGACCATATAAGTTTGCTTGACGTAAAACTGTGAATTTAGTTCTTCCTAGGGTTGAATAAAATTCACACATTTTCTCGAGATAAACTTTAGACCAAGCGGCACCCATAAATTTAGGAGGAAGATTGTTGTAATCAACATCACTTTCTTTAAATGGTTGGTCACTGTGATTGTACAAATATCCGCAACTTGGAAATATAAAGTGTTTAACATTATTTTCAAATGCTGCTCGAATTAATAATGAGGAAATAATTACGTTGTCAGTTGTATGAATGTAAGGTTTGGTAACCACGTCTTTAAAATTGGTAGCAATCGCTGCATAATCTAAAACAATATCTATATTTTTCATTAAATTAAATACAGTCGTGCGATCTGTTAAATCGGCATGAACAATTTCTACGTTTGAGGGATAGTCTTTTGGTTTTTTAGAAAAGTACGTTCCAATTACCTCTAATTCTGGGGATTTTGAAAGCCTAATTAATAAATTGTTTCCGGCAAAGCCTGAAGCGCCGCAAATTAATACTCTTTGTTTTTTCATTTTTCGAACATAACAAATCACAATCAGCTGGCAAATAAATATCGAATTTTGACCTTTACTACGACGGGTAAAATGCGTTATATACGACTAATGCAGTCGGATAAGATTCTGGTATCGCTCGTCCAGATAAATAATAGTTTTTCTGGCCAAAAATACCTGCCCTATTCAGCAGGTATATTACAAGCGTATGCACAAAAATATTTAAAAAATCCAAATAAATTCTCATTTAATATTCCTGTATATTTTCGTGAGCCGATTCAAGAGTCAGTCAAAAAGTTGAAATCATCGCATTATGTTTTTTTTAGTACGTATGTTTGGAATATAAAATTATCTTTAGAGATTTCAAAAAAACTAAAAGAAAGCAATCCGAATGTAGTTATTATTTTTGGTGGTCCTCAAGTGCCAGATAGGATTGAGGGTTTTTTAAAACAATATCCATTCATAGATGCTGTCGTTCATGGTGAAGGCGAACAAACATTTGTTGATATTTTAGAGTTAGGATTAGATAAAGCAATAGAACGAAATTGGCTGTCGATTCAATCAGTAAGTTATATTAAAGATGGTACGGTTACGACCAATCCTAAGCGTGAACGAATTCATGATATCTCAGTAATTCCTTCCCCCTATCTAGAAGGTGTATTTGCAGACATCATGAAAGAAAATCCAGATCAAAAATGGATTATGATGTGGGAAACAAATCGAGGATGTCCCTTTTCATGTGCCTATTGTGATTGGGGTTCTTCAACGCAAAGTAAAGTTTTTAAATTTGATATGGATCGAATTCAAAAAGAAATTCAATGGATGTCTGAAAACAAAATTGAGTTTGTATTTTGTGCAGATGCAAATTTTGGTATGTTAGAACGCGATTATGAAATTGTTAAAAACGTTGCTGATTATAAAGAGAGGTCTGGTTTTCCACATGCACTTTCGGTTCAGAACACAAAAAACGCGACTGAAAGAGCATACAAAGTTCAAAAATTACTTTCAGATACTGGGCTGAATAAAGGTGTGACAATCGCGTTGCAATCTACCGACCCAGTAACGTTGACGAATGTAAAACGAGCAAATATTTCAACAAAATCATATCAAGAGTTACAACGGAGATTTACACGAGATCGAGTAGATACGTATTCAGATATTATTTTAGGTTTGCCTGGTGAAACCTATGAAAGCTTTGTGAAGGGTGTTTGTGAGTGTATTGAAAATGGACAACACAATCGCATTCAATTTGGAAACTTATCAATTTTACCAAACGCTGCAATGGGTGATCTTGAGTATCAAAAAAAATATAAGTTAGAAATTGTGGAGTGCCCAGTAGCGAACATTCATGGCTCGATCGATGCGAGTGAAGATGAAGTGATTGAAACACAACAATTGGTCATTTCAAATTATTCATGTTCCCGAGAAGATTGGGCGAAAACGAGAGCTTTTGCGTGGATGTGTTCATTTTTATATTTTAACAAAGTGTTGCAAATTCCACTTTTGGTTTTACATTCTCAATTTAAAATTCCTTTTAAAGATTTAATGACTTTATTTACAGACTCAGATTTAAAAATGTACCCAATTTTAAACGCCATTCGTACTAGGCTCGTTTCAAAAGCAAAAAACATACAAGAAGGTGGACCAGAATATGAGGCTTCTCAAAAATGGCTTGGAATATGGTGGCCTATCGATGAGCTAATCTTAATTGAAATTTGTAATCAAAATCAATTAGATCAATTTTATGAAGAATCACAAAAACTGATGAAAGAATTTTTAAGCCAAAATCATTATATGGTTGATGAAACACTTATGGGTGAGCTTTTTCAATTGAATAAACTATTAATTAAAAAACCATTTGTACAAACAGATATTCATTTGAAATTAAATTATAATATTTGGGAAGTTTATAATGCTGCAAAAGTAAACGATTTTATCCCCTTAATGAATCAATCAAGCGAATATCAAATCAATCGATCAAAAACTGTGTGGAACACATGGCAGGATTGGTGCCGTGAAGTAATTTGGTGGGGAAACAAAAAAGGCGCATATTTATATAGTAATTTAATATCTGAAAAACAGGTTTCAGGTCATTATTAATAGGAAAATCATGAAAAATAATTTAATAAATAAAAAAAATAGTTATGGCATTTGGAGCATCCTTCCTAATCAAATGGTAACGGATGTGCTTTCTTCATCGGGATTAGATTTTATTTTTATAGATTTAGAGCATGGCTCTTTTTCTTTAGAACAAGTTTTATCATCGATTCAGGCGTGTGAAATCAATCAATGTATGCCTATTGTACGCATTCCAACGGTTGATAATCCGATTACGCAAAATGTTTTAGATTTAGGTGCGGGCGGAGTGATTTTTCCGCAAATTAAATCAGTTGCAGACGTTCAAAAAGCAATTGAATCCACAATGTTTTATCCTAAAGGCACCCGAGGTTTTAACCCGTTTACGAGATCTGGAAATTATACTGGTAAAAAAGATAGTAAAGAATCTAAAAGATTAGAGAACGATTATTTATTTCGAGGAATTATCTTAGAAACAGAAGGTGCGTGTGCAGACCTGGATCAGATCATACAAATTCCTAATTTAAATTTTATTTATCTGGGAGTCTACGACATGTCGTTGGCTTTGGGCTGTAATGGTGATGTATCACATCCAAAAGTAATTCGGTTTGTAGAAGAGTCTACTCAGAAAATTAAAAACGCAGGAATTCAAGTCGGCGCTATGTTTAAAACAGAAGAAGAAAAAAAATGGTTACAAAAAATTGGCGTTAATATGTTGACATACGGAGTAGATACTTGGGTTTTGAAAAGCGCTATTCAGAAAGCGATACAAACATAAAAAATGAAGTTTAGAAAACTGGGTAAATCATCCATATCAGTATCTGAAATTGGCTTTGGCGCATGGGGGTTGGGTGGAAATGCCTACGGCCCGATTTCTGAAGAAGAAGCAACACAATTATTAAATTATTCTTTAGAAAAAAAAATTACATTTTACGATACTTCTGAAGTTTATGGCAAAGGGCGAAGTGAAGAATTGATTGGTAATGCATTTGCTTCGAAAAGACAAAACGTTGTCATATGTTCTAAAGGTGGAATGGTAGAAGATGGAAATCATTTTGATCCAAAGAGTAATTTATCATTTTCACATTTAGAAAGTTGTTTACATCAAAGCTTAAGAAGACTGAAAACCGATTATCTCGATGTCTATTTATTACATAGTCCAACCATTCAATCAGATTTAGCTGAAGCAGTTCGGTTTTTAGAAACTCAGAAAAAATTAGGAAAAATAAGGGCATTCGGAGTTTCGGCGCGATCCCCGAAAGATGCGCTAGAGTTTTGTAAAAAATATCCATTAGAAATAGTACAAGTAAATTACAATATGATAGATCTGAGAGCTGAAGAGTGTGGTTTATTTCAGTATGCTCTAGAAAATGAGATTGGAGTCATTTCAAGAACGCCGCTTGTTTTTGGATTTTTGGCTGGCACCGTGAAACAAAATAGTCAGTTTGATGTTCAATCTGACCACCGTTCAAAATGGAATAAAGCACAAACAAAAAAATGGATTGATTCAACAAATCTATTCCAGTTTTTAGTAAGTAAAAATCGTTCGTTGGTAATGGCAGCACTGTCGTTTTGTTTAACTCAAAAGGCAATTGGTACTGTGATACCTGGTTTTATGAAGATTCATGAGGTTGATGAAAACATACAAGCTTCTGAGATGAAAAGAATTGATGACGAAGAATTAGAAAAGATTATATTAATTAATAAAATGAATAATTTTATTATAAAAAAATAAATTATGAACCATTACAAAAAAATAGCAATTATATTTGTTTTTATTGGATTTTTACTAAATCCCCCTTTTTTAACAATATTGTTTTCAAAAGATGGTAGTTTATTGTTTATAACAAAATTAAAAATAGTTATTTTTGAAATAATTAATTTATTACTTGGTATTATTTTTTATAATTTTTCTAAATTAAAAAAACTAACTTTTGCCGACTTTAAAAAAAGCAATATTTTTAATGCCATTTTAGTCGTTGTTACCGTATTTAGTATACTAATTTTCGTTGAGTTTTGTAGCTATTTAGTTATGAAGTCAAAATCATTATTTAATTCTTCGACTGATAAATTTGAATTCAAATCATCAGAGTCATTTTATAATTATAATTCTAATTTTGGTTTTAAGCCACCTGCTAAGAAAAAAATTACTTTAAAAAAACAAAGAGAATATATGGTATATGATGTGTCATATCATTTTGATGAGTATGGACGAAGGAAGACTTCTGTTTCGAGTAAAGTAGCTAAAAATAAATATGTTATATTTTTTGGTTGCTCTGTCACATTTGGAGAGGGATTGAATGACGAAGACACAATACCCTATTTAATATAAAAGAAAAATTCTAACATACATGCCTACAATTATGCATTTTCCGGTTATGGCCCCAATCACATGTTGGCTAATTTAGAGCGTCCTGAGTTCAAATCAGAAATAATAGAACATAATGGATACGCGATATATTTGTATATAGATGATCACATAAAAAGACTAAATGGCTTTGCAAGCATTACAGCCACCTGGGGAATGAACTTTCCGTACTATCATTATAATAAAGCTGGTGAAATAATTCGAGACGGAAGCTTTTCTACCGGCAGACCAATTCTAACTCCACTATATGAATTGTTATGGAATAGTAATTTTTTTAAACTATTTAATATGAATATTCCATTTAATATAAATGAATCACATATCGATCTGGTAGTTGATGTGATTAATAAATCAAAGAAGATATACTCTGAAAAATTTGGTAACGATAATTTTTTTGTTTTGTTGACTCCAAATAAATTAAATTACCCAATTATTTTAGAAAAATTTAAAAACAAAAATATAAAGTATATCGATATTAGCAATATTTATGATGCAAATGCAGATGGATATAATATCAAAGGTGATGGTCATCCGACAAAGAAAGCAAATCAAATGATTGTTGAAAATATATTTAAGTATTTAGATTGAAAGTCTACTTTTTTAAAAAAATTAGAATTAATAGTTATCTCTGATTTAATTTGATTTTCGATATTGTTCGCTAAGTCTATGAAACTAAAATCTGAAATTAATATACCAGTTTCACCTCTCACAAAGTCTTCAGGCCCTCCGCACTTAAATCCAATCACACGGCGACCCATCACAATTGCTTCTGCGGCGACTAGCGAAAACGTTTCATATCTACTGGTTAATAGTAAAAAGGCAGATTTTCGAAGTACTGAAATGACTGTGTTACGTCCACCTGTGCCTTCGTAAACAACCTCAATGTGTGTAAATTTTCTATTCAATAAATTGGGTAAAAGAGGACCTTCTCCCAATATGTGAACAACAAGAGGGTCAGAATATTTAGAATCATATTCTTCTAAAGTTTGAATTAATAAGTCGAATCCTTTTTCTTTTGTGCATCTTCCAATAAAACAACAGTGGTTTGGTCCAATAGGCTGAGTTCCGCTTGCATGAAAAAAATCGTCATGTACAAAATTACCGATAACCGAAACAAGGACGTTCGAATTTCGTGATTGAATTTCATTTGCTAATGTTGAACTTACAGCAACGATTTGATCGTAATTTGAAAAATGAGAGTCAAATGTTTGCTTTGATGTAAAATAAGGCTCTAAAAGTGAAAGTGGTCCACAGTGTTCGGTAAGAATGAGTTTTGACTGAGGCCATGCTTTTTTAAGCTTAATACCAATGACTCCTGCAGGAAAAGACACATGAGCCCAAATTGTGTCAGGAATAAAGTTTTCACTATTCATAACTTCAATGATTTGTTTCATTTTAAGCCAGTTTTGCACTTGTTTAGGAATGAATGGCAGCCGGATACTACAGTCAACGATGCGAACATCAAAGACTGAGTTGCCTAACGAGTCTTTTATTTCTTTCATTGCATTTGCTTGATCAATGATAAATCGGCCTGTTGAGTCAGTTTCATTTTTTGGAAACCAAGAAGCCAGAACAAGTAATTTTTTTTTATTTGCAACAGCTGTCATTATTTTTTTAATTGATCAAAGTTATCTAAAAACCATTGATAAGATCGATCAAGACCATCGTCGAGTGAAGTACGTGCCCGCCAACCCATTGAATTAATGCGAGACACATCCATTACTTTTCGAAACATACCGTCTGGCTTTGATGTATCGAAAGTAATTTCTCCATTAAATTCAACTGTCGATTTAATTCGATTTGCAACATCGCTGACCGTGAAATCTTCTCCAGTGCCAACATTGATGGGACCATAATCAGAAAAATTTTGCATTAAATATATGACTGCTTCAGCTAGATCTTCAGAGTATAAAAGTTCACGCATTGGTTTGCCTGTTCCCCACACGTTAACGGATTTTGAATTCGTAGTTTTTCCAATATGAAATTTATGAATTAGACCCGGCACCATATGTGAGTTTTGTAAATCAAAATTGTCATATGGACCATAAATGTTTGTTGGCATTACAGAAATAAAATCACACCCATATTGTTTGCGATAATAATCACAAAGTTTTACGCCAGCTATTTTAGCAATGGCATAACCTTCATTGGTTGGTTCTAACGGACCTGTTAATAAAGAAGTTTCTTTAATGGGAATTTCAGCGTTCACTGGATAAATACAAGAGCTACCTAAGAACATTAATTTTTTAACTTTTGTCAAATAGGCAGAATGAATTAAATTCAACTGAATTTGTAAGTTGATTTGACAAAAGTCTGCCATGTAAGTTGAGTTCGCCATAATTCCACCTACTTTTGCGGCAGCATCGATGACGTACATAGGTTTTTTAGTTTGAAAATATTCTAAAGTTTTACTCTGATTTGTTAAATCAAGTTCTTTTGAAGATGGAGTCAGCAGGTTTTGATATCCCAATTTTTTAAGATGACGAACAATTGCAGAACCAACCAAACCTCTAGCTCCCGCGATAAAAATAGAATCTATTTTTTCCATAAAAAACAATTTAGTTGAGTATCAATGCCTTCACAAGATATAAATAAAGGTAAGAATGAATATTCTCTTAATTTCATATTATTTTCCCCCATTCAATACGATCGGTGCGATTCGTGCCGGTAAAATGGCTAAATATTTTCACCAAATGGGACATGATGTAAGAGTCATTGCCGCAGATCATCCGTATCTAGCAGGTGAGTTGCCGAAGACGTTGGCAGTAGAAATTCCCAGTGAAAAAATATCATATACCGAATGGTTTGATCTGAATAAATGGACTCGTGCAATCTATCAAAAAGTATTTCGCAAAAAAAATCTTTCACTTACAGTTCATCATGAACAAGTAATGAAGAAACAAGGTGCTGCACAGTTCATTACCCAAGCAATGAGAAGTCTAACTAATATTCCAGATGCAAAAATTGGTTGGAGAAAATATGCATTCAATCATGCTCAAGAAGTTTTAAAAAACTGGAAACCAGATGTAGTGTATGCTTCTGCCTTGCCGCTCACTTCAATCATTGTGGGCAGTCAAATCGCAAAAAAATACAATATTCCATTTGTAGCAGAATTTAGAGATTTATGGGTATATTCGCACGATTATGCGTATCAATCGTGGCGCAAAAAAATTGATCAACTCATTGAAAAGAAATATTTAGATAATGCTCAAAAAATTGTAACCGTATCAGAAGCATTAGCTGATACTCTCAAAAAAGCATATCAGAAAGATGTGCGAATTGTTCATAATGGATATGATCCAGATGATTTTAGAAATCATGAAGTGAAAAAAACAAAAAAACTTCGATTGGTTTATACGGGCACTTTGTATTATCCTTTTCAAAATCCAAAAATTTTATTTGATGCCCTTTCTCAAATGAATGCTGAAGAAATTGAAGTGGTTTTTTATACGGATGAATCTTCAAAGTCATATTTGGTCGATGAAGTTCAAAGCTATAAGCTTGATCAATTTGTGCAAATTCATGATAAAGTATCGCATCGTGAGGCAATTCAAGCACAATTAAGTTCTGATATTTTAATTCATTTTCTATGGGATGATCCCACTCAAAGCGGTATCTACTCAGCAAAACTTCTAGAATACATTGGCGCAGAGCGTCTGGTTTTTGCTTTTGGATCTACACGCAATGATATAGCTGAATTTATAGAGGATTCTGGGCTAGGAATGTACTTTTCTGACTCTAAAAATATTGTGCAAGCCCTTAAAAGTGCGATAGAAAAAAAGAAATCAAATGGCTCGTTTGTAAGACCTTCTAGTGAAGAACTAAAGGTAAAGTTTTCTAGAAAAACTCAGGCGGAACATATGATTTCGATATTTAAAGAATTGAAAAAATAAAATGAGTAAAAAATTAAAATTTGCTTTCATCGGTTGCGGTCGAATTGCAAAAAAGCACGCAGAAATTTTAGGTGAAAACGCTTTACCAAATGCAGAACTTGCAGCTGTGTGTGATATTATTCCTGAACGAGCAAAACAATACGGAACCAAATACAATGTTCCTTATTTTACAGATTACAATGAAATGCTTTCAAAGCTTGGCAATCAAATCGACGTTGTAAGTATTTTAACTCCGTCAGGAATGCACGCACAACATGCAATTGATGTAACTAAATTTAAAATACACGTCGTAGTAGAAAAGCCAATGGCACTTACACTTGAAGATGCAGATGCGATGACTGCCGCTGCTTCAAAAGCAGGAGTGCGTTTGTTTGTTGTGAAACAAAATCGTTACAATATTCCTGTTCAAAAATTAAGAGAAGCACTCGATGCTGGTCGATTCGGTAAATTAGTTATGGGAACCGTTCGCGTGCGTTGGTGTCGCAAGCAAGATTATTACGATCACGATTCGTGGCGTGGTACTTGGGCGTATGACGGTGGAGTGTTTTCAAACCAAGCCTCTCACCACATTGATTTATTAGAGTGGATGATGGGTGAAGTGGAATCGGTGTTTGCAAAAGCCACAACTCGTTTAGCAAAAATTGAGGCTGAAGACACAGGTGTTGTATTGCTTAAATTTAAAAACGGAGCATTGGGATTATTTGAGGCAACCACTGCAACTAGGCCAAAAGATCTTGAAGGATCTGTTTCGATTTTAGGAGAAAATGGCTCAGTTGAAATTGGTGGTTTTGCGGTCAATGAAATGAAGGTTTGGAACTTCACTAACAAGCAAACTGGCGATGATGAAGTTCTTTCGAAATATAAAGAAAATCCTCCGACCGTTTATGGTTTTGGACACGCTCGTTATTTGCAAAATGTTGTTGATGCAATCATTCACGATAAGCCAGCGCTCGTTGAAGGCGCTGAAGGTCGCAAATCACTTGAAATGATACAAGCAATTTATGAATCGATTGAAACCGGTCGAGAAGTATTCTTATCTGAAGGAAAATACCCGCATTCGCGCTTGGGTAAAAAATAATTATTACTAATAAAATTATTTACAGTTTTTGCAAGACTTTGACTGTTTAAGATTTTTGCCAATGGTGAGTCCACATTTGCAAACATAGCCTATAATTTTGGCAGGATTTCCAACCACAACGGCATGATCTGGTACATTTTTAGTGACTACAGAACCTGCGCCCACTAAAGCAAATCGGCCCACAGATAAGTTCGATAAAATCACAGAGCCAGCGCCCAGTGTGCATCCTTTTTTTAAAACAGTTTTTGCAAGCCACTCTGATTTTGGGCGTTTCAAAAAAGCGCGTGGTCGCAAGTGATTGGTAAACACACAAGCGGGCCCTACAAACACATCGTCTTCGATCGAAACACCTTCCCAAACCTGAACTGCATTTTTAATGGTGACCCCATTGCCAAGCTTTGCACCTGATTCGATGAAAGCGTAATTACCGATATTACATTTTGAGCCAATTACAGCTCCGCTCATAACGTGAGCGTACGCCCAAATGCGGGACTCCGCACCAATTTTGGCGCCTTTGTCGACTAAGCCCATTTTATGCTTAAAAAATCCTAATTTTTTCGTTTTCACTTTCATCCTCAAAGCCTATGATATCGGCATGATACCACTCGTAGACTTATCTGCCCAATACAAAGAAATTAAATCAGAAATTCAAGCGATTCTCAATGAAGTGCTTGATTCAAACGCATTTATTTTAGGAAAATACTTAACCGCCTTCGAAGATCGATTCAAATCAATGCATGGCGCAAACGGAGGAGCTGCCGTAAGTAACGGTACTTCGGCCATTCAACTTGCGTTGCAAGCTTTAGAAATTGGTGCTGGAGATGAAGTGATTGTTCCTACACATACGTTTATCGCAACCGCTGAAGGTGTTTGTCATGTGGGAGCAAAACCAGTTTTTGTAGACGCTGATCCGGACACATTCAATTTAGATCCGAAACAATTGGCAAAGAAAATTACAAAAAAAACAAAAGCAATCATGCCGGTTCATATTTACGGTAATCCTGCGGACTTAAAATCAATTCAAGATTTTGCTAAAGCAAACAATCTCAAAGTGATCGAAGACTGCGCTCAGGCACATTTTGCAAAATTTAAACAAGCTTACGTGGGTTCAACTTCAGATGCTGCGACTTTTAGCTTTTATCCAGGAAAAAACTTAGGCGCATACGGTGACGCAGGATTTGTGTTTACACAAACCAAGCACCAAGAAGACCTTTTGCGAAAACTGTTAAACCATGGCCGACTTGGTGGAAAATACGATCACGATATTATTGGATACAATCATCGTTGTGACTCACTTCAAGCAGCTGTATTAAATGTAAAACTCAATCACATTTTAGGTTGGACTAAAAAACGACAAGAAAATGCAAAAGTGTATCACAAGAATTTAAATCCTAAGGTTAAAACGCAAATGACCACACCTGAGGCAGAAAATGTGTATCACTTGTTTGTGGCATTGGCTAAAAACCGTGATGAAATTTTGCTTGCGATGAATGAGAAAAAAATCGGTGCTTTAATTCACTATCCGATTCCGTTGCATTTACAAAAAGCATTTTCATATTTGGGACACAAAGTGGGAGATTTTCCGGTCGCTGAAGACATTGCTCGCAAGTGTATAAGCTTACCAATGTATCCTGAGTTGAAAGAATCTCAAATTGTAGAAATTTGTCAGATATTCAATCAAGTGGTGAATCCATAAAATAAAATGTGTGGAATATTAGGCGCATTTTCGAATCAACCAAACAACGCACTTCTAAACGACAAATCACAATCGAGTGTATTTAAATCCGCTCTTTCGATGATCTCACACCGTGGACCCGACGGAGAAGGTGATTGGAATGAAGTAGGCGCTCAGTTTTCGGTTCGTTTTGGACACAGAAGACTTTCAATTATAGATTTGTCTGAAGAAGCTAATCAACCAATGTTGGTTCCTACTCTAGAAAATTCTAATAAAAAATTCTCAATAATCTTTAACGGTGAAGTTTATAATTACATTGAACTGAAAGAAGAACTCGTCGCCTTAGGAATCAAATTTCATACAGTCTCTGATACAGAAGTAATTGTGCGAGCGATTGAAAAATGGGGAGAGCGAGCTTTTTCAAAGTTCAATGGAATGTGGGCAATTGCGTTTTGGAATCCGATTGATGAAACCTTAACACTTTCTCGAGATCGAATGGGTGTGAAGCCCTTGTATTATACATTTTTTAACTCAACGCTTGTATTTGGTTCAGAAATGAAACAGTTATTAGAAGTTAGAAAAAGTGAAAACATTAAAAATAATTGGAATGCTGTACAAATGTATGAATTTCTCGCGCATGCAAGAATTCATTACAATGAAAACACGATGTTTAAAGAAATTTACGCTTTTCCAAAATCAAGTGTGGTCACAATTCGTGCAAATGAATTAAGCGAACGAACTTTTCAAAATAAAATATCTAAATACTGGAATTTACCAACCCAATTAAAAGAATATAGCTATGCGCAAGCAGCAAATACTTTAAAAGAATTATTGTACTCTTCGGTTCAATTTCGTTTACGTTCAGATGTGGCGGTTGGTTCTGCATTGAGTGGGGGGATCGACTCTTCTACCATTGTGTCTATGCTCTCAAAATTAAATCCACTTGAACAGAAAACGTTTTCAGCGAGTTTTCCGGGCACATCCATTGATGAACGAAAATATGCAGAAATGGTTGTGAAAGGTACAAAAATAAAGCCTACATTTGTAGAGCCGACTCCAGAAATGCTCATCGAAGATTTTGAAAAACTCATTTGGCATCAAGATGGTCCCTTTGTAGGGACGTCCATGTTTGCGCAGTGGAAGGTTTTTCAAGCGGCAAGAGCAAATAACGTAACTGTCATGTTAGATGGACAAGGTGCCGATGAACTTTTTGCTGGTTATGAAGGTTTTTGGTCGTCGATTTTAAAGTCAGCACTGCAAAACACCAATCCATTAGAGGCTGCAAAGTTAATTGGTCAGTTTGTTAAGAATCACCCAAAATATTTTTTAAGTATTAAACGAATTCAGGCAAAAAAACAAAAAACAATTGATTGGATTTCTGCTTTTCAAAAAAATGCACAAGATGAAATTGCGACATATTTACACAATAAACAATTTGAAGAAAGCAAAGCAGACCTTTTTGACGACGCACTTAAACAAACATTATATGAGTCGGCATTTGAAAATTCATTGCCCTCTCTTTTACATTACGAAGATCGAAACTCGATGGCGTTCTCAATTGAATCACGCACTCCCTTTTTAGATTATCGAATTGTCGAATTCGCATTTTCTTTGCCTTCGAATTACTTGGTGAAAAACGGTGTTCGTAAATCAGTGTTAAGAGAAGCGGTATTAGATGTCATTCCTGAAGTAATACGCACACGAAACGACAAAATTGGTTTTGCCACACCCGAAAGTATTTGGAGTAAAAAAGTGTATCCTAAGTTATATAAAACATATGAAAAAGATGCGCCATTTGAGTTGTTTAATCAAAAATCAATCAAAAGTATTTATTCAAAGACCAAATCATTTCGAGTAATCGCAGCCCTTGCGAGTGAAAAGAGATTTTCATAATGGCTCAATCAAATGAAAATTTTAAAAATAACTTCACCCGCATTTTGAGTTTCATATTACTGCTAGTTTTTTTTCAGCCACCCATTGCAATCAATCAATATAAACTATTTTTGTCTGATTTCGTAATTTTGGGTGCATTGCTTTATGCCATTACTCAAAGTCCAAAACCGTTTTTTGATCCAAAAACTAAAAAAGTTGCCCTTATTGGATTTTTTGTATTTCTGATCGCGTTCATTCACAGTATTTGGCGAGTATCATTAGTTGATGAATTCAGAAAATATGAACTCATCATCAAAGAAGATGATCAATTTCATTTTGTGAAAGAATTATGGAATACTTTGCGTTTTTATTCTTGGTTTATGATGATCGCATTCGCAGTTCGGTTGAATCAATTCATTGATTTAAAAAAAATATCTAAAGTTACTACAGCAATATTTTATTTAATCGTGTTTAGTTTGGTCGCATATAAACTGAGCGAAGATGTCCGTACTTTGATGGGTTCAATTTATCAATATGATCCAAATTATTTTGATTGGAAGGGTCGGGCGCACGGAGTGTTCGCCTCACCTGTAGAAGCCAGCATGTCTGTTTTAATTTTAGGAATCACTCTTTTGTCGATGAATGTAATGTCGAATGAAGTACGAAAAAATTTAAATACAACATTGATTGGAATATTATCACTTTTAAGTATTTATTTAACCAGATCGGGCACCGCATTTATTTCAATCATCCTTTCAGTGAGTATGGTTTTTCTCTTTGCGCGTAAGAATATATCTAAAAAGACTTTGTTTATTTGGTTTGCATCGGTCATTGCATTGAGTGTATTTATCGCTATTGAATTCAACACAATTTGGGAAAACTATCCATTATTGCGAGGTAAAATTTTAAACTTAATGTATCGACTTAAGCCATGGTATGTTTATAGCGAATCATTACTAAAACGTTTTGATTATTTGCTCTTTGGTTATGGCTTTATTCCATACCATTCTGATAATTCATTTTTATTTTTACTAAGTCGAGGTGGTTTACTTATGTTCGGTTCATTTGCATGGGCATTCACACTTTGGGTGAAATCTCAAAAACAAAACTGGAGTCACTGGCAACTACATTTAGTGCTATTTTTAATCATATCTTGCTTCACACTAGATGTATTAATTTATCGGCATACTGTTGTTTTATTGATTGCACTCGTAATTCCGTATTTATCTGTTCAGGCACAGAGCGTAAACGTGAATGCATATCCAAAAAATAACTAAAAGCTCTTTACTCATTTTCAAGGTCTAGTATTTTATAAATACCATTTAAAAAGGATACAAAATGAAAACACTAATTCTTATTTTATTATTCACTTTCACAAACATCGTAAACGCATCAAACAAACCGTTAACAGCTCCAAAAGAAAATATATTTCGAGTTTCAATCCAAGCAAAAATTACAAGTCTTGATCCTCATGTGACAAATGATGTGTACAGCTCTCAAATGCAAAATTTATTTTATGAATCTTTATATCAGTACCATTATTTAAAAAGACCTTTTGAATTAGATCCATTACTCGCTAGTGAATTACCGAAATATTCTAAAGACGGAAAAACGCTAACCATCAAACTTAAAAAAGGTGTGAAATTTCATGACGACGCTTGCTTTGCTAGCACACAAGGAAAAGGCAAAGAGTTAACAGCTGAAGACGTAAAGTACACACTCGAAAGAATTACTGGTCCTAAATTTACTTCACCTGCGTACGGATCATTAGAAGGAAAATTAGTGGGCGTTGAAGAATTTCATACTGGAAAAGCAAAAGAAATTTCAGGCGTAAAAGTAGTTGATCCATACACAATCGAAATGAAATTAACAAATCGCTACCCAAGATTTGTATATAATTTTGTTGGATCTGGAATTTCAATCGTTGCAAAAGAATGCGTTGAAAAATTAGGAGATGGTTTTGCAAGACATCCTGTGGGAACCGGCCCATATATTCCTAAATATTTAGATTTAAATTCAAAAATCATAGCAATTAAAAATCCAAATTATAGAGAAGAAAAGTATCCATCAGTGGGAGCAAAAGATTCACAAGAAAAAGGATTACTGACAGATGCTGGCAAACGTTTGCCGCTCAATGATGGTGTGAATGTTGAAATCGTAGCGGAGTCACAACCGCGTTGGTTAAAATTTATGAATGGAGAAACCGAAATGATGTCGGTTCCTAAAGATAATTTTCAATCTGCATTACCAAACGGACAATTGTCTGAAGAATTAAAAGCAAAAGGAATTTCATTGCATCGCTCTCCTACGGCAGATGTGACAGTACAGATATTTAATATGAAAGATCCAGTGTATGGAAAAAATAAAGATGTACGTCATGCGATCGCACTTGCGATTGATGTGAATAAATTTATTGAAATCATGTATGTGAATCAAGCGACACGTGCACAATCGATCATTGATCCGACACAATGGGGATATGATCCGAAATTTAAAAGCAAATGGTCAGAATACAATGTGGCAAAAGCAAAAGAACTTTTAGCGAAAGCAGGCTACCCCGATGGAAAAGGATTGCCTCCATTTTCAGGACCAACCGGTGCTGACTCAACTGCTCGTCAGTTTGATGAATTATTTACAAAGCAAATGGCTGCAATTGGTGTGAAATACGTTGGCGAACCAATGACCTGGCCTGAGCTGGATCGCAGAGCACGAGCTGGAAATTTCGTTGTTTTAGGAATTGGTTACGCTTCTGGTGTACCTGATGTTGAAGATTCACTAAGTGTGGTGCAAACAAAAGGTATAGCTACGGGTTCAAATGCTGCATTTTTCTCAAATGCAGAACTCGATAAGATTGCTTCTGAAATTGAAACGCTTCCGAATGGCCCAGAACGTATGAAAAAAGTAAGCCGTTTTAGAGAAATCATGGATGATGAAATGCCGATGATTCCGATGGTTCATCGTATCGGCAATCAGTTGGTACAATCATGGGTTAAAAACCACGTATTTACAGACGCAATGTTTCTAGGAAATTTTATTAAATACAACAGAGTTGAAACTTCAAAATAAAATGCCAAAAGAAAAAAAAGTAAGAGTTAGCGATCTTGTAGGGTTTTTGCAAAAAAAAGCTCCCTTCGACTTTGCTGAAACGTGGGATAATGTAGGACTACTTTGTGGAGATGCTTCGCAAGAAATAACCGGCATTGTGATCGCAGTGAATTTGGGTCGCGAAGCAATCAATGCAGCCGAAAAGCAAAAAGCCAATGTAATTATCTGCCATCATCCACCGATTTTTAAACCGATTTCCAAGTTGACCGCACAAAGTTCTCCGCATTTGTATCGAGCTCTCACCATGGGTGTTTCTGTGATTGCTTTACATACCAATTTTGATTTGGCCTCAGTTGAGCATAATAAAAAAATCTCTGAAAAATTAAATTTAAAATATAAAACATTTTTGGCGGAACGAGAAAACGGAACGCCTAAAAGTTTGCAGCTAGCCAAATTTGTAACGTATGTTCCTGAAAAAAATTTAGAAGATGTACGAAATGCACTTTGTGAAGCAGGGGCGGGTAAAATCGGCAACTATTCACAATGTTCTTTCTCTTGGGATGGAGAAGGAACATTCTTAGGCAACGATTCAAGTAATCCAAAAGTCGGGTCCAAAAACAACCTTGAAAAAGTCGAAGAAAAGAGGCTAGAAGTGGTTTTTGAGCTCAAACGCATGTCTATTATATTAGAGGCTGCGCGCAAGGCACATCCATATGAAGAAATGGCTTATGATATCATAGGGTTAGCAAACCCTTCAAAAGACATTGGATACGGATTTATTTCAGAAGCTCCAACAAAATTGACCTTTCAGAAACTTGTCGAAAGTGTTAAAAGTTGCTTTCAACTGAAGCATGTTACGATTGCGGGGCCGGCGTTAGATGACCTTGATAAAAAGGCAGATAAAGCGATTGAAAAAATTGCGTTTTCTCCTGGATCAGGTTCTGCGTTTATCTCGCAAGCAGCTGCCAAAGGTGTTCAAGTTTATGTGTGTGGCGAAGTTGGCTACCATCAAATCTTAGAAGCCCGAAACAGAAATGTAACATTAGTGCTATTAGGACATAGCTACTCTGAACGTTTTTTCATGAGCACAGTTTCAGATTGGATTCAGAACGAATCGCAAATGGAAATTGCAAAAAACAAAATCGTTGAAGTTTATGAAAACATCCACGATGTAATTTGATCTGTAGGAGGATGCTTTGCGCGATCAATTAGGTAAATTGGAAGTAGTTCAAGAATTAGACATACAAATTGGAAATATTTTAAATAAAAAAGCCGAGTTTCCAAAAAGGTTAGCGGCATTCGAAGCAGAATTAAAAACATTTAATAATCAAATCGCTGAAAAAGAAAAATCAATTGCTGAAGTTGATAAAACAAAAAAACAATATGTTGGAGCTTTGGAGTTAAATAACGATCGTGAAAAACGCTCGACACAAAAAGGTGAAGGAATAAAGAATCAACAAGAATTTTCTGCAGTTCAAAAAGAATTAGAAGGTTTGAAAAAATCAAGCGAAATGCTTGCTGAAAATATTAAAAAAGCAGATGCTGACATTGCAAAGTTCAATGCAGAGATTGCTGAGATCAATAAAAAAGCGGATGATGTAAAAGCAAAACATGGCGGTGAGTCTGATAAAATTGCAGGTGAAATGCAAACTTTAAATGTTGATTTAGCTGCTTTAGAGGCTAAAAGAAAAGACGCAATTGTTGGCGTAGATCCACGTATGCTTGCATCGTATGATCGCATTCGTACTGCGAGACAAAATGTTGGATTAGCAATTGCCAATGGCGGACATTGCAGAGCTTGTAATGTGAAATTGCCTCCACAAATGTTTAATGAATTACAAAAGGCAAATGAAATCATTAATTGCCCAAGCTGCAAACGCATTTTGATGTTCAAAAATAGTGGTAGCTAAAAAGTTTTTTAAAGTTAGCTCGTAAGAGTGGATGATCGCTGCGAAATTTTTTAACTAAAATGAAACAGAGGAAAGTCCGGGCTCCAAAGAGTAAGATGCTGGTTAACGGCCAGGCAGTCATTACGAAAGTACTGACTGACGGAAAGTGCAACAGAGAATAAACCGCCTTTATAGGCAACTATAGAGGTAAGGGTGAAACGGCGGTGTAAGAGACCACCGGGTTTTTGGAAACAAAAATCGCTATGCAAACCCCATCTGGAGCAAGACCAAATAGGAAAACGATTTGAACCTACTCGGTTCAGTGTGAGTTGAGAAATCAACGAGCCTCAGTTTTCGGGTAAGGTCGCTAGAGGTGATTGGTAACAATCATCCCAGAGGAATGATCGTCGCAGCGAAAGCTGTAACAGAACCCGGCTTATTTCTTTTGCGAGCTTAATTTTTCTTTTTCCAAATCTTAAATAAATCACGATCGACAATTAAATCATAAGGCATGCCACTCATTTGAGCGATATCGCTCTCTAAGTTTGGAGTTCCGTACAAATTACGTGAAGGATGTGTATCTGTAATTACATAGTCGGTAGTAGGTGCGCCTGCAAATAAATAGGCGTCTTTTCTCATAGAAAGGTGTGGATGAAGAGCTGTGGTAGTAGCAATACTTGCTTCAATAGGGATTTTTTTAATTTCACTTTCTACCATTCGATCGCGAGATGTTGGATAAAATTCTTTGAGATAATGAACTGGTGATCTGCCAAAAAATAAAAGAAAACCAACTAAAATTAATCCAAATGTGGTTGGATTTAATTTTGGTTTTTTTGATAGTGTTTCGATGAATGCGTAAAATAAAAACGCAATGAAAATGCATTCATAATGGTAACCAATAGATTGAATGCCTAATATTACATTCAGAAGAAATCCGAATAATGCAATTGTGAATGCAAAGGGAGAATGCCGAAAGCAAATTAAAAAAGGAATAAATACGACTAAAAAATATTTAATCGAAGATTTATTTATAGCTTGAGATAAAAAATACTGAAGAAATGTAAGAGGATGTGTAAGGATGAATGAAATAAATTCAGATGTAGTATTGCCAAATGTGTTCATTCTAAACGCAAATCTAGTTTTTTGAGTAGTACCAGAAAAATGTGGTGTGATTTTTGTATTGATTATGTAAAAAACAACGCATGATAATAAAAAAATGACTAAGCCATGAATTCGTTTTGAGTCTTTATTTTTTCTATTTGTAAATAATATCCATAACCCTATTAAGGCAGTGAAAATAGCAGCGTTTTCTTTAATAAAAAAACTAGATAAAATTAAAATCCATAAATATAAATATTTATTATTTTTAAAATACAGTAAGGCAGACAAGAAAACAGGGATAAATAAATGATCTTCTCTGAAATCAAAATTGAGTGCCGCCCTTAACGGTTGATACAAAAGAAAACATGATAAAATTAAATATTTAGTAGATTTTGCGATCTGAAACGCTTCGCATAGTTTCGATATAATAAAAAGATCTAGCGCAACTAATATAACTGTAAATAAAAATAAAGCATAAATTGAGTTAAAAATTAAATATAAAGGACTGAGTAATGCCAAAACTGGTGCAAAGTGTTCACCTAAATAAGTGTTGTTGACGGCGAGAGAAGAGTACAAAAAATTACCAAATGCAGTATTAAAAATAGGTTGATTAATATAACTTAGATCATATGCGTTCGCATTAAAAGATTGATATCTGAAAGTAATCACACAAAATGTAGTAATTAAGTATATAATGGAAAAATACAAAAACGTTTTAGAGTTTTTTTGTTCAAATATATTTTGAATTTTCTCAAAAATATTAGTTATTTGTTCTGGAAAAAATGAGTTCGATATTTTTTTTCTGATAAGTGCCAATATAAAAAATATCCAAGAAAAAGTATCCAGTTGAGATAAGTCTAATTTAAATTTAGGGTGCGCAACATTCATTCCACCAGTAATGAAAAGCAAAATCATAATGCTAAAGCATAAAATCATGATTGAATCAATGTTTGTGCTTTTGGTGTCTTTAGGGATCATTATTTAGACTCTAGCTTACTTTTTAGTTTAGTTAAGTTGTCTATGTAACGTTGCGAACGAACTTTATAATCAGTTGGTATGTGGTGGTTTTGAATCGTTTGGGTAATTAAATCGATTCCTTTTTTCTTATCACCCAATTCGGCGTAAATATTTGCAAGATTTTCTACAGAGCGTAATTGATTGTCGCCGTATGAGTACTGCAGAGCTTTTTCACCTTTTTCTTTAGCTCCTTTAAAGTCTTTTAAGTGAAAAAACATTCTAGATTGAGCATAATAAAACGTAAATTCATTTGGATACATTTTTTCAAACTTTTCGTAAATATCGTTTGCTTTGTTTATGTTGCCTGATTTCCATAAGCAGTATGCAAGTTCTAAGCTATAACCACGTTGGCGTTTTTTCGGCATATTTTTTAATTTGTTCTTGTAATAATTAACCGCATTTAAATAAGCCGATTTCGATTCATCAGATTGTTCAAGTTGATCGTGAAATTCGGCTATTTGTTGGTAAAGATCGGCTTCAGAATATTCTGCACCTTTGACTTCACCATTACTGACTTGTGTTTTTAAAATTGAATTTGCTATTGAAAGGCCTTTCGTGATTGCCTCATTTTGTTTCTCTTTATTTTGATTTTCTTCGTAAATTTCGGCTAGCTCAACTGCTGATTCCATCGCAAAAATTGTATTTCCAAAATTGTTGATCGCTTTTTCAAGTTTAGCGATTAGATTTTCTTTTGTATCTTTTTGATCTTTTACTTTTGTTTTTATTTCTTCAATTTCAGATTGTGCAAATCTTTCTTTATATTCTTTATTGTTTGGTTCTTTTGTAATTAATTCAGAGTAAAGCGCTTTTGATTTAGTCCAATCTTCTCTGTAGAATGCATTTGCAGCCAAATGTTCAGTACTGTTCGTAGCTGCATCTGATCTTAAAGAAAGTTTCATTCTTTCAAAGAATTCCTTCATAGGAATAAAACCAACGATTCTAGAAAGCTCAATACCTTGTGGCGATATGATTACTATTGTGGGATATCCTTTGATTTCGAATTGTGATTTAAGTTTCCAAGAAACGGGAGAATCTACATCCAACTTTAATAATACGAAACTATCTTTAAGATCGTTAAATTCTTTTGAAGGATATACAATTTCATCAAGCTCATTGCAGGGAGGACACCAAATCGCATAAAAATCGATTAAGATTGGTTTATGAGTCTTTTTTGATTGCTCGAAGGCAGCATCTACATTGTTCATAATAAAACCAAACTCATCTTTCATACGAATTGTAGAAGTTTTATTGATTTCGTTTGGTGAAATTGCAGTTGCATGGGGAAGTGCTGATTTTGACCAAATTTGATTTTGCTTAACGCAATATTTGTTGTCGTTGTCACAAATAAAAAGGGTAAGTGTTACAGTGTCTTTATCTGATAAAATTGATTTTGCTATATTGTATTGAATTAAGTCTTTTGTGGCTTTAAAGGCTTTTAATGTAGAATTGTTTTTTAATGCCTTGTAAGGTGTTTTTAAATTAAAATGATGGTCAGCTGGTGGAGTTGCTTTTAAAAAATATACCGAACTATCTTGTTCAATTTCTAAGGTAAACTCAGGTACTTTAGTCTCTTCAGCAAATATTAAAGAGCTTAGTAATAATTTAAATATCAAAGTGTATTGAATGATTATTTTCATTTTTTCTCCAAATGATTAAATTGTTTTAAGAATGTAAGAGTTCCTGTGGCAGTGTCTTCTAAATTATCTGCGTGTATCCAATGTCCAGCGTTTGAAACTGAATAAGTTTGAATTTCAGGTAACATTTCAGTCATAGTGTCTAATTCTTGTTGTGTAAAGTGTGCTGAACGTTCTCCGCGCATTACGAAGGTAGGGATTTTTAGCTGTTTCCATTTTTCAAATTGGTCTATAGACAGTGATGGTAATAAGTCTTTTCGAATTGCAGACAAATCAAAAACCCATTTATATACACCATTATCATTTTTTAAGTTTGCCATGAGAAATTGTTCAAACATTGTTAATTCTTTTCCTGTAAACGGCAAATGAGCTCTAAAAAAATCTAAAGCAATCGTTTTGTTGGCGAATGTATCAGGCAGCGGATCAATGATTTTGTGTAAAGTTGTGATAGCTAAAGTACTTACTTTGGGGCTTACATCCATCATCGTGAGGGATTCTACTCGTTCAGGATGCAAATAAGAAGTCATCATTGCAACTCTTCCGCCCATGCTGTGGCCAAGTAAATGAACTTTTTTTAAATTTTCTGAATTTAAAATATTGATTAAATCTTCAGAAAGGCGTTCTAATGTAAGTGGTTTTCCTTCAGAATGTGGACTATGACCATGTCCGCGTTGATCATAAGATAGTGTGTAAAAGCCATTCTCTACGAGAATGTCTTGTAATCTCCATAAATTTCGAGAAGCGCCTAATAATCCGTGTATTAAAATAACTTTTGGATTATTTAAATCTCCTTTTTTGTGAAGATGAAAATGATTCATTTATTATAATTTTCCTTGCGAATTTAATTGAGCTAATTCTTGATAACCGCCAATGAATTTTCCATCTATAAAAATTTGTGGCATGGTTTTAAATCCAGTTTGTTTTTCTAATTTAGTCCACATAGCATCGTCTTCATAAGGAACAAAAACTTCTTCAAAATCAATTTGCTTAGACTTTAATAAATTTTTAGCCATTGAACAAAATCCGCAAGGTGCTGTTGTATAAATTAAAACTTTTTTCATAAATTAAGGTGAACGAGGTTTTTCCACACAAAGCTGTGTGCCTATACTTTTTTGAATTGACTTAGGCGCTACTTCTAATGCAGCAATTGTTTCTGAATTTGATGGGTAAATCATTTTAGGATCTGAAGGATCTTTTTCAACAGGCATTTCAATTGTTTGAGTAAGTTTTCCACTTGAATTGAAATAAGCGATTTGTAATGGAATCAAAGTGTCTTTCATCCAAAATGTAACTTTTGTTGGCTTTTCAAAAACGAATAGCATTGCATCTTTTTTACCTAGAGGTTCTTTAATTCCACCTAGCCCTTTTTCACGAGATGCATTTGAAATAGCGAAAACAGAGTCAAATTGATTTGAAGATTTTTCGTTAATTTTAGAACAGTCTTTAGCTATGGCTACACGCGTTTTACTTAAATCTTTTACTTGAGGTCCATACGTATTCCAAAAGGATATCCAAGGAATAAATACTGGAAAAATTGAATATAAAATTCTATGTTTCATGTACATAGAATGGAACATTTTACTTCATTTCTCAAGCTAAACCCATGGGTAGAATACATACTTTCAAGAGCATTGAAGGTTGTATTTATACTGATTGTCATTTCGTTAAGCGTAAAACTTGTTAAATATTTGGCGGAACAAGTATTAAATTATTCTATCACTCGTAAATCAAATCGAAACTCAGTTCAAGAAAAGCGAATTGCGACCGTTGTTAAATTAATTGAGACCACTCTTAGAGTCGTTTTATATGGCTTTGCAATTCTCATGATTTTAAAAGAATTTGGATTTGATATAACCCCACTTTTGACAGGGGCTGGAATTGCAGGTGTTGCAGTTGGATTCGGTGCCCAAAGTATGGTTCGAGATGTAATCACGGGTGTATTTATCTTAATAGAAGATCAAATACGAATCGGTGATTCTGTTTCAATCAGCGGATTTGCTGGAACTGTTGAAAGAATGGATTTACGCACAACCACTTTGCGAGCTCCAGATGGTACATTACATATCATTCCGAATGGAGAAATTAAGGCTGTTAGTAATAATACCTATGATTATGCGAATGCAATTGTAAATTTTCCTATTTCTTATTCTGAAAATATTCAAAAAATTTATGAAACGATTTCTAAAACATGTGATGAGTTTGAAAAATCAAATTATGCTCAATATTTACGATCAAAGTTTGATTTATTAGGAGTCACAAATTTTTATCCTCATGCAATGGAGTTTAGAATAGTGGTTCAAGTGCAAATGAATCATAAAGCAGAAGTAGAAAGAGCCTTACATTTGGCGCTATTACAAAAATTTAATTCTTTAAATATAAATCTACCTAGCACGTCTCGTGCTTAGTTAGAACCGTGAATGGTTACGGTCGTAGATTGTGAAAAATTTCCGTGTTCATCAAATGCTTTTGTGAATAAAGAATAATTAGCAGCAAGTGGAAGTGTAGGTGTCCAATCACATTGGTATGGAGAGCTGGTAGAAGTACAAACTTTTACACTATTTACATAAAATTCTACGCGAGTGACGCCAATATTGTCAGAAGCGTTTGCCTTAAGAGTGAGTGTGGGTGCAGTTTTAGAACTACCTGATGCTGTAATTGCAGTTGTATCTTTTAATTCAACTTCTTTTGTATCGATTTCTCTCGTTTTAGAACAGGAGATAATCGAAAAGGCAAAAATTAAACAAAGTAGTAATTTAAAATAGTTCATTTAATTTACCTCCAACGGAGCAATGGTCATGCCTTCAGTAGGAAATGTTAATGTGGTGGTTGGTGGTACTGTATCATTTGCAACAGTATTTGAAATAGTTACGTTGATGGATGCAGTTCCCATATTACCAGATGGATCGTAAGCTTTCGCAGTTAACGTATGCGCACCATTTGTGTAATTACTTGTATCGAGTGAATAAATATTACTTGAATTGAAAGAAGTCGAAAGAAGTGTTGAATCGATATAGAGTTCGATTTTGCTTACGAAATTATTATCAGTTGCGCTTGCATTAAAACTTACATTTTGACCAGAGATCGTTGCGTTGTTCAATGGGGCAAGAATTGTTACCATTGGAGATTCAGTGTCTGGAGTACTAGAGCTATTTCCTAAGCAAGTAGCAGAATTTACTTTGCCTGTAATTAATGTTTTCGGTTGTTCGCCAAATCCCAAATTAAAATTAATTCCAACTGTTGAAAGTAAATGGCAGTAACTCATAACAGTACCGCCAACTGTGCCGGATGGAATTGGGCCTTGTGCGCAGCTACCTTCTGATAGACCTTGAGAATATTGTAAAGCGCATCCATCAATAGCGGTGTTGTTGCCGTTCCATGCGCATGCATGAGTATGTGGTGAGCCCATTAGGTGTCCTAATTCATGAGTCATACATTCTACAGACCAAGAATAGTTTGGGTAGGTGTTATAGGTTGAGCTAATTCCACAATAACTAACACGTAATGAAGAAGTTCTGCAGAGTTGACCAACGTAAGCAATTCCCCCATTTGAAGGACTATAATTAACTAAAATTGCTAAATCACCATCGTAACCTGTGCTTCGATTGTTACCAAAAGTTGTCAAAGCAGAGCCGCTCGACATTCCAACATATGGATCGGTTGTGTTCCAAACATAGATTGTTCCAAGTGAAGTAGAAATGCCGTCATTATAATAAATTGCGTTGATTTGGTTAAAAACACCTTGAATATATGTTTGAGCACCAGCAGTGCCACCTTTACTGTTATATATGTCGTTAGCAACTTCTGCATAAAATCGAACATTTTTACTAGTTAAAAGTGAGCTAGTTTGTGGCTGATTTGAAGTTGTAGTAGTTGAGCTAGTGTTTGAAGGTTGAATCGTTTGTGACGTTTGGGTCGCATCAGTTTTTTGTGTACATTGAAACGGCGGCCGAGTTTCATCTTTTTTAGAATAAAGAACATGTGTTGATTTGTTTAAAGGATTTTTCTTTTCACGATCACTTCCTTTTGGAAAAACCTTTTGCACCACAATGGTTTCTGTTCCAATGATAAAACTTCCTAAAACTTCATCTGGAGATACAGTGATGGTTGCAAGATCGCTTTCGCCTGTATTTTCTGTAGACCCGCGGTAATTTATGACATCAGACTGCATTACTTTTCTTGTAGAATGTTCAATCACTTTGGTATTGTTTTCAACTTTATATAATAAAAACTTTTCAACTTTATTTTCAAAAGGAATAGTAACAGAAATAAATTGAGGTTTATTTTTTATGATTTTATCAATCATGCTTTGTTTAATTTCAAGTACACCTGAATTTGTTGGAAAATGATGTGCTTTTAAATCTAGTTTTTGTGTGGATTTTGTAAATAAATCTAAAACTTCTCCGCTAAACTTACCTGATTTCTTATGAGACTTAATTTCATCGCCAATTTTATTGCCGGCGAATAAATTGGAATCGAAAGCAAATAAAAATAATGAAATGAGTAATGCAAAGCGAATAAGGCCCCCAATTAAACGCACAATTTAAGTATACTATAAATTTTAAAACTTAGACTGTGTACAAAAGACACACTAAAAAGTTTTTGTTAACTCAGTTAATTCATTTATACGTGCTTTGGCTTGTTCAGGTAATGAGTTAACAGATTTAGCTTTAAAATTGTTTAATTGAGCCTTTTTATACTTTTCTAAACAATCTTTGGCGTATTTATGTTGAGAAGGGTGTCTTACACATGCCTCAAAATAAGCTTCACTCAAGGTTGAATAGTTCAAATCTTGTAAGGTTTCTGCAACAACACCAGAAAAATAAAGTGCATCTGCGTAATTTTCTGTTGTAGAATTTTGATCGAGAAAATCATGAAGTAATAGTGAAGCTCTTAAATAGTTCGCAAGACCAGCGGTTTTGCCTTGTTTCGTTTCAAGTTTGTTCGCAGATTCAACAATGGCCACGATTTTATCAAACGAATTATCTTTTGGTTTCATTTTTTCGTCCGATTCCCATTCTTTGAGCATTTGCTTCCAAGTTCCAGAGTATTTTTTATATTTTTCAGGTACTGAGGCTTCATCACGCAGACGAGAAACTAATTCTACTGCCAAATTTGAATTGCGTTTTACGCGAACGGCGATTGCGAACATCTTTTTAAATGCTTCAAACCATTTTTCAGAATTTTGTTTTGCAAATTCTTTATCGGTAAGAATGTATTCATAATGAATGATTGCTTGATCAAAGTTTCTGATTGCTGCGAAATAGTCTGCTTTTTCAATATTATTTAAGTTTTTTAATTCCGTTTTAAAATTGATATCTTGTACACCACGATTGCTCATTGTGTGACAACCGATGCAATAATTAGTAGCATTTCTTAAAATGTTTTGAGCAACTGTATAGTTTTTTTGATCTAACTCATCGAGTGCAATTCTCATATTTTCTTCTAGTTTTTTTGACATAAATCCTAAGCTTGGATCAAAAAATGGATTCGCCATATCCGCATTAATATTGTGAGTAATTGACGCTAGATTCTCAGTTTCTTTTTTAATTGTTTTCAAATTTTTAGGATTTCTAAATTCTTTATCGTTTGCAACTAAGGGCATAATCTCAGAAAGAGTATTTCCGAATTTCAACATATTGGCTTGCCACTTAGCTAATTGTGCGGGGTCTTTTATTTCAGTTTGTGATGTGTTTTTAGATTTATGTGCACAGCCATTCATCAAGACTGCCATTGAAATGAGTAAGAAAAAAGATTTCATATTTCCTCCTAAAATTACTGCAAAAATACTATCTCTCAATTACAAATTCTACACGACGATTGCGTTGACGTCCCTGAAAATTGCCATTGTCTGCAATCGGACGCGTCTCGCCATAACCAATTGCGGAGATTTTTTCCTCTGGAATTTTATATTGCTTAACCAAATGATCACGAATTGCACCCGCGCGACTAATACTGAGTTTTAGATTGTATTCATCTGGACCAATTGAGTCAGTGTGTCCTTCAACGGTAAGTTTTTTAAATCCTGTTGAATTCAAGTGTTCAACCAGTTCTTTAAAAATTTGTTCGCTTTCTTCTGTAATTTCAGATGAGTTAAATTGAAATTCAATTGAGTTCGTTACAAATCTTTCTTCTGGAACTTCTTGTTTTTCTAATACAGGTTCTTTTACTTTATACAAAGGCCCCATCGTATAGTTTAAACCAAAATAAACTCTAAAATCTGGAGAAGAAATACCTTGAATGAGTTGACTGCCAGCGCCTGTATGAAGGGCAAGATGATTGTTCACATCATGTTTTGCGCCCACTAAAAATTCAAAGGTAGATTCAAGTCTTTCTCTTACGCCTTGGTCTGTTTTAACAGGACGTGAGCCGAAAATTTCTGTAATGATTTTTGTATCCCATTTTTCTACGTAATAGCTTGCAGCCGCTGAACCAATCCATTGATTTCGATATGGCTGAATCGGAAGGCTTGGAATTTGTGTTCCTTGTTTTCTCCATCTGTGGCCTGCGTTTAAAGCAGCTGCGATTTTTCCGAATGATTTATCATATGCAAGTTCAATGTTATAAATCGGACCGCCCCCTAAACCAATGTAGGCATTGTTCTGGGTTCGATTGAGATTGGTTGAAAGAATAGTTGCAAGACCGTAAGAATCATTACCAAAAAAGCGGTATTTCGTATTGATTTTTATTTCTGTATTTCCTGCTTTGGTGAATTCATATTTTGTTCCCGTGCCATCATCGATTTTTTGATAAAGCACAAACGGAAAGCTCACACCCATGTCCCATTTTTTCATTAAGCCAAAGCCTGCGTTTAAGTCCATTCCCCAAAGATGATCGCCAAATCCTTGTGAAGATTTTCCGAAATTAGGAAGTGAGTTTTTAGCGTAATTTACAAAAAATCCTAAATTTAAAATTCCAGGTTTTAAAGTTTCAGAAGAATGTACTGTTACAAAATCTAATCCTGAAGTCGTAGGGTTAAAGTTTTGAGCGTCCATTCCCACAATATTTGCATTCACATTGAGAGAAGAAAGTAAGAATGTGAATAGAATAAATCCATTTTTCTTCGTGCAAAAAGCATTAAAAATCTTCATGATTTCACCTGTTTAAAAAGCATTCACTGTCAATTAAATCTACAAATATCATCTCCCTATACTGTTGAAATTCAAGCTTTTTTTGACGGTATAGATCTTGAATATCCTATATATAGATGGGCCATTTGAGGAGTTATTATGTTTGCCCATTTTTCAAAACACGTTGTATTCGGTTTAATCGCTAGTTCAGTAATCTTGGGCGGTTGTTCAGCCCGAATGGAATTAAAAAATCACGGTGAAAATCAAACTTCAGGCTCTAAGGAACAATTGAATGCATTGGCTTCTGGCGGATCTGGAGGAAATGTTTGTGATCCATTCGATCCAGCTCAAGCAAATTATTCAAACGGATTAAAAGGAAAACTATATTACATTACTCAAAACCAAACTTCAGTAAATTCAGTTGAACAATTTTTTACACAAGGAATTTTATCAAATACAGATTTGTACTTAAATCGATTAAATGTACCCACACAGCTTTGGACGGAAGGTTTTTTATTACCAAATGGGGATAAGGTAAAAAATAATTTAGATCAAATTTTAAACGAATATTTTGCTTTTAATTTAGAATCTAAATTAGTGCTTAGGCCTCAAGATGCTGAAGGATTATATCAATTGGCACTTTTATCAGATGATGGCTCAAAGCTTGAAATATTAAATTCAAGTGGAGGAGTTCAGCAAACACTTATTAACAATGATGGAGTAACTCAAACGAGATTGGGATGTGCAAACTCTACAATCAATATGACTTATTCATCACAAGTAAAGGTGAGAATTAAGTACTTTCAAGGTCCCAGAAATCACATATCTTTAATGTTATTATGGAGAAAAGTTGCAAATGGAAATGCTTGTTCATTACAAGATTCACAATGTGGAATATCAGGAAATAACGTTTATTTTGATTACAACACCATACCGTCAACGCCTAAGTCTGCTTTCACTCAATTATTAAGCCGTGGATGGAAGGTATTAGAGCATGAAAACTACCTTTTGGACGGACAAAACAATCCTTGCGAGATGCGTTAGAAGTATTTTTTTGTATATTTTTTTTAACATTAAGCAGAGCATAAATCGTAATTTTTTTTCGAAGATTAAGTCTTTTCAATAGCTTGAATCATTTGATTATTCAAAATTTGACACCACAATATATAGTGGTGGTGGGTAAAATTGTGCACCATACATAGTGTTTTTTTGCTTGTTTTATTTTAAACCCACGATAACGTTTAAATATAAGCAGTAATTATTTTTAGTAACGATAGTTAGCGAGCAGTTCTGGTTGTTTTAAAATAAAATTAACCACTGTGCGTTAGAAACATAGCGGCGTGCTGTGAGGCCGGGGTTTCGATATCAGGATGAAACTTTTAACATGGAGGGGAAACACAGATGGATACACAACTTAATCCTCAATTAAGTCAGAATTCCAAATCAAAACTAAATTCGAAAGGAAAGAAAGCAAACACAAAGATTGCTTTAGATATTTCCTTAAACAAGTCAAAAGCCCAAAAGGGTGGAGTGACTGTTGAAAGAATGTTTACTCAAGAAGGGGTTCATCCATTTGATGAGATTCAATGGGATCAAAGAAAGTCAAAAATTACGAATCCAGACGGTTCTGTAGTATTTAAGTCAGATACTGTTGAGGTTCCTGCTTCATGGTCTCAGCTTGCAACGGATATCGCTGTATCTAAATATTTTAGAAAAGCAGGTGTTCCTAAACAAATTAACGAAGAAGGTCGTGAAGAAAGCGTTCGCCAATTGGTTAAACGCGTTGCTCACTCATTTCGCACTGCTGGCGAAAAATTCGGCGGTTACTTTAAAACAGCACAAGATGCTGAAAACTTTGAAATGGAATTAACCCATCTATTAGTAACCCAAAAATTAGCATTCAATTCTCCAGTTTGGTTCAACGTTGGATTATACGAAGAGTACGGAATTACAGGAACACCTGGTAATTTCTTTTGGAATCCAGTTTCAAACAAAATTGAAGAAACAACGAGCGCATATGAACATCCACAATGTTCAGCTTGTTTTATTCAGTCAGTAAACGATGACTTAATGGATATTTTTGAATTGGTGAAAAATGAAGCTCGTATTTTTAAATATGGCTCAGGCACTGGTACAAATTTCTCTAAAATCCGTGGTGCCATGGAAAAACTTTCTGGTGGCGGTTTATCTTCAGGCTTAATGAGCTTCTTAGAAGTTCTCGATCGTGGAGCAGGTGCTACTAAATCTGGTGGAACAACTCGTCGTGCAGCTAAAATGTGCATTCTCGATATCGATCATCCAGAAATCGAAGAATTTATTAATTGGAAAATGAAAGAAGAAAGAAAAGTAGCAGCATTAATTGCGGGCGGTTATTCTTCAGACTTCAATGGTGAAGCTTATAGAACAGTTGCAGGACAAAATTCAAACAACTCAATTCGCGTAACAGACGAATTTATGAAAGCAGTTGAAAACGATGGAGAATGGAAAACAACTTTCCGTACTTCAGGCGAAGTTTACAAAACTTATAAGGCTCGTGAACTTTTCAATCAAATTTCAACCGCAGCTTGGTCTTGCGCAGATCCAGGTCTTCAATTCGATACAACTATTAATGACTGGCATACTTGTTTAAATACTGATCGCATTCATGCTTCAAACCCATGTAGCGAATATATGTTCTTAGACAATACTGCATGTAATTTAGCTTCAATAAACTTGTTAAAATTCTTACGTGATGATGGCAGCTTCGACGTTGAAGGCTATAAACATACATGTCATGTTTCAATCATCGCGCAAGAAATTGCTGTGGATTATGCAAGTTATCCAACACAAGTAATTGCTGAACGCTCGCATAAATATCGTACACTCGGATTAGGTTATGCAAACTTAGGAACCATGTTAATGGTTAAAGGTATTGCATATGATTCAGATGCTGGACGTGCTTGGTGTGGAGCTTTAACTGCAATCATGACTGGTGCTGCTTATAAAACTTCAGCTCAAATCGCTGCTACCAAGGGTGCATTTGAAGGCTTTGAAGAAAACAAAGACAGCATGATACGTGTAATGAGAAAACATCGTCACGCAGTAGATGCGGTTTATGAATTGTCAGGTGCAAATACTCCAAAAGCAAAATCAATTGTGCCAATCGAAGTTCTAGATGCAGCACAAGGTGAGTGGGATGATGCTATTAAATTAGGCTCTCAATTTGGATATAGAAACGCACAAACAACTGTTCTTGCTCCAACAGGAACAATTGGATTATTAATGGATTGCGATACCACCGGAATTGAACCAGATTTTTCATTGGTTAAATTCAAAAAACTTGCTGGTGGTGGATATTTCAAAATCGTAAATCAAAGCATTCCAATGGCATTGCAAACTTTAGGTTACAATGATCATGAAATTGCTGCGATCATCGAATATGCAATTGGTACGCTTCACTTTAGAAATACCCCACACATCAATGAAAAATCATTGATGGCAAAAGGATTAACTAAAGAAGACATCCAAAAGCTTGAAGCATCACTTCCAACAGTGTTTGAGTTAGATCAAGCATTTACATCTAAAGGATTTAAATCTTTACATGAAATGGGATTTACTCACGCTCAAATTGAAGAAGCAAACGAAGCAATCTGCGGTCGCATGACGGTAGAAGGTGCTCCGTTCTTAAAAGCTGAGCACTTAAATGTTTTTGACTGTGCTAACAAGTGTGGCAAAAAAGGAACAAGATTCATCGCTCCTATGGGTCACATTAAAATGATGGCAGCAGCGCAACCATTCTTAAGTGGTGCAATTTCTAAAACAGTGAACATTCCTAATGAAGCGACTGTGCAAGATGTTTCAGACATCTATATGCAGTCTTGGAAAATGGGAATTAAAGCTGTTGCATTATATAGAGATGGTTCAAAGCTAAGCCAACCTCTTTCTGCTAAGTCCGAGAAGAAAGAAGAAAAGAAAAGTGAAGAAACTGTAGCTACCACAACCACACAAGCTGCAGTGATCACAAGTCCAGAAGTGAGCTTACGAAAACGTCTACCGAAAAAACGCGGTGGATTCACAGTTGAATCGAAAGTAGCAGGTCACAAAGTCTACTTACGAACCGGTGAATATGCTGACGGTGCATTGGGTGAAATTTTCATCGACATGCATAAAGAAGGTGCTACGTTTAGAAGCTTGTTAAACTGTTTTGCAATTGCAGTAAGCCTTGGTTTGCAGCACGGAGTGCCTCTTGAGGAATTCGTAGATGTGTTTACATTCACACGTTTCGAACCACAAGGAATGGTAGACCATCCAAATATTAAAACAGCAACTTCAGTAGTTGATTTCGTGTTCCGCGTTTTAGGTATGGAATACTTGAATCGAACAGACTTTGTGCACGTAAAACCAGAAGAGATTGTGATGACCGCAGCTCCAAAGGCAAATATCGTTGCACAAGAGATGGCACAAGTTGCAGAAACTGCAGAAGAGGTTGATGAAAACCAAACCAATCTTTTTTCTGCTGAAAATGACAACAGACCAACAAAAGCATTGGGAGTGTCGAATCCAAAAACAGATTCAGCTTCAATGTTGAGCAAACATCTTTCTAAAATGATGGGAGATGCACCATTCTGTAATAGCTGTGGACACACAACTGTTCGCAATGGAGCTTGTTACAAATGCTTAAATTGCGGCAACTCAATGGGCTGTAGTTAATACGATCTCACGGATGCGCAAGCCGCAACTCTTGCGCAAACGTTCTCCTAATAAATCCGTCTAAATGAAAGGCGTGTAGTTGAAACTGCACGCCTTTTTTATTTTTCTGAATATGCTTGATTGAGTGTTTCTAAAAATACTTTCGAATCTTGAGCGCCAGATACAGCAAATTTTCGATTGAATACGAAAAAAGGAACACCGTCAATTCCAAGTTCGTTTGATTCTTCAATGTCTTTGAGAACTTCATTTTGAAATAAATCAGATTTGAACCGAGTCATATCAATATTTAATTCTTTAGCAATTTGATTTAATGTTTCATCTGAGTCGATGTTTTTGCCATCAATGAAATATGCTTTACATAATAATTCTTTAGCTTCGTTTTGTTTATGAAAAGATTTTGCAAAATGTAAAAATCGGTGCGCGTTGAAGGAATTGGCGATTACCACTTTATCAAAATTATAATTTAAGCCAACATCAGCCGCCATTTTGGTGACAAAAGCATGCATTTTTTTAGCATGATCTAATGTAATATTTTTATGCTTGGCTAAAAACTCGTTACTATTTGTTTTTGGATCTGTTTTTAAATCAGGTGCAAGTTGAAAACTTTTCCACTCAATTTGAACTTGGTCATTATGAGCAAACTGAGCAAGGGCAGCCTCAAATTTTCGTTTGCCAATGTAGCAAAATGGGCAAACGATATCGCTCCAAATTTCGATTATCACTTACGAGCTTGAATCCAAAGTTCGCAGAATCCACGAAAGTTATCAGCGATCATGCCGATTGCTTTTTCACGTGAGAGTTTGCCGTCTTTGAAGCCTTTTAAAGCGTCCCAGAAAACGGTACGTCCTACAGCAAATCCAATAACGCCTGGAGTTTTTGCAGCAACAGATAGCCATGTACGAACTTTCTCTGCATTTTCACCGCGACCTAATACAATCACGCCAACGAATTTTCGGCCACCTACACGCGCTTGATCAGCAACGGCACGTGAGTCTTGAGCGGTTTCAATTCCTTCTAATTTCCAAACATCTGGTTCAACACCAAATTTTTGAAGTGCTTCCATCGCTTTAACCATTAATTTTGGTCGCATGGTCGCATCGAATTGAGCAACAGAGCCACCGCAAGCAGAAAGTTGAGATTCCGTTGCAGGTACTAATAATTCAAACATAAATTTTCTATGTTCTTTGTGACAAAATTCAGAAATGCGTTTCAGTCTTTGCATTTGGCGATGGTTTAATGATTCATCACCTTCTGGATTTAAACGAACTAAAACTTTTACAAATGTTGGATCAATTTTTGTGATGTGTTCTTCATATTGATGGCCATATTCAAAGTCGAATTCATCTTGGCCAGATTTTTCAGCACAAACTGCTGTCGACCAACCGTTTTTAGCAGCATCTGCAATGATCTCAGAACCAAATTGTTCATCAACTAAGATACCAGATTTATCTGCGGGAACTCCGTCTTTCAAAGATTTTTTAAATCCTTCATAAATCATGTATTTGTATTGGCTTACCGTTTTTGTTTCTTCAGCAGTTGGTTCACGATCTTTGATTCCGAAAAGTTTTGCTAGAAATGAACCTCGGTGATCGAATGGTAAAATGAATAGGTCTTTATTGTAGCCAAGTTCTGACATTTTTAGTTTCTCCTTTTTTAGCCTTTAATATCAAGTACATGGAAAATCTGAATCGTGCAAGAAAACACTAATGAGTATTTTACTTCGCATTATGCGCCGCAGTTTGACTACTTTAGTGCGGAAATGATTTGGTATGAAAACGTTTGTTTATGAGTGGACTTAAAATTGGGGATATCACATTAGATCCCCGTGGAATTATTTATATACCTTCAATCAAAGCACTAGTTTGCTCTGGATTGAAAGAAGCATTGTACGTTCAAAGTGCAAAAGCCGTACGTGCGCTTACAGATGAAATTGATTTAGCTATAGAAAAATACAAGCCCGAACATTTGATTGTTTTAGGCGCTTTAAATGATGAAAAATCACTTTCTGCCATAGCTAAAAAATGGGGAAAAACCTTAAAAATTCAACTAGTAGCTAATCAAATTTCAAAAGAAGCCAAAGCTGTCTGTGAAGCATTAAAGCTTGAAACACATTCTGAATTGATATGGGAACGATATCGTTTTGTAGAAAAATTTGAAAATCCACCTTTTGTAGATTCAAAAGACATTCAAGCTATTGATTTTCAATTTATGACGATAGCAGGTGGCGCTCATTATTTTGTGCGCATTGGCCAAGCGCCATATGATCTTTTGGGGCTTTTTTCGGGTGAGAAACTGAAAGTTTTCTTACGAGGCATGGGCCGATTAAAGCTTCCATCTTTAAACCCTGCCGATAACGAAACTTCTGTATTTATGGTGACTGATGACCCATTTTTTGCGCGATACGATGTTTTTGCGCTGGGTCATTCTAGAATTTTACCTTTAGGAAAAGTAGCAGACGCTAAGAAATTTGTGACTCTCAACACGCTTCCTGTTAAAAAGAAAGCACTCAATCATCGTGTGAAAAAAGAGGGAGCTTCACAATGGAACCAACCTGGTTTGTTCAAGCATTAAAAAATATTTCTGAATTTAAAGGCGTGGGAGTTGATCCGTTCGCTAAAGTTTATTCTGAACGCAGAAAATCGTATTCTCTTGTCACTCAACAAATGTCTGATGCTCAAATTGAGAAATTACGTGGGTATATTTTTAATTATAAAAAACTTCCTCATTCAAAATCAGATGCAGCGGTTGATTGTCCGAACTTAATTGCTGGTGAATGGAAGATGGCATCTCAAAACGTTGCAATGTCTGCTCCTTGGGATCGCAGAGTAAACATAATGAACATTCCAGATTCAGGCGAAGCAGAAGCTGAAGCAGCGATTTCGTACGCGTTTGATTTTTGGAAATCATTTGAATGGTCGAAAGAAACTTTGGCGTACCGAAAACATGTTGTGAAAAATTTTTCACGTATGCTCAATTATTATTACGAAGATTGTTTGAAAGAAATTAGAACTCAAATTCCAAAGACGCGCTTAGAGGCTGATAAAGATTTTTGGGAAGGCAAACGTTGCGCTGACCACTTAGAGGGTTCAGCAGAACGTGCCATGCTTGGTGACACTTATCCAGTAATGGTTGAAGGACATACGTACTGGAAGAATCGTTGCTTGCCTGCGGGTGTTGCAACCATTTTTACTCCCATGAATTTTATTTATGGAATTCCAGTGATTCAATTCATTGGTGCATATTTAGTGGGCGCTCCGTTTATTTTGAAAGGCCATCCGTTTGCAGGAATCACAACAACAACCATGATGAGAATGTTGATTGCAGCAGGAGCTGATCCTCGTGCGGTTCAAAAAGTTGAAGGATTTGGAAAACGAATTGAAAAATTAGTATCTGATCCGAGAGTGGCTGTCGCGTGTGTAACTGGTTCAGAAGCAACTGCAGAACACATGACAAAGTTGCGTGGATTAAAAACAACTAAGTTTGAAGGTGGCGGATGTAACTGGGCTTGGGTAGATGATGGATACAGTGATGAAGAGTTAAAGAAAATTGCGATTCGTTTGTCATATTCGAAGCTTGGATTTTCTTCGCACAAGTGTACTTCGTTACACGGAGTTGCGGCTTCACCGAAAACGCTCGATAAATTATTGTCATATATGAAAGCAGAATTTGACGAGTGGAAAATTGCAAATCCATTGTTTGTGGATGAGAGTGCAACGAAAGTGGTTGGTCCTTGTATGGTTCACAAAGCACAAACTGCTCATGATATGATGGTTGCCGCTGAAAAAGCAGGTGCAACGATATATCGTCGTGGTGGAAAAGTAACTGAAGGTGATTATGCTTCCAATGCAGAAGTGATCGATCCGATTATTATTTCGAATGTAAAGCCAGGAATGATGGTAACTGTAAATTGGGACGGCAAAGGTGAGAAAACTTTTGATCTCACGACCACAGAATTTTTTATGACAGTTATGTGTGCAATGCCTGTGGCTTCGTATGAAGAGTTTTTAAAATTTTCTATGTTTCACAATGCTCATGATTTAGCAGTGAGTATTTGGTCGCGATCGGATTCTGTTTTACAAAAAGGCCGCGCCATTTTAGGTGGAATGCTTAAAGAAAACGACGGAACCGATTCAGCTTTAGATTGGGAAGAGTTCGGCGCCTCAGGAGTAGGTCCATCTGGTAACATCGGTGTCGGCGATCCAGAAGGCACATTCGCCATCTACTCTCGCCGCCAAAAAGGCAGACATATTGTTTTTTAATTAAAAAATTCGGAATAAAATTTGCTTTAGAAAATTTGCCAAGCTTAAGCAAGGTAAGAGAACCTTACCTCCTTTAACTTTATTATAAGAAAGGAGGTGATTCATATGAAAAATAAACTAAGCACTTATTTTTTATATCGGATTCGGCTTGAAAAACTAAAGCAAAGAACTCTGATTCTGATTGTCTTGTCGGAGATTCTAGTTTTTCTGGTAAAGATTGCCTACCATTCTTGAGGCAAACATGGGGTGTCGTGGGCGCAGTGATTATTAACCACAGACTCTCATGAATTAGAGAGTTGCTTAAGTTTGGTTTTACTAAAACCCAAAGTTCAATATCGGAGAAACGTTGATCATTCCGCGGCGATGAAAATTGATTAATCCAATTTGAAAGCCGTGAAGATCATCGGTGTCGTTGATGAGACCCAATTGAAAACCATAAACAGTTTTAGCGCGATTGTATACACCAGCTTGAATTCCTCCGACGGTCATAAAAGGTGAGTTGTTTGCAATTCCTAATGCAAATCCTACGATCGAAGACTCTGCTGTGTTGTGATTGTAAGGTGCAATTTGAATTCCGTAAATTTTAGTTTTGTTCGTATTGATATTTGCGCCACCAGCTGCTTGTAATAAAATGATTGTAGTTTGTCCGCTGTTTGAGTTGAATCCGCCAGTTGCTTGAATGCCTGCGAAGTTTTGAGTAGTGATACTGCCGATCGCACCGATATCAAAACCGTAGACACTTCGGTGGGAACCTACGAGTAAGTTTGCTCTAATTCCACCAACAGTGTAATCAGACGGAGGAAATTCAAAATTGGGAAGGAGCGATAATCCAATGGGAGAAACTCCAGCAAAACTCAGTGAAGAGGTGAATAATAAAAATAAAAAGATAGATAATGTTTTAAGTGTTTTCATGATTAAAGTATAAGAGGCAAATTTGTTGAATACAATCAATAAATTATATAGACAAATGATCATGAATTGATAGCGTACTATTATGTTGAAAAGTGAAAATACTAATATCAGTAAAAGAAGACTTAAAAACTATTTAATTAATAAAGAGTATCAACTTAAATATGTTTACTGGTTACTTATAACCTCTTTATTTGGGATAGGATTAGTATTTGGAGTTATTTTATATAATATGAAGGGTAATTATGATTTTTTGATTACTCTTGGCAAAACTAATGGCGTATTGTTATCTCAATTAAGAGTGCTATTTTTAAGTTTAGTCGAAAAATTTATTATCGTAGGTTTTTTCTATTTATTAATTATATTTATATTGGGAATTTATTTGTCGCATCGTACAGCAGGACCAATGTTTCGGTTTAAAAAAGTCTTTGATGAAATTGCCAATGGAAATGCTAATGCCCGCATACAATATAGGCCAAAAGATGATTTTAAAGATGTCGCAGATTCTTTTAATCGTATGATGGATCAGTTTCAAAAGAATAAGCAATAATCTTTTTATTTATTCGCTTCTGTAATTTTAAGTGACTGAATAATTGCATTCTTCACTTGCTCGTCACTTTCAGCACCTAACCTGCTTTGCAAAAATTCGCGGACACCTGTTGTTTCAATTCTGTATCCTAATGCACGATAACAATTGATTTTAACTCCTATTTCAGAATCAGAAATAGCACAAGATTGAAGAGCATTTTTAGATCTTTCATCGAAGGGTTGATATCGAATTGCTTCAACGGCCATTAATCGTACTTCGCGCGAAGGATCTTTAATGAATTGATCAAATAATAGATTTCTACTTTGGTCATCTTGAGCAAAACGAACAGCATCAGCAGCACTTCTACGCATACTTGGATCTGATGAAGAGGAAGCTTGTTTTACTTCGTCTAAAAATACATTGCTTTTAGAGTTGCCCATTGCTGATAATAAGAAACGTTGTTTATCCTTTTGTTCGTCTGAGGCTACAAACATAGGATCTACATTATTCCATTGTTGATGTAGATAACGAATGGTATTGCCATCTCCATCTAGCGCAATCGACGATCCAAGCGCAAGTCCTGCAGTGCTTGATAGATCTGATTTTAAATAATCATTTGATTGAAATTCGCTTTTCAAAAAATTCTTAGTCTCTTCTGTTAAAGGTTGGGTGGGTAAAGTAAATTCTGTCATTATTTTTTGTTTATCATCTAGGGTAATTCCTGGTCTGTTGTAAATATCAATGAGTGCAGCTTGAGATTCTGCAGAACCTTCATATCCTAGTGAACCTAATAACATACTCATCTCTCGTGAACCAGGAGATGCATTCATAGCTAAGTTTTTATAGTTTTGAATTAGGCTTGGGTCATCTTTAAGTCGTGTTGACAGGTTAGCAAAGAGGGTATCTTTATCTGAGCCACTTAACTTGTCAGTATTTACATTTTTTAATTCTTTTAATAGATCTGAAAATGAAACAAAATTTTTGGAATTTTCTCGATTATCAAAATTAATTTGGTTTTTTAATTTAGACTTTAGCCTTAGTTCGTTTAAATTTACAGGGTATTTAAATTTTTCCAAATCCTTTTCAGTGAACTGATTATTTAATTTGTCGGGGGCCCATTCAGTCTGAGTACGAATTGATATTTTGGCTAAAGTATTTAGATTGTAACTTAATTCAGTTGTTCCTTGTGTCCTTTGTGATTTAGGAATTTGCTGTGATTTATTCCAAGTCCAATTAAGATTTTGATCTTGTGCTACTTTTAATGATATTCCACCGAGCCCTGAAACGCCGCTTGCAGCAGCTTTTTTTTCATTTCCGCCCATTTGGTTATCTGACTTAGCACTTGCTAATATGTTTAGTTGATCGCTACCGATGTCAGTAATAGTGTATTTTACTTGAAATGGTATGCCGGAGAAATCGCCTTCTGTTACCGTTTTTGTCCCGACATCAAGAGATACGATTTTTTTAAATAGTAAATCAACCACGGTTAATTTTTGTTCAAGTGAGTCTGATGAAATATTACTAGTATTTGTATACATTTCTTTTAAAATTCCACGCGGGTCTAGTTTTAGTAAAACAGACCGAGTCAGTAATAAACTTTTATCGTTTTCAAATGGACTAATACCTAGCTCTTGCTTTAATGATTTAGATACTTTTTTAAAAAAATCATTATCTTTATATTTAAATTCGGCAATTAAAGTTAATTTAGATTGAATGATTCCAAATGAATAAAGCGTAACATTGCCAGTAGTCTTAATCAGTTTGCTTTCACTGTCTTTGATGTCAAACGCAATTTCGTGAGCAAAAGATATTAAATATGAGTTTCCACTTTTAAGCTGAAAGTCGCCTGTTTTAAATTTGTCGTCGGTACGACTTTCGGGATAATCGGGTTTAACATGAATAGAAGGCTTAGAAAGATGTGAATTTGCTGCAAAAAATTCATCAGGCGTTGGTATAGTGGGTATAGAATGATTATAAATATTAACTGAAATTACGATGAAAACTAAAAATATAATTGAAATATTTTTGTGACGACTTATGAGTCTAAATAGAGCCATTTAATAAATTTTAAATGGTATATTTGACTGAGTCCATTGGACACATTCCAATCATTCAAAGACTGGGTAAAATATACCTATTATCAAATAGTATTGGTGGTACGTTTAGGGGGGTTAGGCAATGTTTATTTACTATTATGCATTTTATTTAGTATTTTTGATTCGATCTAATTATTTAATATTAAAGATAAAAATAATTTAATCCGATTTGATATTGAATGAGATTTATAGATAAAATTTATAATCATTCTGTATTGATTTTTTGTGCATTTCTATTTTTGACTTCATCGAGTAGTTTTGGTCAAGCTTGGAATGCGCAACTATCTTGTTATGGCATTGGTGAAAAATGGTTTCAGTCTGTAGATGCAGTCATAGCAATGATGGAAGACAAAGTGAATGATGAGGTTGATAAATATGCCTCACTCTTAAATTTTTCGTTAGGCAGTACTGATTTTGGTTTGCAGGGAATTGGAGATTTAGGTTATCTCCATGTTCCACCGTTTGATTGTACTAATCCAAAAGGTGTTTTGAAATCTGGTTTTCATAAATGGGGAATTGAGCCAAGTTATACTGTAGAAGCACTTTTATTTTCTCATCGTATTTCAATTATCTCAGTACAAATGACTGGTGGGCAAAGTAAGAAAGTTGAACAAGATCAATCGAATAATACTGGTCATCATGGATTAGAGTTTATTTTAAAAGTATTAGGTGTGAATGTTTTAAATAAAAACAGAGAAGGGCCAGCTACTGAAGCACCTCAGGTACAATCAAATGATAATCCTTCACAACAAGCGCCCCCACCAAGCCTGCCTCCAAAAGATAAAAAGGGTACCGGTGGAAAATTAGTAGATTTAAACCGTGCATTTTTTGGAGATAATCCACCAGAAATTCCCATCATCCCACCTGCATTAGTAGTTAAAATAAATGCAGGAGTAATTTTACAGTCTGCTCTTAAGTTTACATATGGAGTAGAAACCCCCTTTGGTGGAAAATCAGGTTCAATTACATTAAAAGATTATTCAAAACAGTCCACTTTCAATGCAAGTGTGTATGACATTAATGGTAACGTCACTGGAAATGCCGCCTTAGATACAAAAGACTTTTGTGAAGCTCCCACAGGTTCGAATGAATGTGTGAAGCAGTCTTCTAGTCCTGGTGATAAAGGTGGAAGTTTTTGGAATACATTAGCTAACCTTTCTGGATTTGGAAACTCGATTCAAACATTAAAAAATATGCGAGATATGGCTCGTAAAAATCGAATGCAACAGATGTATAAAGATGCAAAAATGACAAAAGAAATTTTTGGTGCTGAAATGGATGCTATTTTGCATGATCCAACATTAACTATCGAACAAAAGCAAAGGTTATTATCGCGAATTGATTTCAAATCAAGATTACGAAATACAGCAGATGATGCTGCTGCTGCAGCGGCCACTACAATGGCTGAAGCAAAGTTGGCGCAAAGTGCAATTGGCAGTGCATATCAGAATGCAAAAAGATTAGCAGGTGCTTTCAAAAATGGTGTTCCAGAAGTACGAGGTAGTTTAGGTTTGGCAATTACAGGTAGGGCTTCGGTTTGGGCACAAGCAACGATTGGTATCTCAATAAAATTAGCTGAAATTTATGCAGGAATTCGTGGAAGTTTAACGTTGATTGATTTAGCTGCCGGATTGGGAATCGACTCTTCAACGAAATCACAATATATCGATTTAAAAGTGAATGTAAGTGAAACGCTTTTGATGGGCGCAATTGATTTAATTTATGGTGCACGACTAGGGCCGTGCCCATTTTGTATTAAATACGAAGATTCATATAATTTATTTACATTTGCGGGAGACGTGCATAATAAAAGTTGGCTTGCTGGTAGGTTAGATCTTAAACCCAGAGGTAAGCCAATGCTCATTTGGTGTTGGGATTTATTTGGATCACCTACAGATCCTGAACGCTGTGAAGACCCACAAGACGGTTCAGTACTTTCTTTTACTCCTTACTTAGCAGCACATGAAGAGTTAAAGCAACACGTTTTAGATGAACCAAATGTAAGTGAATTTCATTCGTGTTTTTTAATTAATAATGGTGCTCCATTTTACAGTTCGACTGAAGACGCTTCAAAGTGTTTAAGTTATTTGCCACAATCAGGATCTGAACAATTGCCGTCTACAAATATAAACAATGAGTCAATTCAGCACCCTTTAGTGTCTGCAAGCGAACGAGATGGAAAGTTATTTTTAACTTCTTTATTTAATGATTCTGGTTATCCGGTTAAAACTTATAACGTAGTCGATTTAACGGGTACAAATACTTCACGAAGTTATTTGGCATATCGACCATTAGATCCGATCAGTGTCAATTCAAACGGTAGAGTGTTGGTGGGCGATTATAGACCAAATATTTCAAGCAGAAATATTTTAGGTGTAGAAAATAGAATTTTTACCATCACTCAAATCGGAGTGAATTATAAAAAATCAGATGGAACATATGATGCAATTTCAGGAGATAATCCAACAGATAAAGAAGATCCAAGATTTTTATTAAATGTGAATACAAGTTCGGGGAGTGTTCCTTCATTACCAGCTACTGCTCAGACAGTTTTCGTAGGTGATTTACCAGGACTTTCTAATGATTC
>CAZNGN010000002.1:0-104716 GCA_964572865.1 uncultured Bacteriovoracaceae bacterium | reverse complement strand
ACATTAATTTGCGTATCTTTAAAAAAAATAATTTTTATGGCAAAAAATTTTAAATTAGGACGATGCAGAGTTTCTACTGATTCAACCACCGGTGAAGACCGCATGCTTGTTGCAGGATTTTCGTATCCAATTGAAGGTGATGGTGGCGGTAAAGTATCAGTAAATATGACACAAGCGAGATTAGGTTGTGAATTGCCTCAATCGACTAATTATGGTTTCTCAAATCCTAAACAAGCATGGGAAGCATGTCAGTTAAGAAATGCTATTATCGCAGGAGAATGTTTTCCTGAAGACGCAGTGACTTCTTTGGTAGAAGTTGCGAACATGAGTGACCGAGAGTTAATCGCAAATTTTGGCGGACCCATTAAGCGAATTTCAGGTGAAATTTCTAACGGCAGAGTAGATAGTACTGCTTATGGTTCTTCAAGCTTAGTTTACCATGAAAATTGGCCTGGTTCAGCGGTACCAACAATGTGGTCAAATGCGCATCAAGCGTTCTTAAATGGTATGCCTGCATGTAGTTCTGTATTTGCTCACGATATGGAACCTGATTTTAGTACTACCACTAGCAATTATGTTTCGGGTTCCTGTGAATCTGAAGTAACTCAAGAAGGAGTCAGTTTATATCCTCATTATATTGGAAGATCTCTAGCCACTCAGTGCCCAAGTGGTCCAATTGGATATAATAATTTCAGATTATTTACCCGTAAAATCGATCAGTATTTTCAACTAACCATTGGCTCGAATAATCCGATTCCAATTAATGATCCAGATGCAATGATTTCATATTTAAATCTTCCTGCAGGCTCAAATGCAACTGCAGCAATGTGTGATGTGACAAATCCAGACCACTACTCGCGCTTTTATTCAGATAAAGTAGAAAGTTTCAAACAACAAATGTTGTCAGGTCGGGTTGCCAGCGCTGGTTTAGCAACAGCAATAAAAACATGCATCTCAGATAATCACTGTGAGTATATCCCTGAAAATCAGGATATTGTTTTACCCGCATCATGCCAATTCATTGCAAGAAACTCTGCAAGTCCTGAAGTGCGTGTAGACTTACCAGAAGCAGGTGCCAGTGTTGATCAATGTATTGCTCAAAATGGAATGAATTCGATGACTGATTTTTGCAGAAGGTATAAGTTAAATATTTTTGGATCTGCAACAAATGATCAATTTCAAATCTATGCATACTGGCAGCATCCAGAAAATATGGGAACAACATTAGAGCATAGACACATCGAAGAACAATTGATTGGTTCTTGTAAAATTGATACTCGCGCGGGAACTGAGACCATTTCTGGTATAAATGTTTCGAGAGGCTCAGGTGATCCGTTTGATTATGCTACCAATCTTTGTGATGGTGACATCATAAACGGTAGTTTAGTTTGCAAAAATCCCAAACCGCCTGCATGTCAATTATTCGTTGGTATACCTGGCAGTCAAGATCATCCTGTTTTAATTGGATCAAAATACGAAGAGCCATTGCAGCCACTTGATACAATCGATGCTTGTAAAGATGAGTTTGGTTTTAAAGTTGCTTCAGTGAGTGGATTGTCAAGTTCTATGGCTACTGCAAGAACAGGACTTCAACTTGTGAATACATGTTCTACTTTACAACCAAATGTAATCAATCATTTGTTGCAAGGATATAAATCATGTCCTACTTGTGCACCTAGTATACAACCACCATATACATTGAATGTAATCACGCGACTAAATTTAGATGCTACACACAATCAAGAACAGGTGGTTGGTACTTGTTCAATTTCGATGGCTGAAGTTGAAGAAAAAGTAAAACAAAATGAATGTTCAGTTAAACTTGAAGCGGCAAATGACCCAAGAAGTACGTCTGATAAAATACCATTAACATTAGCATCCACTGTGACTGCATTTGATAGAGCGCAAGCATGTATGCAGTTAGCTCAATCATCTTTTCCTGTTGAGGGAGTAGAAAATCTAACTGGAATCACATGGTGCCATTCGCGATTTAGAAATGATCCAGCATTCCGCATGTTAGCAAATCATGTGAAACCTGCCGTTTTTTTAGGTGATGATCGGATTGGATATTTAGATGAATGTGGAGGAATCTCAAACGATTCACCAGACATGGATTCACACCGTGATGAGCTTTGTAAAATCAGATTGGCAGGTAATTCAAATTATTTAAATTCAGGATCTACTTTTTCAATATTTTTAGATCCGATCGAACGAATGCATTCGATCACTATTAACCCTATTTCAAATGCAAATCAGTGCAATGATTTTTGGAATCAAAAAATTAACCAAACAGTTTCAAGTGGTGTTGTATCGAATGCGGCATTTTGTCATGAAATCAAAGATGACGTAAAAATGGAACTTTGCCATAGTTCAAATACATTAAATTGTCCGCAGAATTACTCGAGAACATATACATGGCAATCGCCTCCCGTTACAGGAACGGTTGCTACTGTTAATATGGTTTCTGAACATAATACAATTGCATTTCAACAACCTATTGCATCGACATGTAGTTATTCTTTCAAAAAAATGAAGAATTCAGCTACAGGCGCAATCTATTTTGATTTAATGGAAGATACATGGTTTGATGGCACTCAAAAATACCAAGGTACGGTAAAACAAGCACAGTGCTTGCAGATGGTTTCAAACGGAAGATTTATTGCAAATAATTCTTCAGCTGATGTTGCCGCTGCATGCACAAATTTAATTCCATCAGATATGATTGTATTTGCTGGATCTGGAAATAGAATTTTCAAGAAGATTCCATTGGCTTCGCAACCAACAGACATTCCTGCATTTGTTCAGCAGTTTTGTGATGAAAATTACGATAAAATCATTCCACTTTCAGATATGGTCCAACCAGATAATGAAAAGCGCATGCCAGTTTGGTTGAAAATGGTAGATCCAAACGGACATGTTCCTGTTCCCGATTTGTTGGATCAAACGCACTATTACTGCAAACCAAAAGCATGTACATTATTGGTAGAGTTTGGAAATGAATCATTTGAAACAAATGTTGGTTGGAAGTCGAAATTAAATACACTGCCAACAACGGAACAAGGTTGCGTCGAATATTACCAATCTCAAGTGCAAGCTTATTGTTCAGAACAAATGAATTTATCACAATTGCCAGATAATATGGATGTAAAATTGACAGCGCTATTTGATAATAAAAAAATTCCAGTGGGAACTTGTAACACTCCTCAAAATCAACGTACGTGTGAGATAGGATTAAGAAAACCAGAATCATTCTTATCGTGGGCTGTGGGTAACACGTTTTATCCGGTTAATATTTTAGAGTTATACAAAAAAGCAATCATTCTACCAACGGTTTTAAGTGGCACAGGATTGATGATTCCGGCAGGCATACCAAATACACTTCAACACTGCGTAGAAGCTGCTCAAGATTTTAACTTTGAACATCGTGCTTGTAGAATGGCAACTTTAACTGATTCTTCTGCGTTATTGAGAACCCAGCCATATGAAGTTGCCGTTCGTTTTGGTGAATTCTGGCAAACAATTGATTCGTGTGGCGCTGTGAGTGATTCTGTACAAACCACAAATACTAGTGTTGATCGAACGAGCGGAAATTCAACTACGCCTTTAGAGCCGATTGCAACAATCATGGGAGATTCATGTAAATATAATGTTCATGTATCAAACTTTTTACCTAAATCACAAATTCAATTTTCAGCTTGTGTTGATAATCCTTGTACCGAAAATGAGCATTTAATTTATTATGAAATGAATACAAACGATTCAATTGATACGATTCTTTTTGATCTAGAGCCGATATTAAAAGCAACTTGGAATAAATCATCACAGGGCTCAGGTAGTATATTGATACGACAAGTAGACTCAAATGGAATTGCGAGCAGTTGGGGTACTTTAAATATCGAAGAATACAAAAAGTTTGGATCAGAGCTTATAGATACATGTGGAGTGAAAGTACCTGATCAATCTTTGAATGTTCCACCATTGTTAAATACTGAGTTTATAATAGGGCAATGCCAAGACTATTTAAGCTTAGATGGTTATCAATCCAGTGGAATTGTTGAAATAGCAGTTTGTTTTCAAGATGGATGTACCAACCCAAATTTAGATGTCTTGATGACTCAAGATGCAAAAAATAACGGAGCGTCTGTATTGGTGGATTTTAATTCAATCTATCAGATGACGTGGAACAAAACAAATAAAGGTGTGGGGCAAGTGATGATTAGACAAAGTGTAAATGGTATTGCAGGAGAGTGGACTTCATTGAATCAAACTAAGTATGTTGACGAGTCAAAAAATTTAGAAACTAAGTGCGGAATATCCGCTAATTAAAGGAGAACGAATATGAACAGTAAAATAAGAAATACAATTCTGCTAATCACAGTATTGTTAGGGCAATCTTTGTTTGCCGGTACAGGTGGAACATTAGATCCAAAAGCAATTATCCCGTGTACAAATGGAGTTAAAAACGGAAAAATTGTTTTAAATAAAGTAAATCGCATGACATATTTGATGGAATCAAATTATGACATCATTGAAGTTGAGGGTACAAGTGGCAATGTGTTCGGTACAGATACGGGTGGCTCACTTCGGGTTCGATTTCGTACACTTAAGCAAAGCTGTGTCGGATGTACTACGTTAGAACAGCGTAGAGAAAATTTTTCTAGATCTTGTGAAGATGCTGCACGCGCAGCTATGGGTTTGGTGAAAAGTCTTGTTTTTCAAGAAACTGTGGATGGTGCATTCTGTGTGATCGCAGATGGAGGCACACCCGGAATTGATTTAGGTGGAACTACGATTAAACCATTTACATACGAAGTTCGGGATACGGCAGGAAATATTCCATTACCACCTGCATTTTGTTCGGTGGAGTAATTCTTGTTTAAACGAAATTTATTTCTAATTTTTTTAAGTTTTGCTTTAAATGCGAACGCTGGTTTAAAAGAAGACCTTAATGCAATTGGCTTTGATGTGGGTTCATATTACTTAGTCGGTGGAAATGATTATTTTCAATGTGCATCCAGAATGATTATTAGAAATTCTGATTTCTTATATTCTGATTATGGTCTAAATTTAAGTTACAATATTTCATTTAGTGATAGAGTATTTGCATATGTTGAAAATTGGCCAACAATTAATGGGTTACCTTTTTCACAAATTAATGATGCAGGTCAATCAGTTTCTTATACTGCAACTTCTGTGAATAATGCTGGATCTGTCAGTTTGAGAAGACTTAAAACATATGTGACACCTCCAATGGCGCCAATGTATTTAGCCAGTGAAATTACAATTCAAAGAGATCAAAGTGCTAATAAAGTTATTGTTAAATATGAAACTACTAAACAGGGATATTATTCGACTTCACTTTCTAGTGCTTTACCTCAATTCCCATTACCATTGAATGCAAATTGTTTATATCAAAAGAGGTCACTTTGTGAGCCAAATAAAATAGAATATAAGTTTCAGGCGTATTGGGATATGACTAATGTTGTTTATGATTTTTTCTATTTAAAGAGGTCACCTTATAATCCACCTACCTCAGGAGGGAATACATTAGCAACAGCACCAAAATATGTAATTGTACCTGGGCTAGCTAATGGCATTGAAACTCCAATCATTGTATACCCTACAGATATGTACTCTTCGACTGTTTCAGTTGAATCAAATGATTATCAATGGTTTAAAAGTATATCAAATTCTGTTTACCCGTTGTATTTAGCTGCTGATATGGGTGCTGATGGGCCTGTGGGTACTGCATTTTTTATAGGTAAAGAAAATACAAGTAATGCAAACTTAACTCCAAATTTATTATTAACCAATAAACATAATTTTGGTGGTGCAGATGGAACACATGCATCACTAGATTTTATACGATCCGTCTGTTCATCAAGAGCAATTGATATTAGTAAGATTTCAAGTACAGGTACAAATACAAGTACATATGCAAATTGTGAAGAAGTATTAGCATGTAGTGCACCAGAAGATTCAAATGCAGATTGGTGTATTTTTAGGGTAGGAAATACATCATTGGGTCAACCCTTATCAAGCGTTTCAAGACCTTTAAAACTATCAAGAAATGGTTTAGCAGTAGGACAAAATGGAAGTGGAAATGCATTTTTAGAATTATCACAAATTGGCAATGCATTTGGAAATGGAATTCAAGGTTCACGTGGAAAAGGTTATTCTTTTAGTACAAGTCCGAATTTTGGAATGAAGTTTGGCCATAATATACCACAATTACCAGGAAATTCAGGATCACCAATTCTAATTCAAACATCTTCTCATTCAAGTAATTTTCAAGATCATTTAGTTGTTGGCTTAGCAACTTGGAGGCGAAAAGATATAATTGAGTTAGGGATGTCATCAAGTATAGCATATGGCCAAAATATTGCTAAAATTTTAGATTATATACAATTGAACTATCCAGATGTTTATCAACAATTAAATGTTGTGCCTTAGTTATAAATTGTATATTTTCAAGATATAAATATTAATTTTCTAGTTATTTTAAAAACAAAGTCCAAGAAAACCAATCCATCTGACCTTCGTATTTTATTCCGTTATACCAAGAAGTAGGTGTGCCACTGATTTGATTTTTGTTACCAAACTGAACGTGAGTTTCAAGAATGGATTTAGTTTTTTCGCTTACAATACACTCAGTAAGTTGTTTTCTTTTTTCTGAATTTGATTCAAGAAAAGTCCAGAGATTTTCTTTTTGCCCTAAAGTCGATCCAGTATTTTCATACACTTTTTGAAAAAATTGATCAAACGAGTTGTTTTGCCACATACATATACCCACAAGGGCAGCATTACAGGCACCCAAATGAAATTTATCACCGATGGGGTTACATTGGCGCTCTAAAGGAAAAATTAAAATATTCGCTTCAATGCTTACATTTAATGTGTTTGCAACTCGACTTAATTCGAAAAAATGTTCGCGACAATGTAAGCAAGTAAAGTCAGTAGCTACCGTAATTGATATTTTCTTTTTAGCTTTTCCAAACAATATTTTGGGAGAATCATCTGGCAAGATTGGTTGATTGCTCTTTTCAAAGTGAACTTTAGAAAAACTGTCATAATTCCATTTCTTATATTTTTTTAAAACTGGCAATGAGGCTAATTGAATAATAAATGAAACAATTGGAACAAAAAATAGTATGATAATAGTAATCTTGATATTTAATCTTTTGATTTTCTGTTCACTCAAAAAAAACAAAAATGCTGCAATGTTAAAGATATGAGCCATGAGGCAATACATGCAGATATTTGGTAATGCCAGTAAAAGTACTAAATAAAAAAATGAAGATATGGCACTTGTGAAATATAGACCAGTCATATCAAAAGATTTTTTAGTTTTTACTAGTTCTAAAAAGATTAATATTAAAAAAAGAGTAAATCCTAAAAGAGCAACAGGAAGAATGTTGAAAGGTGCGGCCCAGAATGAGGTGATGGCTGCATCACAACCGATCACCGCCCCAGTTGAACAAAATCCTTTAGCTGTTCCACCAGAATATTTTAATAACCAGTATTGATAGGTTGAAATGGAAGAAAAAATACTGGCCAAAAGCAAACAAATCACTCTGGCCGGGTATTTTAAATTTTTAAACATGTATATATTTTAACAAATAATTTTAAATATTAAAAACAGCTAATTGTATTACGGTAATAAACTGCTATTTTTGAATAACTAATTTTTAAAGAAAAATGAAAAAAATTAGCCTCCAAAAGTAGTGTTACTTTGTGTTCATTTGGAAAAAAGATAATGCCAAATAATTGACTGCTGACTTTGAAACACTTTACGCAGATGTGTAAATAAATGTTGTATTGATAAAGAAGGCAATTGTTTAATTCAATGAAAATGTAGAAGTGAATAATAAAAACAATACCTATCTAGTGAATTGAATATGCAACTGGATTAGCGGCGCATAGTTAGCATTTCCATGCAATTCATATGGATAGGGCCACCCATATGATCGCCTGATTGAAATACATAATGCGCTTCAAGTTTTATATTCGGGGCACTTCTTGTTAGCTGAGCAACAATTAAATTACCCCACATGCCACCTTCAGAGCCAGAGGTTTTATAAGCATTTATATTTCTGCTTTTGCAGGCAAAGAACCATGTAGTCATAATTCATTTCCTTTACAGCCTTAGAACGCATGTGCAGATGTTGATAAAACTAGTGCTATTAAAACAAATAATAATTTCTTAAATATTTCTCATTTAAGTTAAATATTAATCGCCGCAAGAATCGTCTGATGCAAAGTTACTGTTTACTAAAGATAAAATTTCTTTATTTTTTAGATCTACGATACCTACAACTTCGCCCATTGTATTATTGCCTGATGCAGAACCAGTATAGATTGCTATGCTTTTATTTGATCCTAATTGAATGATTGCTTTTGTTACTTGTTCGATTTTAAGTGATTCGTCTTCGCTAGAAGAACCAAAAGCATTAGAAGACATAAAATCTAAAAATTCTTTTTTAGATTTTACTCTTGAAATGTTAATGCCGTCGTCAAACCATGCAGTTACATATTTGTGAATGCTTTCAGAAATCATCGCTTGCATCAGTTGTTCAGGATTTCTGCCGCGAGCTTCTGTTGGTTTTAATACTTTTACAAGACGTGTTTCAACACAGTTTCCTGATTTATTCCAAGTAGGTGCAATGGCTTTGTAAATTGCATTCAACGCAGGATCAGTTGCTTTGTTGATTGGTTTCATAACAGATGCATTTGCAGAAATGTTTAATGCAAACACAGAGATAGCTACTAAAAGTTTATTCATTGTTTTAGCCCTTTATTGATATGATTGTTAAAAACTAAAATTAACGGCGTTTTGGATCTACTTTTACACAGGACATATGGATTGTGCCGCCCATATGATCTCCAGCTTTAAAAACGTAATGTGCTTCTAAATCAGCACCATTTGTGCGAGTGGGTTTAGATAAGATTAAGTCACCCCACATTCCTTGTTCTGCGCCACTAGTTTTGTATGCATTTACATTACGATACACTTTAGCATTTTTATATTTTCTTGGATTATAGTTAGTATCGTTGATCATCGATTTGATTTTAAAATATCCTTGATAAACAGTTTCTGGATCAGAATAACGATCGCCACCCGCAATGATGTAACCTTCTAAGCCAGAAAGAAAACATTTTGGACCATTCAAACAATGTAAATTAAAGCTTAATGTAGCTTCTGCTTTCAACGAACCATGCTGTCTTACTTCGTTGCCTTGGCATATATATGCAGCATTTGCAGAAATAGATAATAATAATGACGATAGAATAAAAAGTGTTTTGTTCATTAATTCCCCCAGTTTATAAAAATTATAATGCAACGTATATATTTTGTAATGCGTTTTGTCATTATTTATTTATGTTGCGCGTCTAAATTTTTTAAAAAAATGTACAAACGAGCTAAAGTTAAGTAAATATATGATATGAATGGGAAATTATTTAAATCACGTTTTCAAGTACGTGGCTATGAATTAGATGGATATGGTCATGTAAACCACGCCGTATATTTAAATTATATGGAATACGCCCGATGGTGCATGATCGAAGAGTCTGGTTCTGGGGGAAATTATTTTGCAAGCCATGGGTTAACTCCTGTGATTGTGAAAGCAGAAGTGAATTATCGTGCTCCTTGCTTTTTAGCAGAATGGCTTTTTGTTGAGACAAGAATGATTGAGCTTCGAAAGAAAACGGCTGTTTTTGAACAATTAATATATAAAGAAAAAGATAAAGTTTTAGCTTCTGAAGGTCGCGTAACTTTATGTGCAATTGGAAATGATGGAAAAGCCAAAGAACTACCATCTGACTTTGGAACCTTTTACGGAGCGGTTTGAATGAATGTCGTTGTAATGAATAAAGCGATCATTCAATGTGCAGTGTTGCCTGAGTTTGAAGGTCTGCGACAAGCATTTCGTGCTCAAAAAATAGAACACACTGATGATTATAGTTTTTTTGAAACCGAAGCGGGTGTGGTTTGCATTTTAGGTGGAATGGGAAAAGAAAAAGCATTGAATGCTATAACCGCCGCACAGTCGCGCTGGCATGCACGCCTCCTGATCGATTTTGGAATTGCAGGGGCGCTCATTACGAACTTTGCCGTTGGTGATTTAGTCATAGCTATTGAAGTGGCATCTGCTGAAGGCGGGCATTTTACTGTGGATGATCGATTCATTGAAATGGCGCCCCGATATCCAGAGATAAAAGTAGAACAAGGTACTCGGCTCACGAGTGGTTTAATTACATGCGAAGAAATAGATGTCATACATGAAGACGTTCGAAAAAATGTGAACTCACAAACGGGAGCCATTGCGGTGACTTGGGAAACAGCAATTCTTGCGGAATTTGCACTTAAGCACCATATGAGTTTTGGATCATTTCGTATGATCAGTGATGTGAATGAGCAAGACATCAAACATTTACGTAGTCCTAAAATGCTACGAATGATTTCTTCTGCTGCAACGGTGATGAAGAAGTTATTACAGTTTTAATTGTTATATTTCTAAAGTGAACGTAACGGGACCATCGTTGATGAGTTCGATTTTCATATCTGCTTGAAAAACTCCACCATATGTATCAATGTGATTTGCGTTTGAAACATCAATTGCTTTTTCATACAGCTCTTTTGCTCGTTGTGGATTTTCAGCATTAATAAAACTAGGTCGTCTGCCTTGAGAACAATCTCCTAATAGAGTGAATTGAGAAACGATTAAGTGCTGACCTTTGATGTCTTTGAGCGATAAATTCATTTTGCCTTGTTCATCTTCAAAAATTCGTAAATCTAAAATTTTTGTGATGAGCTTTTCTAGTTGAGCTTCTGTGTCACCTTTTGCAACTCCCAAAAGTGTTAAAACTCCTTGATTGATTTGAGAGACGGTTGTTCCATCTACTACTACTTTGGCTGATTTAACTCGTTGAATGACAGCTTTCATCTTTTAAGTTATAGCAAATAAGAATGGTAATGAAACTAAATAAATCTGAAATTGATGCATTATTGAAATGGTATCAAAAAAATAAAAGAGAGCTACCTTGGAGGGTGGAAAAACCAAATCCGTATCATGTTTGGATTGCTGAGATTATGAGCCAGCAAACAAGAATGACGGCATTGATTCCGTATTTTGTTCGATTTTTAAAACGATTTCCGACCATTCAAAAGTTAGCTAGTGCTGAGTTGGATCAAGTTTATCAAGTGTGGGCAGGGCTTGGTTATTATTCTCGCGCACGAATGATTTATAAGGCTGCAAAAATTTTAGAAAATAAAATTCCATCGACGTATGTAGAATGGCTGAGTGTTCCGGGAGTGGGTCCATACACCGCTGCAAGTATTACGGCTCAATGCTTTCAAGGGTTAGAACCAGTTTGGGATGGAAATGTCATTCGCGTGACTTCACGTCTTTGGCTTGAGAAAAAGCCTTATGAAAATAAATTTCGTGAGAAAGCTAAAAATGAATTAAAAAAAGTTTTAACTCGCAAGAATACTTCAAATTTAAATCAGGCTTTGATGGAATTAGGCGCTACGGTCTGTGTGAAAGAAACGCCTCGATGTGTTGTGTGTCCGTTTGAAAAAAGTTGTTTAGCGAATCAAATTAAAAAAACACATTTGTATCCACCGCCTAAAAAGAAGTTTTTAAAAAAGAAAATTCAAGCAAATGTATGGCTGTTGCAAAATTCAAAAAATGAATTTTTCTTGTTGCCTCGAAAAGCTCGTAAAGGTCAAAAACTTTGGTTTGAGGGGCTATGGGATTTTCCTTCAGAGTTGGGTGGTGTTAAAAACCCAATTCAAAAATGGGAAGGATTACGAATTAAAAAACCGGTTTTTCAAATTAAACATGTAATCACGAATCATGAAATTAAGCTCAATGTGAATTTGAGTAATCAAAATAAAGTGCGCATAATGTCAGGAAAGTGGTTTTCGTTAGATGAGTTAATTTACTCAATGGAGCATTCCGAAAATCAAAAAATTCCGCTCGCAACAACTGCAAAAAAAGTACTGCGTCAATTATTGATTTCGCAAAAATAGTGATATCTTATTATGCATGTTTGAACACAATTTAAAATGTCGATGCACGGGTTCTTTTGAAGAGTCATTCGAAAGAAAATATCAATCACGCAAAAGCCTTCCGCAATCTTCGAAGTTTTTTATTCCAGAAGCAAAACCACACTTTGCACCAGATCGATTTGTGGATGTTGAACAAATCAAACTTGATATCGAAGTAGATTTAAAAGAAAAAAAATTGTGGGGAAAATGTTTTACTCAAATACGCGGAGTTGCCCCCATCACTGGTAAAGTAGTTTTTGATGCGATTGATTTGGTTGTGACAAAAGTTACAGATAAAGAAGGCAGTGAACTCATTTTTGATCGCACTCAGAAAAAATTAACCGTATTCTTAAGTAAAGGAATTCGTCACGGAGAACACGAAACAATAGTTGTCGAATATTCCGTACAAGAACCAAGAGCTGGATTGTATTTTATTTCTCCTGATAGCGATTATCCCGATCGTCCTTGGCAATTGTGGACGCAAGGACAGGATGAAGACAATCGATATTGGATTCCGTGCTTAGATTCTCCTGTTGAAAAAGCGGCAACGGAAATGATTATAACGGTAGATGATCGTTATGGTGCGATTTCAAACGGCAAACTTGTTGAAGTTACTCAAAATTCGAAAAAGAAAACGAAAACATTTCACTGGAAGCAATCGATTCCACATGCTTCGTATTTAATTACATTATGTATCGGAGAGTTTTCTGAAATCGAAGATAAATGGAAAAATAGCAAAGGCAATGAAATTCCTGTAACGTATTATACGATTCCAGGGAGAGAACCAGAAACCAAAGTTTCTTTTGGTAAAACTCCTAAAATGTTAGATTTTTTCTCGAAAAAAATTGGAGTAGATTTTCCTTACGAAAAATATGCTCAAGTAGTGGCTTGGGATTTTATTTATGGTGGAATGGAAAACACTTCGGCAACAACTCAAACCGAATATACACTACATCCAGAAAATGTGGATTTAGATTATTCATCAGAACCTTTGGTAGCGCATGAATTGGCACACCAATGGTTTGGAGATTTGCTTACCTGTAAAGAATGGTCACAAGCATGGCTCAATGAAGGGTTTGCAACATATTTCGAGTCTTTATGGATGCAAGAGGAGCATGGCAATGATGAATTTTTGTATGAAATTTATGGAAATGAAAAAATCTTCAAAGGTGAAGACGGCGGAGATTACAGACGGCCTTTAGTAACGAACGTATTTTTAGCACCATCCGATATTTTTGACAGACATTTGTATGAAAAAGGCGGAAGAGTTTTACATATGTTGCGAACCATGGTTGGTGACGATCTTTGGTGGCAAGCCATTAAAAAGTATGTAACAGAAAATTTTGCAAAAACAGTTGAAACGGTAGATTTGCAAAGAGCATTCGAAGAAACTACTGGACGAACACTTTCATGGTTTTTTGAACAGTGGGTATATAAAGCTGGTTTTCCTGAAGTGAAGGCATCGTATGAATGGGTTGAAGAGAAAAAACTGGCAAAATTTTCGATCAATCAATCACAAAAAATAGATGATTTAACATCAGTGTTTCGTTTTCCATTAATGATTAAAATTGTCACTTCAGACGGCGAATATATTCATGAAGTAATGATTGATGAAAAAGAAAAAAACTTTGCGTTTGCTTCAAATGAAAAACCAAAGTTTGTTTCAATTAATGTAGAAAATACAATTTTAGGAAATTGGGACTTCAATCCAGGCAGAGAATTATTGATTGAGCAACTAAAGCGAGATCGCGACGTAATGGGCAGAATTTTTGCTGCCACAGCACTTGCAAAAGATTTGTCACGAGCAAGTGTAGAAGCATTGGGAGAAGCTTTACGAGTCGAAAAATTCTGGGGAGTACAAAAAGAAATTTGTGAAGCTCTCGCATCGATTGCAAGCAAGCGATGCCAAGAACTATTGCTCGACCATTGTGAAAAATTATCACATCCAAGAGCTAGAGCTGTAGCAATTAGATGTATTGGAACGTTTCGAAATGAGCTTTCTGCAGAACTGGCTGAAAAAATTCTTAAAACAGATGCTTCTCCGTTATGTCAATATGAAGCAGGTGTTGCTTTAGGAAAAAGCAGACAACCTGGAGTCTATGAAAAATTATTCTCAATGTTAGGTAAGCGCGAGTCATGGCACGATTATTTAGATCGGGGCATTTTGGCTGGTATGGCTGAGTTGAAAACAGACGAGCGTGTATATAATTTATTGGTAAAATATTCTAAATCAGGTGTCTCAATTTTTTTACGTCGTGAAGCCATTGATGCATTAACAAGATACGGTAAAGCTAAACCATCTTTAATCATGGACCATTTGTTGGATCTTTCAAAAGATTCAAATTTCTTCGTTAAATTAGGTGCCATCGCTGCGATGGAAACAATTGGCGATACTCGAGCAATTGGCTCGCTTCAACGATTGGTAGACATTATGGTTGAGCCACGTACGAAACGTTCGGCGTTACTTGCTATTAAAACGATTCGTGAGGGGGCTTCTACTAATGAAGAAGTAGATAAAATGAAGTCTGAACTAGATCGTATGCGAGAAGATTATAAATCATTATTATCTAGATTAGAAAAATTAGAAAAGATTGAACCAGAAAAAGTATCAGTTGATTCAAAATCAGGATCTGGAATCAATTTATAACTACTTTTTGTTCCATTTTCCTTCTTCCGTTTCAATCCAAGTGCCAGATGGTGAATTGGATTTGAAAGCAGAACCAAAGAATCTACGAATTCGAGTTTGTTTTCGATCGCTAATTGAATTGGTAGACTGAATCTCTTCATATAAATCGTTTCGATCTTTATTTTCTTGTTCTACCAGTTCTTTTAAGCTTTTCTTTTCATCTTTTGAGAGTTTGGAGTCGTCTTTCACAACTAAATTGCCATCAAATGTTTCACCGATTAACGATTTTCGTTTTTGATCTACAATGGTAGGAACGCGCGCTGCCATTTTTGCTTTAATTTCTTGAGCTTTTTTCGATGACATATTTAATTCTTGTGCGTGTGCTTCTTCTGCTGAAACAGATGTTATCAGTTCAAAATGGAATAAACTTGTGTGTTTTGTGCTGTCAGTAGTGGGAGCAGAAGTTTTAGAATCTGTAGTTGGCTTTTTATTTTTTTTCTTGGTTTCTTTTGCTGTTTCTTTTTCAGCAGGTGCATCGGTTGGTTTTTGTGCAGCATCGCCGATTGTTGACGCTGTAGTGTCTTTATATAAATCTTGTACGAAATTATCAGCGGCTCGTTGAACAGCTGATTCTGGAAAATTTACATTCACAGTTATGCAAGCAGCCAGTAAAATTGCTGTGAGCAAGCTAACTAATTTAGCGCTTCCAAAACGGAGTACATTCATTTGTGTTGTCGACATGGTTTTTCTCCTCACTTAGTTTTCGAAAGTAATCGACCATTCCCCATAACCAACCTTGAAACGCTTCTGTTTTCATAATGGCCGGATACACTCCATGGGTGTTTAATGGTATTTTAAATGCTGTTCCCGATAAGATGTAATGCAATTTTTCTTTTTCTTCTGAATTGGCTGAAGTAGGTGGGTCAAAAGTATATAGTTCGGTCCAACCGCTTTCTGTTTTGGCTCTAAATCCCATATAATCTGCTGTGGCAGGAAAATAATTCCTAAAACTCATACTCATGTTGATAAACCATTGGGCGTACCAAGGCATTTCTTGTTTGCGAGAGCCAAGAAGTTCTAAAATATTATCAACAGCTCGACCATAGAAACGAATTACTTTTCCGGATCTTGGTTTTCCTTGAACAGTAAAATCATATTCTAATGGAATCGGTCCTATATCTGTAATTGCGTAAGTGGCATTATTTAAACTTCCGTCAAGACTTCCACGCATATCTCCGAATTTAGTTAGCTCTCCAATTTTATTTAGATCTAAATCATCCCAACGAGATTGAAATGAAACTTTTGGATGATCTTCTCCCCAATAGTAACGTACATCACGAATTTGAGCGGTTCCACCCAGTAAGGATACATCAATTGAGCCAAGTGCATGAAATCCTTCTTTGGAATTAAAAACTTTTGGAAATTCAAATTTCATTTCACCCTCTATGGGCTTTTGATTTAAAATACACATTTCCTTTTGAATCGTACTTATTTGAAATGGACCACCACTCATTTTAGACTTTACGACTACTGGAAAATGTAAAAATGGTAATTTTGTTTCATTTTCCTCAGATGTTTCAGGATAAAAAGGAATATGAACTTCAAATTGATCTATGTTTAATTTGTTCTCAAAAATTGTAGTGTTAAGAGGATTTAACAATAATAATTCAATATATTCAGGGTGAGAAATAAAATGAATGTTCAATTTATTAAATTTTGAATTAAAAAGTAAAAATGATTCAGCAGTAATCATGCCATTGGCTTCATCCAAAGGAAAATAAAGCGGAATTGAAAGATCTAGTTTTTTAAACTGAATGATTGGCTCACTTGAGTACATTTTGTTAATTTTAAATTCATCAGTCTGTATTTTTAATACACTATCTAAATCAACCGATTCAATCGGTCCAGAAAGTTCACCTTTTAAATTAAGTGTTCCTGAGGTTTCGATTTGCTTTAAAATAGGTAGATTTATAATTTTTCTGAGTTTAGTAATTAATTTTTTGAAAGAATATTTTAATTGAAAATTAAAATCTAAATCGGGTTTAGTAAAAATATTTTTTAATTTTCCTGAACTTGTAATGGCAATGGGGTCTTGAATGCGAATCTCACTAAAATTTAGTATATCGTTTTCTAGGTTTGCGTGAAACATTAAGTTAAATTTTTGATCTTCTAATTCAATGTTTTGAAACGAGATTTGAGGATGATTGGCGATTGATTCAAAGCTGATATTTGCTTTTGGTGATTGAACTAAATTTAAATTAATATAAATACTTGTGATGAGCGAGTCGAGTTGAATGTTTGCTTGACTTAATTGATATTGGATTGGCTCAAGTGATTTGATATTAATTTTCGATTCAATATTTTGAATTTTAATTTCAGATTTATTTCGTTCAAACCGAATGTCAGATACAATTTTGCCATAAAAATCAGGTATGTTTTTAGATAGTATCTTTGGTTCGATTTCTAAATGTAAAGAATCTGTTTTTAATTCGTAAAAAACCGGTGTTGTGAGGTGCACGGGTAATTGAAGAGGTTTATACAATAGTTCAACATCGAACAGTTTTATTTTCCCTTGTACGAATTCTTTAGGATCTAATTGTAATTTTAAAGATTTGATTTCAATAGGAATATGATTGTCGTTTAAAACTTGCTGTAATTGTCTCTTTAATAAGGAATCAAATTTACCGCTTTGAAATTGAGAATATAAATACCAAACAATGCCAATCGCTAAAAAAAACATGATTACACTCGAAATCGAAAATGCTTTTATAATTTTTCGACTTCGCACAGTCATCGTTAACCTTCTCGATTGTCTAAATCAGGACCTACTGAAAAATAAGTGGCTTGTGGATGATGAAATACAATTGCAGAAACAGAAGCTTCAGGGTCCATCATGAATCCATCGGTGAGTTGAACTCCAATCTGTTCTGGTTTTAATAGTTTAAATAACTCTGTTTGATCATCTAATTTAGGACATGCCGGATAACCAAACGAGTAACGTTTACCTCTATATTTAGCCTGAAAACGTTCCATCATAGTCATGTTTGTTTGATCAGGAAAACCCCACATCATTCGAATTTGTGAATGAAGTAATTCAGCGTATGCTTCAGCAGACTCAATCGCCAAAGCTTGCAGAATGTGAGATTTTAAATATTTACCTTGTTCTTTTAGTTGATTGGCGCCTTCACGTAAGCCAATTCCAACTGTAGTCACAAATAAACAGATATTATCTTTGGATGTTTCAACAGAATGGGGGCTAATATAGTCTGCCAACGATAGGCCATCTGCTTTATTTTGTCTTAAAAATTCAAATTGCCCAACTTTAGAAAAACGACCGTTCATGAGTTCAATTTTATTTCCGAAAGATTTAGCTCTGAAAAATTGATAAGTTGCTCGTGGACTTAAGAATGGACTATTTGCAAATTCAGTTTTCACTTCTTGAACCATATCCCAAATGTGTAATGATTTTTTTTCTGTTTCTTCAAGTTCTTTTCGTAAATTTCGATCGCTCACTGCCGCTTCTAATTTGCGAACTACACCGCCTTTAATGCCTAAGTGTCTACTATATAACATTAAGGGATTAATGAATTTCCAAATTTGTTGAATGGGAGTGTTTTTAAGTAAATGGTTTTCAAAATCTGGGGCTGCGGGAGGAGTGGTTAGAATTTCAATTGATTTTGAGCGAGTCGTATTTGCTTCATGAATCATTTGAACAGTTTGTGTATTGCTAGCAGCATTTAGCTCATCTTGAGAAGATTTTAATTTTACTTTTAATTCAGAAAATTTATTTGGATCAATTACGGTTTTTGCTAAGTCGAGTCCATTCATCGCATCTTTTGCATAAATTACAGAACCTTCAGGATATGCTTTGGCTATATTTTTGTTGGTAAATCGTTCAGATAAAGCAGCACCACCGACTAGGATTGGTACTTTTACACCCGATCGAGCTAAATCTTCGGCAGTCGTAACCATCATTTGTGCTGATTTTACCAAAAGCCCAGATAATCCGATCATATCGGGTTTGTGTTCATTAACGGCAGATAAAATTTGATCTGGCGGAATTTTAATTCCTAAGTTGATAACTTTAAACCCATTGTTCGAAAGAATAATGTCGACTAAGTTTTTGCCGATATCGTGAACATCACCTTTGACAGTTGCTAATACAATTTTGCCACGGGAGGAAGATTCAGTTTTTTCCATAAAGGGCTCTAGATGTGCAACAGCTGTTTTCATTACTTCAGCAGATTGTAGAACTTCAGCGACAATGAGTTTATTTTGATTAAATAATTTTCCAACTTCATCCATGCCACGCATAAGAGGTCCGTTGATGATTTCAAGTGGTTTATTTTTTTTCAAAGCTTCATTTAAATCTTCGATGAGGCCGTCTTTGCTGCCTTCTAGAATTGCATTCGATAATCGTTGATCGAGAGGAACCAGTGTTCGATCTACTTTAGGTTTTACAACTTTAGTACGAAAGTGTGCAGCAAATGCAGCAATTGGATCAGGCTGTTCTGGAGTTGATCGGTTAAAAAGTAAATTCTCAGAAAGTGTTTTTTCTTCTTCAGAAATCTTAGAATATCGTTCTAACTTTTCAGAATTTACAATCGCTAAATCTAATCCTGCTTGAACGCAATGATATAAAAATACTGAATTTAAAACTTCACGTCCGGCGTCGGGTAATCCGAAGCTTACATTTGATATTCCTAAAACTGATTTTGTTTTTGGAAAATCTTTTTTAATTAATTTAATACCTTCAATCGTTTCTAAAGCAGAACCGATATAGTTTTGATCGCCGGTTGCGCAAGGAAACACCAGAGGATCCCAATAAATGTCTTCTTCTTTGATTCCATATTTTTTTGTAAGCAAATCATAAGATCTCTTTGCTACCGCTAATTTTCGTTCGCGACTTACAGCCATGCCTTGAATTGGGTCGTCATCAATTGTTCCAACTACGACGGCTGCACCAAATTTACGAACAATCGGACATACTTTTTCAAAACGCTCTTCGCCGTCTTCTAAGTTAATCGAATTGATGATGGCTTTACCTTGGCAATACGTGAGTGCCATCTCGATTACCTTTTCATCAGTTGAATCGATCATGAACGGAGCACGAACTTTTTTAATGGCAAGTTCTAAAAACTTTTTCATGTCTGTCATTTCATCACGGTCTGGATTTGCAAGACATACGTCGATAATTTGAGCACCAGCTTTTACTTGAGCGCGTGCAATTTCAGAGGCTTCTTCGTATTTTTGTTCTGCTATTAGTTTTTTAAATTTGCGTGAACCAATGACATTTGTTCGTTCTCCCACTAAGACTGGACGAATTTCATCAGTAACTTCAAGATAGTCAATTCCAGATAAAAATGAACGGGAGGTGTTGAGAGTAGCACGTGGTTTATATTTTTTTGCAAGATCTGATAATGCGTGAATGTGGGCAGGGCCTGTTCCGCAACAACCACCAATGCAATTGATCCAGCCTGATTCTATGAAACGTTCAATTACTTTTGAAACCATTTCAGGATTTTCTAAATAGTGCCCATGTTCGTCTGGCAGTCCTGCATTGGGAACGCACGAAATTCGAAAACGAGAAAGTTTAGATAATGTGCGAATGTGATCGGTCATAAACTCTGGACCCGTTGCACAGTTTAATCCTAAATAAAGTAAATCTCTGTTTTCTAAAGCAGCATAGAGTGAATCAATAGACTGACCAGCTAGCATTGTACCCATTGGTTCAATCGTTGCAGAAACAGCGATTGGAATTTCAGATTTCACTTCAGCAAACAATCGATCTATTGCCAGCATTCCCGCTTTAATGTTGCGAGTGTCTTGGCAAGTTTCTAATAAAAAATAATCAACTCCGCCTTCAAACAAAGCTTTAGATTGAATATAAAAATTATCGATTAGTTCTTCAAATGTTGCACCACCTGTAACTGACAATGCTTTAGTGGTTGGTCCAATCGAACCTGCCACAAATCGAGGTTTGTCTTTTGTCGAAAAATCATCACAGCATTTTCGAGCAATGCGAGCTGCAGCTAAATTAATTTCATGTGCTTTGTTACCTAAGCCATATTCATCTAATACAATGGGTGTACCACCGAAAGTATTTGTTTCAACAATGTCGCAGCCATTTTCTAAATAAGCATTGTGAATTGATTCGATGACATCTGGACGAGTGAGAACCAGGTTTTCGTTGCAACCTTCTAAATCTTCTCCACCAAAATCATCTGCAGTTAAATTTTTAGATTGGATGGCAGTACCCATTGCGCCATCTAAAACTAAAATTCGCTGATTGAATTGCTCAATCAACTTTTTAGAGTTTTCTTTCATTTCTATAGTTTGTATCTCTTTTTTATTCTCTTGGAAATACGAGAAACACAGTCAAAAACGCCTAAATGTTGATCGATTTTGAGCATTCCAGTGCCGCACGTAGTCGAAACCATGCTCTGGCGTAATATTTGTTTTAAAGTTAAGTCGCGCGAAACTAAAGATTCTAATAAAAGCATAAAGTTTTGCTCAATTTTGTCTTCGATTAAATCATTGGTAACAAAATTTGTGGGAACAATACCCCACGCCACAATTCCGCCATCTTTTAAAAACTTTTGAATCTGTGGCAATGATGACTTTAAGAGAGTTGCAAATTGAACCGCATCAAAATGAATTAAATCAGCGCCTGTTTGAATGAGCGTTGCAGGTGAAATGCGATTACAACAATGAATTCCGGTAATGGCTTTTTTCTTAGAAAGTCTTGCCATGATTTTATTTAAATAGCGTAAAACTTTTGCGTTTCCATTGAGAAGGGGCTCATCAAGTACGATAATGGGAATAAAACCCTCTTCTTGAATGGTTTGAATTTGATATTCAGCATGACGAAGCCAAAGATCTGTTTTTTTAAGAAGCGAGCCGCTTGAAGAAATTTTTCCAAATAAAGTAACAGGTCCAGCAATTTGTGCTTTAAAAAAATAATCTTTATTTCGTTTGTTTTTAATCAACAGTTTTAAAATTTTATAAAATCCAGCAGAGGATCCTTTTGAAAAACTTCCGTCTTTTGTTTTAAAGCTTAACTCTGTCTGTTCAATCATTCTCTCTTTTTTAGATTTTTTGGGAAGTTGTGGCCAATGCAATAAAACATTTTCATTTTTTAAAATTTGTCTACAAGCAGGTGAGGGAGTTGTGTAAGGATAACTTCCGGGCCAGAAAACATCACAGTTGGGTTCAAACTTTTTACTCATAGTTTACAGACTATATGTGATTCCCAAAGAAGTTGTATAACGATTGTATTTGTAGCTTGCTGGCATAGAAGATTTATTCATGATGTATGAAGCGTCTGCCGTCCAACTCCATTTAGCATTCATCACTGTATTGATCACAGCACGCAATGTATAGTTTTGATCTTCACGTGAAGGGGTAGAGTTATAATAGTTGTAATAAGCAATGTCTAAGAATTGTTTGAATGTCATTCTTTGATCAATTTGAATTGAATTGCCTATTCCGCCACCAAATTGAATACAATCAAAGTTATCACCTTCGATGATATCATATTCACCTGAGACATACGTTTCAGGGTTCCAATAATTCCATTGAGAAATATGGTCTAAAGATAAGTTGAATGCAATGCCATGTCCTGATCTACGGTTGGGACCAGAAGAAGGATCGCTAAAGTAGTACATTGGTTTCCATAAAAGTGAATTGTTTAAAAATGTGCGTGGTGAAAGTTCATATTTAAAAACAGGACCGATTTCTTCAGTTAGACTATATTTTGTGTAAAGAGTTGAAGACGGTCTGTCAGAGTACGGTGTATTTTTAAATGATAAATTAGTTTGTAATTTAAGCCCTTTTGAAAACCGTTTGTAGGGTTGGTGAAACGCAAACACAGAAAGTGTATTCGACATAAAATTATAATCACGTGTGCGTTTATTGTAATTATAATTTCCATAAAAAGAATAATTTGGAGAAATTTGAAACTCACGTGTTGAAGGTGTGGTATATCCCACATTCGCAGAAATAATATTTTTAAATGAAGCTTGATAGCTTGCACCCAAGGCGCTTGCTACATCAATTGGATTTGACTGAACGTTTGAGTCATACTGTGTAAGCAGGCTACCGCTTCCATAAAATCTTGATTTATCAAGTTGAGATAGTGCTTGTTTTGCTCCTTTGGCAGAATTTGCAGATATTGGGTTATCATCCGTGTTCGCTGCTGCAATTTTGAAATTCATGATTGCAGATTCCGTTTTACCGAATTGCAAATAAACATTTCCTAAATAAAATCGCAAAGCCGCACGTAAAACTTCAGAATCAGGTTGTTCAAACGACTCATTAAAAAGTTTCAATGATTTGCGATAACGTTGTTTAGAAAACTCAATCAATCCAAGAAAAAATTGAGAAGTGCCTTTATTAAATCCGGCTTTATTTGAATATTCAAAGTGTTCTTGCGCTTCTTCTAAGTTCTTTTTTTGAAAGCGTAAAGTTCCCAATTCAAAATGATAAGGAGCTTTTACGTTTTCAGGAGCAGAAGCTAAAAGTTTTTTATAAATTCCTGCAGCTTGTGCGTCGTCTTTTTGTTGACGAAAAATAAGGGCCATCATTTCAAGCGCCTCAACGTTTGCTTTCGTGCCAGGCTCTGTCGCATTCACTATATTGCGTAATTGAAATAAAGCCGCATCATATTTTTGATTGTGATAGTTTGCAGATGCTTCTGCTTGAGCAACTTCAGCTTCTCCTGCGGTCATTGTTAATCCTGCAGCAAAAACGTTGGGATTTTGTAAAAATGCTGCAACGAACAAGAAGTAAATCAATGTTTGAAAATTTCTCATTTGAGCCATAGTCTATTCAATATGTACTCAATCGAAAAGAAACTTTTTCAAAAATTTACAAATTTAACAATTTTATTTGTTCTGACATTTGCAACTGCTGCGATAGCTGACGATGCAATTATCGGAAAAATCGCTGTTATCAACGGCAAGGTCACAATTAAATCAGCAAGTGGTACCTCTAAATCTGCAAATCCAGGAGACACATTAGCAAATAATGATGTCGTGAATACCGAAGCCGGCGCTTCTGCGAAACTTTTATTTACCGATCAATCGATTATCGACTTAGGCGCAAATAGTTCATTTAAAGTTTCAGATTACGCATTAAAAAGCACAGACAATCGAACAGGAACATTTTCATTATTATTCGGTAAAATGAGATCGCTCGTTACAAAAAAAGTAGGAGACAAAGGCAAGGTCCAATACAAAGTGGGAAACTCTGTGATGGGTGTTCGTGGTACTGAGTTTGTAATAGATGCTCCTAAAGGAGCAAATGGTGCGGTTTCAATTCCAAAATTAGTTGTAGTGAGTGGAATTGTTGCTGTAGGAAATATTTCTGGTGCAGCTCCCGTTTTAGTCAAACAAGGCGAGGCATTGACTGCTAATTTTGGTGCTGCAGCTTCTGCTCCAAGCGGTACAGGTGGTGCTGCAGGCGCAACTGGCCCATCGCAAACTTCAGAAAATGCTCCTACGGTTCAAAAAGTGAGTTCTTCTGAAATGCAATCTGTTGTGAGTTCGTCAAAAGCAGTTGATAATACGTTTGATGCTGCGGTTACGATCAAACCTGCCGAATCAAATTCAGAAAAAGGTAGTTCTGAAAAAGGTTCAAATGAAAAAGGCGAAGGCGGACAAGGTAAAGGTGGAGAAAAATCATCAGGTGGAAATTTAGCTTTAGCTACAGTTCAAAGTGTTGTGGGTGCATCGGTAACAGCTCAGACAGAACAGTCAGCAAAACAAGAAATGAAACAGCCACCCCCAGAATTCATTAATCGAAATGGAAGCTTTTTGCCTCCAGTGAATCTAGTACCTGGTGGATTAGTGCATTTGTCTGTGGGAGTGATTAAATAATGATAATAAAAATTATAATATTTTTTACATTAGTTTTATCAGTAGGATGTTCTTTAAAAGATCCTAAAGATATTAATTCACATAAATTAATGATTAATTTAGAAAAACAAAATGATGATTATTCGGTTCAAAATGTTTTTAGCTCAACCGGTTATTATTCATTATTTTTGCCACCAAATGCAAATGGTGATCCGCAATCAATAAATGATATTTCATGTTTTGCAATTAATGTCACTGGCTCGGGAATATTACAAGATAACGATTTACACGATTGTAGAATTATTCAACCTTTTAATATGCATGGAGTTGGCCAAGGTAAAATTTCAGAAATGGCACCAAGTGGCTCTATGATTCAATTAGATGTACAACCAGGCTTTAATAGACGTATTGATGTGTATGGTGTTTATCCAACTACATTAACTTGTAATAATAATGATGAAATTCCAGCAGCACAAAAAGGATATTATTTAGGTGGTCTGACAACTGATTTATTGGGAGATACATCAGTTAATATTCCGGTTACATACAATCAATCAACTCCGAATATTGCAGTAGTATGTGATAAAGATTTATTATTAAAATTTGGTATTCAAAGTGCAGGACATAGAATTTATACAAGCAACGCAGCTACATTACCTTCAACTCCAACTAGTTATCCAACAGTATCAGAAACCCCAAGTCCTACTGAAATTTCCAATATCTCATATGGCGATGGAAATTATGTAATTGCACAAGGTGGAACAAGTAGCGGTGGAACTACTGGGTACGCAGAAGTACATTTTAATGTAACTAGCTTAAATTTAAATGATTACGATGGACTTGAAATGATGGTAAATGCAGTAACAAATACAAGTGGTACTTTATCGGCCGCATATGCGCAACTCTATATAAACGGATCAAGTCAATTTGATACTGCAATTTCTACATATTCAAATAACAATAATGGGCAAATTTATATTTCACAAAATAATTTATCTAATTTAAGTAATTATGTTTGGTTGGATACGAGTGCGCAAAGCTCTTCAAAACCTTTTAAATTTATTGTTGTTCGAATTTATGCAGCAAACGCTGGGTCAAGTTATTCAGCATATGTAAATGAAGTAAGGCTAAGTTTGCACCGAAAGCCACCTCCATAAATCGATTTAATTTTAGCTACGGTCTCATTTGTTGAAATTTCATTTTCATATTATTGAGCATGATCGTTTTGCTTAATTTAACTTTGTGTGGATGAATTCGCTCAAACAAAGATAACGAACCAACTCGTTTCAGATAATCATCAAATTCTTCGTCTCCAGAAAGACTGCCGGGAGCGCGTCCGCCTAGTTCGATTGCAGCAGCTCCACCGACATCATTTAAATCAACGTCATTGCCGCTCAGGCCACTTGCATGCATGAGTGAACCTTGTGCATTTTTGTTAGCACTTGCAAACTCTGTATTGTCTTCAGATTTTACTTTTTTCTCAGCAAAAGTTTCGACGTTTTCTTTTTTATCGTCTTGGCCCATATTTGGTTTGAATGCGGGACCAACTCCACCGCCTTGAGACATTCCTGCTCCAAGCAGGCCATCAGTCGTCGGAGCTAAAGCAGATTTGTATTCGTTCGATTTAGAAGATTTAGAATTTGTTTTGCTAGCAATTTTATCACCTGCCGTTGCTTCAGAAGTTTTCGCATCAAATTTTGGGCTATTCGGATTTTGATTGTCAACAAGCATGCCCTCTTGGTTGCCAGTGAGTTCAGCTGCTTCATGAGCAGAATCGATTCCATTTGATGAAATGTCAGTAATATTTCCAACATCTGGTGTAGGATTTGGAGGCCCATTATTACATTGATCATTCAATTTCTTAATTTGATTTGCAGCACATTGTGCATAATCACTGTAACGACTTAATGCACGTCTTTTTCTTTGCTTACAAACTTCGTAACCCATCCCAAGTGTATTATTAATACAGTTATTATATTTATTTCTCCAATATGCATAGTGATGAGATCCGGTATAATGGTCGTCTTCACAAGTAGTGGGTGCAACTAAAGTTTTATTTCCACAAGTAACATTTTGATTGATCGTACCATAATCTTCAAGTGGGCTTGCAGACCATCCGCCTGCTTGTGATATTTTAGGTGCTATTAAAATTAATATCGAAAATAAAAACGTAAATAATAATTTATATTTTGATTTTAAATATACTGGTTTTTTTCTGCGAATCATCATTAACCCAGTTAATAAACTTAAAACAGAATTAGATTGATTTACAGGAATATTTTGCGTTGTATTTTGGTTGTGTGTATCGTCGCAAAAATTTAAATCTGTTCTTGCATTATTGTGTTCGTCAAGCCAGCCTTCTAAATGTGTAATGTTTGCAAAGTCTGAGTCAACACTAGAGGTATTTATTTTATGAATTGCCGTATCATAAGTATGTTGAGTAGCACTGATATAAGTATTTATCATTGAGCTTTTGCTGGGCGCATTCATTACATTGCTAAATGCATTTAAAACATTTTGTGAGCGAATTTTATCTAAATTGAAATTTTGAGAATAGTATATTTGTTTGAAATTTTCATCATTAGATCTATCTACTACTTCACATCGAACTAAACTTTGTAATGCTCTTTCAATTTGCATTTGAGCAAACACGAGATGGCACATGCTAGTTGATCGATCTGTATTTTGACCAGCAGAGTTTTTTCCTGTCATTCCGACTTTATTGCCTGATTGAAATGAATCTTTTAGCTCATAAGTACCAGAGCACATTGCAGTTAAGTCACTATAGCTTGCTGTAGAGAAGTCGCGACCCATTTGTTTGATTTGAGCACGTACAACTTTGAGCTTTTCGTGGTATTTATAGTTTGGATCACCATTGATAATTTTATTAATTTCATTTTGATATGGTAAACATGTTGTTGAGATATGAATTGACTCAGCAGCAATTTCAGTTTTGACATCTAGATACGATTTTTTAATAGATTTAATTCGAAGACCATTCGTCCAACCATTTTCGTTTTGGCAAGTACCGCCACCAAGGCAATAATAATTATTTGTATTAACGTCTTGAGGATATTCTTTTATATTTCCAATCGGATCTGAATGAACTTTGCAAAGGCCATAATAATTATTTATACCTAAAATTCTTTTTTGATTTTTATAAAAGTATAAGTAATTTCTAGCATCTTGTTTAGCTTGGTCAGTTAGTTTTGTTTTTAATTCAGCACAAGATCTTAAACCAAACTTTGCATCTGCAGGATTTTGCGCGCAAATTTCAGAGTCCAATTGTAAATTACTGCCTAAGTCGGCATGAGTAATTATTGGAATAGACATAAAAATGATTAAAAGTAGGTATTTCATGTGTTCCCCCAGTGAAAAATCCCCAATTTGTACTTGCCCTATATATTATAGATATTATACAATAAGTTGATAATTTAACTCAAGTAATATTTATGGGGATAAAATCGGTCTAAATATATGAAATTATTTATTATTTTAACGTTACTTATAACGGCTAATGTATATGCGGCATCAGAGGCTGATCAAGAGTATAGAAGAGCTCAAATCGAATATTTGCAGCGTCTCGATAAAATGCAGTCCAATGGCAAAAAAATATCTGAAACTGAACGGCAATCACTTCGAAATGAAGTATTCGCTAAAACAATTGAGCTACAAAAGAAAGAACAAGAACAACGAAACAAAGAAAGAATAGATGTTCTCGAAAAAGCACAGTCAAAATTAAAAGAAGAAATCAGTAAATTGCCAGAAGGAGGATCTGCAGATGATGATGCCGATGATTCCCCTGGAAAAAGCTCAAAGGGATTAAGTCAGAGCAATTCAAAATCTGACGCTGCTAAGTCAAAAAATGGTTCTAAAGGTGAATTTGCTGTTAGTAACCCAAGCAACCAGGGCGCAAAATCTTCGAAGAGTTCTAATCAGCAACGCGTAAATTCTACGACATCTGGTGCAGTTGAAGCTGGTGGTGCTGAATCAATTTCCTTTTCTAATCACTGATTTTAAGTCATGATGGGTCATTATGAAATCACCCATTAATTTTGAAGCACGTCGTAAAAATTTCTTTTCTCAAATGGCCAAACAAGCTGCTAATACAGTTGCCATAATCCCTGCACATCCTGAAATGGTTCGCAACTTTGATGTACATTTTAAATTTCGCCAAGATTCAAACTTCCATTATTTAACAGGATTTGAAGAGCCAGATACCATCGCAGTGTTTTCTAATGTAGGTGGAAAACAAGAGTTCTTGCTCTTTGTTCGTCCGAAAGATTTAGCAAAAGAAATTTGGAATGGTTACAGAGCAGGAGTTGAAGGAGCTACTTCTAAATATGGTGCAAATCGTGCGTATGTCGTTGATGAGTTTGAAACAATCATGCTTCCGATTTTGCAAAAAGCAGAGCGTGTATATTATAGCTTTTTGCGTTCACAAAACATACACGGTGTTGAAAAACTAGATACTAAAATTTTAAGAATGATGGATCAGGCTCGCGTATCTATGGGAAGAACCGGTCGTGGGCTTCAACCTATTTATGATGCCAATGATATTTTAGGTGAAATGCGTTTAACAAAAAATGCTGAAGAAATTTCTTTATTGCGAAAAGCAGGCGAAGTTTCGGCACGCGCTCATTCTGAAGCGATGGCTCGTTGTAAGCCAGGCATTAACGAATTTCAAATTGAAGCATTGATTGAATATATTTTTCGAAACGAAGGATGTGATCGCCACGGTTATCCTTCAATCATTGCATCAGGTGCGAATGCAACAATTCTTCATTACGTAGAAAACAATCGAATGATGCAAGATGGAGATTTGCTTTTAATCGATGCAGGGGGAGAGTACGGCTATTACACCGCTGACATTACTCGCACTTTTCCCGTAAATGGAAAATTTACAGACGCTCAAAAAGAAATTTATTCGATTGTTCTCGATGTTCAAAAAGAGTGTATTAAAAAAGCTCGTCCGGGTGTTACCATGCTTGAGCTTCATACATTTGCAGTTGAAGAACTTACGAAAGCTATGATTAAGCTTAAATTTATTTCGGGACCGCTAGAAGATGCCATTCGTACCCAAACATTTAAAAAATATTATCCACACGGCACAGGCCACTTTTTAGGAATGGATGTGCACGACGCTGGATTATATTACCTTGACGGTACTCCTCGTAAATTAGAGGCTGGAATGTGCTTTACCATTGAGCCAGGATTTTACGTTCTTCACGATGATAAAACAGTTGCTGAAAAATATCGTGGCATCGGTGTTCGAATCGAAGACGATGTCGTAATTACAGACAAGGGATGTGAAGTGCTGACTTCAGGTGTACCAAAAGAAATTAACGACATGAGTGCAATCATCGGCACGAAAAAGTGGTTGTCGCTGAACTAAATTAAAAGGCAGTAGTAGTAATGCTTACCATTCACAAACATAAAATAGATTTTCCTTTTGTGTTGGCTCCTATGGCTGGAATCACCGGTGCACCTTTTCGATTGTTGATGCGCGAAATGGGTTCAGCGGTTGTCATTTCTGAATTAGTTTCAGCAACTGGTTTGCAATACGAATCTCGAAAGACAAAAGAACTCTGCGCATTTTTTGAAGAAGAGCGCCCGGTAGGATTGCAAATATTTGGTGAAGAAGCCGAACACATGGCAAAAGCTGCACACATGTTAGAACTATCTGGCGTTGATTTTATAGATATCAATTTGGGATGTCCGGTTCCGAAAGTAGTAAATAAAGGAGCAGGGTCTGCCATGATGAAAGATCCAACGAAATTAAATCGTGTATTGAGTGAGATTAAACGTGCAATACAAATTCCATTAACAATCAAAATTCGTACCGGTTGGGATTCTTCATCGTTGAATGCACTTGAATGTGTATTTGCTGCAAAAGAAGCAGGAGTCGAGTGGGTTGCGATTCACGGTAGAACGCGCGCTCAAGGTTATGAAGGTGAAGCCAATTGGGATTTTATCGCAGAAGTAAAATCAAAATCTCCGATTCCAATCATAGGCAACGGAGATGTTTTGTCGGCGGTGCAAGCAGTGGAGCGTTTGAAAAACTCAGGTGTCGATGCAGTTATGATTGGACGGGGGGCTTTACGCAATCCATTTATATTTCAAGAAATCGCACGCGAAATGGGACGCAAAGAATTATTTAAATACGACGAAACCACCGAAGAGAGAGCGTATTGGCGATTGATTCAACGTTTGTTTGAACTTATGAAAAAAATTCATCCCGATTATTTCGTAGGAATTCAAATGCGAAAATTTATGACTTGGTTTTCGGCAGGAGTTGACGGCGCCTCACAGTTTAGACGCGCACTCTATGCAATTCCCACCGATGAACAAAATCTTGAACAAGTGCTAGTTCTGGGAAAAGAATTTTTCGATCGCCCCAATGTTCGCAAGTCTGCAAGTTACCTTAGCGAAGGTTTTCTAAAAGGCGGACACGGTTAATTATCTCAATTTCAAATCAGTTCTAAACATAATCCGTGGTGATCCTTCAGACTGATGCTTGATGAGTTCTTTATTTAAATTCAAACAAGCTTCGTTTGTTGGATCACACGTTTTAAATTGCTTCAGATCAAACTGTACAATCATCGGTACTTCAATCGCACCATTGGCAGATTTTGAACAAGAATTGAGTAAACTAAATAAACAACCGCCACCTTCGTAGTCGGTTTTATTTACGGTTCCAGTCATTGAATTGATGTTCCATCTCCAGCCGTCTACACAGCATGAATAAAAAGCGGTATCACTTTCTTTGCAGTTTGTAAGATCGATGCACCCATTGACGACGGCAGCATTGCTTTGATTAATGTAAAATAAAAATAGAAATGCGAACAAGATAATGTGAATAAGCGGCTTCATAGTTGACTCCCTCCAACTATTTCCCCACAATTTCATCATGCGCTTAATTGAATCATATTGGTAGTGTGTACTTTAAACACACACTATTCTTCGTGAAATGCAATCATTTCGTGTTTATGGTTTAAAGTAATTGTTAGGCACTTTCTGGGTTTTTTGGCCGCATAAAATGATTCTAGGTATAGCTTATAAGCGGGAATGAACTTTTTTATGAATGCTTTGACTTCGCTAAACTTCATGCCAGATTTTTTTAGCTTTTTCTGCTGTTTTTCAGCCTCTATTCGCCATGTTTGAATGGAATCAAACTCTTCAGGTTTTAATATAATATAGTCATCAATGATTTTATGCCAAACCGAGTATTTTTTAAGGTTCTCATTAATTTGAGCAAGGTGAGGATCATTTACTTTTTCAACAGGAATAAACCCAAGCATCCATCCTTCGAAAATAACTACATCAATGGTTGTATCAACCTTTGTCCAATCAGATTCAGGTAAGCGCTCTCCTTTGCCTTTGTTAGCTGATTTATCATAGCGAGGAATTAAAAATTCACGTTTATGGTTTTGAAGATTTTGCAAAATTTGCAAACCTAAAGTTAAATCATGTGTTCCAGGGTACCCACGCATCTGCAAGTATGGATTGCCTTTGTTGGCTTCAGCAAGTTTTATTTGTTCTGTGTGTGTTAAATAAAAGTCATCAATCGAAACGTGAATTGCTTTAATGTTTTCTTTATTAAATTCTTCTATCAAGTTTGCGCATAAAGTAGATTTGCCAATTCCTTGAGGACCATTCATTCCAATAAAAATAGGTAAGCGTAATTTTTGTCTTTCGAATTTTAAAACCCAGTCTTTGATTTTACGAACTAGCTCTTGATCTGCTTTCATTTATTTTTCTTTTTCGATGAGTTTTGCACCATTTGCCGTCCATTCATAAAGTTCAGCAATGCGAGCGCCAGATTGACTGGGTTTGATCCATGCAAAACATTTAATGCCATACGGTTTTGTGCATTCTACATCTTCGTAAGAAGGTGACCATGTTCCTGTATTGATATATTCAACACCCTCTACTGTATTGTGTTTAGCGATATGAGTGTGGCCGTGAATGGTGCGTTTTACTTTTGTAATTGTACAAGCTACCGGAATCTTTTCAAACGCTTCAGCTAATGCTTTTTGAATTCCAGAACGAATCGAACGAGAATAAAAAATAAATGCTGGCAATAATAGAACAAACGGAATGACAAATAACCAAATCGAAAATTTTGCAAATAAATGATAGAACATCATGATTTCAAAACTGATATAGACAACCAAGGCAAAAAGAATTGCTCGATCAAGCCAGAGTTCTTGTAAAACAGAAATCGGATTTAACGCCGCTGGATGCGCGTGAAGTTCTCTCATAGATAAAACTGTTTTCACATTTGAATTCGATTTTTCAGCAATATGTTCTAGTCGGTCTGCAATGGTGAGAGGATCACTTACAGCAGGCTTTAATCCTTCTGTAACAGTTACGATGAGAGAAACCATCGCGCTCCAAAACCAGCTCCACATTAAAAAAGGTTGAGTTCGTAAAACATAGCGATAAAAAAATCGTAAATATTCGCCAATTGAATCTTTAATAAAACTTGCTTCACTGTGAGGATTCATCAGTCCCATTCCGTTTAACATATATTTTCCAGCAAGATTGCCAAATGGAAGTCGTAATAAATAACGTTTATGTTTTTTTATAATGGGATTAATTGGATTCGTACACAAACTATAAGCATCGTATTGATTTCCATGTTCAATTAATGTGTCTTCGTTACTAATATAAAACCATTCTACGAATCGTATTCGATCTTGTGTTTCTTTTGTTAAGCCAAATCGTTCAGCTATAATATTTTGTACAATTCCCCAGTGTAATTCAATATCGTGGTTGCCGATAACTATGATCACACGATTGTTATTTTCTGAAAGAAAATTTCGCATAGTTTGTACGAACACAGAATGATCATCTAGAATCGTTCTGATTTTAAATTTTGATTTTTCTTCTTCTGGATCCAAACCGCGAATTCGCTCGAGCCAATTGATGTGCATTCGTCTGTCTTCAGGCATAGCCATTACAGAGTCAAAATCAAAAATATCTCCATTTAAAATTAATTCGATATCGCCATTTATTTTCTTTTGTGTCGTAGTTAAAAAATCTTGAAAAGTTTCATCAATAAAAAATTCAGGACGTTTAAATTTTTTCCAAAGAGGATTATGCGGATGCGGGGGTTCTGCATCTGCCAAGTGAATGTCACTTACGACAATCGTATGAGTAGCTTTTTTATAATCGATGGACATTAAGCATATTATAGAATGAGTGCTCACATGAATCTACTTGATTTAAAAAGGACCATAAGATTAAATTACAAAATGAATAAAATAACGCATGGAGTGGTCAAAATTTTCTCATGTGTAATGCTTTTTACTTCGTGTTCGCATTTACACCATGTAGAAATCGGTGAAATTGATAATTCAAAAGGAAATTTAATAAAAGTCGAAGTGATGGGATCAGAAACAGGCATTAATGTACGTGAGGCCAGTAAAATCGCCAATGCAGCAACTACTAGTCGATCTTTTCAAAAAGCATCCAATACTGTTTCGAGTGTTTGGGAAATGATTACGTATGGACCTAAAACAGGAAACGTAGTTTTCTCAGATCGATACGCCGATGAATTGCCGCAAAAATTATTAGAAGCATGTCCTACTCATAATTTAACCGGAGTGACTTCGATGCGTGAGACAAATAAGTACCCAGTCGTTAGCGGTGAAATTGTCAAATTATCAGGTTTTTGTATTTATCCAAATCAAGGTGCTGATGCACAAAAAAGAGGCTCATTATGAAAAATAAAATTGCAATGTTAATATTGATGGCATTCATGCCAGCGTGCGCACACATGAATAGTGTTTCAATGTCACAAGTTCCGCAAAACAGATCAATGCCAATAGAATCAGAAGGCAGTACTTGGGCAATTTTAGGAATTTATTTTAGCAATTCTTTTGTAGATGAAGCAATTGATGGATTAAAATCTAAATGTCCGAATGGCAAAATTTCAGGAGTGTATACAAAATACTATGGACGTTGGTATTTGTTATGGACCACAAGAACGGTTACTGCGAAAGCATTTTGCGAATCAGTTGCCTCAGTTCAACAAACAGTAAAGCCTAAATTATGAAAAAAATAATTACTTTAATTTTAATTACGATGCAGTGGGGTTGCGCAATTGGACTTGGCAAGAGCGTACATGAGTTTTCAATGAACGAAGCAATCGATGTTTCATCAAAGAAATCAAGAGCCATTGAAGCGGAGTCAGATCAAAATGTAATCATTGGAACATTTGATACAGATTATGCAGATGTAGCTCATCAAAAGTTACTAGCTCAATGTGAACGTGGACAAATTGTAAATATTCGAACACGTTATTCAACTGATTTAGGTTTTTTTGCATATAAAAATATTTTAAAAATAAATGCTACTTGCTTGGAGTAGTTTGTAGAGTGGTGATTTGAAATTCATTGCCATTGTTTAATAAAAAGTAATTTGAACCAGTTTGTTGTAAGTCTTTGAGTAAATCATAATATGCGGCTGATAAAAATTTAGCTCGATTCATGGGAACAGGTTTATCTTTTACAATTAAATAAAGTCCATGCTTAGCAGGATTTGGTTGATATTCTAGCGAACTTTCAGAAATACCCACACTTTCTTTATTGGTGAGGTTTGCAATATATCCAGATTTAGTTCGGTCAATTGATCTTACAAAAAGAGCTGTGTCTTCTACTTCAATATCGAGACGTTCATATCCCACTTTTAAAAAATAAGTTTTATTTTCTTGGTCGAAATCTATCGAGCGGTAAAAAAGATCTTTGGTTTGTTCGTGCGTTATTTCGATTCCGTCTGCGATGAATATGCCATCACGTCTTAAAACAATTTTTTCACCCTTACAAAAAAACGTCCCATTATTTTGATTTATTTTGCTCATAGTTCACTCAAAAATGTTTCAAAAGGAAAATATGCAAGGCCGCAAACAAAAAAATAAACGAGTCGTACACACCAGTACGGTGAGTTTATTTTTTTGTTGAGAACGAAGCAGATTGAACTTTTGGAACATTTTTACCCGGGTGAGATCATGTTTTCTGGTTTCACCCACTGATCAAATTGTTCTGCAGTTAAGAATCCAAGCTTCACGCCTGTTTCTTTAAGGGTGCTATTGTTTTTGTATGCTTCTTTCGCAATTTTGGCGGCTTTATCATATCCAATATGTGTGTTTAATGCAGTCACAAGCATTAAAGAATCATTTAAGTTTTTATTAATGCGCTCAAGGTTTGGTTCAATTCCAACAGCACAGTGATCATTAAAACAAATCATTGCATCAGCTAAAATGCGAACAGATTGTAAAACATTGTGAATCATAACCGGATTAAAAACATTTAATTCGAAATGTCCTTGAGTGGCTGCAAATGCTACCGCGGCATCGTTGCCGTACACTTGGGCACACGCCATAGTCATTGCTTCAGATTGAGTTGGATTAACTTTGCCTGGCATGATTGAAGAACCTGGTTCATTTTCTGGAATTTTAATTTCACCAATTCCACAGCGAGGGCCAGAAGAAAGCAATCGAACATCGTTTGCAATTTTAAATAAAGCGCCCGCCAATGTTCTCAAAGCGCCAGATGCAAACGCCAAAGCATCATGAGCGGCAAGTGCTTCAAATTTATTGGGAGCTGTTTTAAACGGATATTTTGTTACTTTAGAAATCTCCGCTGCCACTTTTACGTCGTAACCAACGGGAGCATTGAGACCGGTTCCCACGGCAGTACCACCTAAAGCTAATTCATATAATCCATCGAGGGCGGCATTTACGCGCTTCATGCAATTATCAAGTTGCATAACCCAACCAGAAATTTCTTGGCCCAATGTCAATGGAACCGCATCTTGCATATGAGTGCGGCCAATTTTGATTACTGAATTATATTGCTTTGCTTTTGAATCAAGTGTTGCGCGCAATTTTTTCAATGAAGGAATAAGAGCTTCATGAATTTCACAAACTGCAGAAATGTGCATCGCAGTTGGAAAAGAATCATTTGAAGATTGCGACATGTTTACATGGTCATTTGGATGAATTGGTTTTTTAGAACCTTTTTCACCGCCCGCTATTTCAATTGCTCTGTTTGAAATAACTTCATTTGCATTCATGTTTGATTGAGTGCCCGAGCCTGTTTGAAATACACATAGAGGAAAGTGTGCATCGAGTTTTCCATCAATAACTTCTTGAGCAGCCTTACAAATTAAATCTGCTTTGTCGGCAGGGAGTAATCCTAATTCTTGATTTACTTTGGCAGCAGAATATTTAATCACGCCCAAAGCTTTGATTAAAGGACGTGTAAATGTGATTCCACCAATGTCGAAGTGATGAAGTGAGCGTTCCGTTTGTGCTCCCCAATATTTTGAATCTAAAACTTCGATGTTTCCCATTGTGTCGGTTTCAACACGTTTTTTACCAGTTTCGTTTGTGCTCATTTTTGTCCCCAATTAAATTTAACCAATTAAGGTTTTTTAAATGCTGAATAATATTGTCCGCCGAGAGGTAGCCAGTTGAGTTTGTTTTCAACTGCGCGAAAAACTTTTCCTTTCCACGGAAAAAACAAAATATAATTTGATTCTATCGTCTGCAATCCTGCCTGTGTAGCAAATTCTTTCACTTGATTTGGCTTAATAAGCACAGCATCTTGGTCAAATTCACAATTTGCAACGGCTCTGCGAGTAACAGGATTAAACGGATTATGTTCAAAGACGGCAAAAATTCCGCCGCTTTTTAATACGCGGGCACATTCATTGAAAAATTCTTGCCACTGCGCAGGGGGCACGTGATGTACGACACACACAGCCACAACTGCAGCTACACTTGAGTCTTCTAGGGGAATACGTTTGTCGCTATAATGAATATATTTACATTCAGGATTTGTATTTGCAGCTACTTTTACAGACTCTGCTGATTGATCTACTCCAACTATGTTGCGAAAAGTTTTTTTCCAATACTCGTCATATAATCCAATGCCACAGCCTATATCTAAGATAGGAAGCTCTTCGGTAGAATTGAAACCCATTTGTTTATAATTGATTTGAGTTTGAACGAGCTGCACGAAACGCTCTGCCTTCACTTCAAGAATTACGCCACGATCGGCGCCGGTTCCGCTTAAGGATTTTTTTACATGCTCGTGATAGGTTGAAGAGTACTTGTCAAATTCCATGATTCAAAATTGTTCTCAACTCGTTTGAAAAAAGTCCGAAACTATTAACATCAGTAACACGGAGGTACCCCAATGTCATCTCGATTAATGCGACAAGGCTTAGAGTTGGGAATAGAAATTGGCAAAACCCCTGATCGCAGGTTATATCCAATATGTATGGCAACATTTGATCAGGAAATTCACAAAAAAATAACTGAGTTCATTGAAAGACATGAACAAGATCCTAGAGGCAGAAAGGTCGCAGTGTTTGATGCAGATGGCACACTCTGGCGCGGCGACATAGGGGAAGAATTTTTCCAATTCCAAATTGAAAAAAAATGGAACAAGCCGAATTGCACTTGGGAGAAATATTGGAATGAAGTAAAGTCAGGAGACAAACTCAAAGCATACGGTTGGCTCGCACAATGGAACGCAGGAATGCTTGAAGATGATTTGCGTGAACAGATTCAAGTATTTTTAAGAGAGCGATTTAACCACGCAGTTTTTGAACCGATGAGAACGTTAACTCACTCATTGGTAAATGCAGGTTTTGAAATTTGGGTGGTGTCGGCATCACCCATCTGGAACGTACAAGAAGCCACGCGGGGATTTGGTATACAACAAGATCATATCATCGGTGTCTCCGCAATCGTGGCGGAGGGGGTGTTGACCGAACAATTGGTCACACCTCTTCCATATCGCGACGGAAAAGCAAAACAAATTGCTTCTCGCATCGGCGTGGCTCCCTTGTTTGCAGCAGGAAATACTTATTGGGATAAAGAAATGCTTGAGACCGCAACGGAAATGGCGTTGTGTATTTCTTCAGAAGGAATCGACGGACATAACTACGATTCAGAGTCTAAACTAAAAGCACTTGCCACCGAAAAAAATTCTAGTGGATCTAAAACGCTTTGGCTTGCACAGCGGTTTTAACGCGATTCATTAGACAAATTTCAAAAAAAATGGCATAAATCTCTCATGGCAATTTTAAAAGTCGCGAGAATGGGAAATCCCGTTTTACGAGAAAAAGCAAAAGAAGTTCCTCAATCTGAAATTAAAACCAAAGAGTTTCAAGATTTCATTGATTCAATGATTGAGACAATGCACGAATATGGTGGAGTAGGGCTTGCCGCTCCTCAGGTTCACGTGAGTAAACGTGTTGCAGTGATTGAGTTTGAAGAAGATCATCCGAGATACAAAACGAAAGCACCGCAAGGGTTACAAGTTTTCATTAATCCAAAAATTACACCTGAAACAGAAGAGACCGACGCAAATTGGGAAGGTTGTCTTTCAGTGCCCGGCATGCGTGCACTTGTCGATAGACCAAATAAAATTCACATTGAATATTTAGATCGTCATGGCAAAAAACACAATTTTACTGCTGAAGGATTTTTAGCAATTGTGATTCAACATGAGTTCGATCACTTAGATGGAACGTTGTACATCGATCGCGCTCGTCCAGGCACGCTCATGTTTGAAGAAGAGTTTGTAAAATATCACCAAAAAGAAGATACAGACGTTTTAGATTAAAAAGGGTAGGTCACAAAATGAGCACGCCTAAAATTGCAGACAAAAAACCATTTGAGATGGAATTAGATGAAGGAAAATACTGGTGGTGTGCGTGTGGGCTATCAAAGCGTCAGCCGCTTTGTGATTCTTCACACAAAAATACGGGAATTTCGCCGAAACAATTTTCAATCACAGAAAAGAAAAAAGTCTGGCTTTGTATGTGCAAGCAAACTAAAAATCCGCCATATTGTGACGGGACTCACAAAGGTTTATAATTTTTTTTCTTTTTGAAGTTGTTGTTTCAATTTCAACCGAGCATCACGTCTCAATTTTGCATTTTCATAACGACGTTTTTCTTCAGCTGTTTCAGCAATTAATTGTGGAACTTCAGTTGGTTTAAGATCTTCATCGAGAGCGACAAAAGTTAAGTACGCAGTCGCAATGTGTTTACGTTCACCCGTTCTTCCATTTTCAGATTCAACTCGAACGCCTACTTCCATTGACGTGCGATGCGCATAGTTGACTGATGCATTAAAAATAACGGCATCTCCTGTGCGAGCCCCAGCTACGAAGTTCAATGTATCAATGCTTGCAGTAACGCATACGCAGCGAGAATGTCTTGTGGCTGCAATTGCTCCAGCGACGTCAATCCATGCCATGATTTGTCCGCCGAAAATTGATCCCAATTGATTAGTATGGGATGGCAATACAATTTCTGTCATTGTTGTAATAGATTCTTTAACAGTTTTTGATTTTGGTTTTTTATTTGAAGCCATAGTATGATTATATAACATTTTATGAAATTCATTGGTTTAATTTTATGTTCTGTGGCTTGGTCTTCTGCGTATGCAGTGAGTAAGTCATTAATGGGCAAATTTCACCCACTCGAAATATCATTTTTACGACATTTCTTTGCATTAATACCTTTGTTAATTGCCTGCCTGTGGAATGGTAATCAATCTCGTTTTGCAAAGTTCATTCGTTCTACAAAAACCAAGACAGATTTGAGAATTTTAGGAGTTGGACTTCTTACTTTTTTTGTATCACCATTTTTGCAATTAAAAGCAATATCACTCACACATGCAACGGACGCTGCTGTGATGATTGCGATCGAACCTTTGATTACAATTGTGTTGGCAATGCTCATCTTGCGAGAGCGCATGAATGTACTTCAATTTTTTTCAATTATTTTAGCAATCAGTGGAATTTTTTATTTATCTGAAGGAACAGTAGAGAAGTTCACTAAACTCAATGACAATCGAGTCGTTGGGAATTTAATTTTTATGTCAGCTCTAATTTGTGAAGGGTTGTATACAATTATTTCAAAACCAGCACTCAAAGTGCGAGATCCGATTATTTTTATGACACTTGCAATTTTAATTGGCGATACATCTATGTTTCTTTTTAATGTTTCCACAGATGGAATTGATCGACTTTCAGGTTTAGCTGTTTTGTTTGGCGATTTTCATTTTAATGAATTTATTCGTTTTGCATTTTTAGGAATGATATTAACCGCAGTTGGGTATCTTTACTGGATGTGGCTTTTACAGTTTCTGCCAATTTCCAAGATGGCATTAACTCTTTACATTCAACCTGTATTTGGAATTCTCTGGGGCGTACTTTTTTTAAATGAAAAGGTAAGTGCGCGCTCATCAATTGGAATTGGCTTAATTTTAATTGCAGTTTTATTAGGATCTATTCTTCCGGAACGTCATAGGTCATCGTAAATTCTACGCGACGAGATTTATTTGGATCAGCAGATGCAAGCGTTCTGCCTGGAGTATTAAATCCAGAGCCTGCAGCAACTGGTAATAAATGCTTTTCATCCATTCCATGTCTTTGAATAAAGAAATTCATTACATTCAGTGATCTAGCTAAAGATAATTCCCAATTATTTTTATAACGAGTGCCAGATAAGTTTTCTTCTTTTGAGTAACCCTTAATTGTAATATATCCTTTGAATGATTTAAGGAGTTGCCCAAGCACATCTAAATCTACTCGTGCTTGCTCAGTTAAATCAGCAGATCCTGCTTTGAATAAAATATTTTCAGGTAATGAAAATTTAATTTTATGTTCAGAAATGTCTAAACCGTATACTTTTCCATCTAATAAATCTTCAACCATTCTTGAGATTCGAATTCCTTCAGCTAATGGATTTCGATTGGTTGGATTTGGACGCGTAATCAAGTCTTCGGGCCATTGGCCGTTTAAGCCTTTCATCATGCTGTCGCCTGTGCCATTTTTATTTCCTAATGGAAAAATTTCAATGCTTTTACCTAATGTATCATCAGCTTTCCAAGGTGAAGATGGATTATTGAAATAGTGTTCAATCGCAGCTTTGGTTTCTTCATCAGAACCCATCAGCCACATAACGAGAAAGAATGCCATCATCGCTGTCATGAAGTCGGCGAACGCAACTTTCCAGGCACCACCGTGTGCGGCTGCGTGCCCTCCGCCTTTTTTCTTTTTTATGACGATTGTATCGCCACCTTTTTCAGCCATTTCTTACCTCAAACCTTATGCTGCTTTTTTACCGCCACCAGAGGTAGCAGTATCTAATTCTTTAAATGATGGTCGAACTTCAGCAGGAATCGAACGTCTTGCAAATTCAACGCAAACTTTTGGTCCACAGTTTTTAGCAAAAGCAACTAAACATGCTTTAATTACAGTTAATGATTTTCCTTCAGCAGATAAATTTGATTCGATTTTTCCAGCTAAAGGTCCCATAAAACCATAACAGGCTAAAATTCCTAAGAATGTACCTACCAGAGCAGCAGCAACTGAGTGACCAATCACCTCTTTACCTTGAGAGAGTTTACCCATTGTGATCACAACCCCTAATACCGCTGCTACGATTCCTAATCCCGGCATTGCGTCGCCGGTTTTCGTAAGTGCGCCTGGTGCTTTAAATTCTTCTTCGTGAATAACGGCAATGTCAGCGTCCATTAAATCTTCAAGGTCATACGGAGACATTGATCCGGACAATTGAACTTTTAAAGTATCACATAGAAATTCAATCGCATGATGATTGTGTAATACCGATGGATATTTTTTAAAAATTTCAGAATTTTCAGGATTTTCAACGTGACCTTCGATTGAGAGCGGATTTGCTTTAGCTGTTTTTGTAAGATCAAATAATAGACAGAGTAAATCAATATATTCTTGTTTTGTAGGAGTCTTGCCTTTAAATACGGCAAGGATTTGTGCTATCAACGTTTTTATTACATTCATTGGAGTCGAAACTAAAAGTGATCCTAAAGCAGCTCCACCGATGATTAAGACCTCAATCGGTTGAACCAAGACTTGAAAGTGGCCCCCTTCTAATAAGAACCCTCCAAACACGGTGACACAAACTAAAATCATTCCAACGATAGAAAGCATAAATTGACTCCTATTGAGTTTAACTCTTCATGATGTGTATCGTCTTAAATCTGCAAAAACATTACTTTCTATGAGTTGTTCTAGAGGAGTTTAGTCGGCTAAAGCGGCAAAACTTACCCTTTTGGCATTGACTGCTAGGCAAAAATGTCTATTTTATACGTCTATATATAAGGTGGATCGATAGCTCAGTTGGTAGAGCAGGTGACTCTTAATCACCTGGTCGCAGGTTCGATCCCTGCTCGGTCCACCACTTGTTTCTTTTCCAATTATACTTCATCGTATTTTTTCTCACTTCGTCGATAGCCTTCTGTGGCTTATCTCCTCGTTCAAAAAAATTCTCTTCGTCTAATTGAAAAATAAACTTCGTGGTCGTCTTACTCGTGTCTTGAGCTAGGACGGCCTGCGAAGCGAAAGAAATAGTAAGCTTAAATTAATTTTAAGTGTATTGGGTAAAATTAATTACTTACTTTGCTTTAAATAATTCTTTGATTTTTTTGCTATAGGGTTCTGAGAAAAATGAAAGATAAGCCATTAATATTATAAGTATGATTGCAATAGGAAGGCCTTGATTTGCCAAAAATATATGAACCATTAAAATATTAATTGTAATAGGGGCAAGTATGACAAGCGCTAAAGGAACAAAAAATCCTGTTAATAAAAATAAACCACAAAGTGTTTCACAGATTTTTAAAAGTGGAAAAAAGTAACCGCTCGCAAAGAGACCATTTGAAAATGTTAAAAGTTTTTCAGGCAAGTCAGTAGGCGGCGGCGTGGTTGCTTTCAGAAGTCCCATTAATCCGAATACGAAAAAAACGATTCCTAAAAGTGATCGTGCAAAAAGTGTTTTTTTGGTCATTTTATTTTTCCCCTTATATTAACTTAAGATTAAGGTAATTATTTGATATTACAAGTTAAAATAAGCGCAGAGGTCGGCGTTGACAGTGCGGGTCAAAGTTTGTAAAAGACTGTATCCATATTGAAGTGAGGAGCTGTATGAAGTCACTAATTTTAACATTCGTTTTATTCAATTCAATTTTAACTTTTGCAAATGACAACGTTGATAAGATTTTAAATTCAAAAGACATTCAAACCACTATTTCAGACACAGAAACAAATAAAAAAGTTGATTGCATGACTGTGAAGGAACATCAAATTCATTGGATGTGTACAAATAACCAATGTGGATTTGTTCTTGATGTGTTTTGTGCAAGCCGAATTGGAAAAACTGAAACGAATGATCATTATTTTAAATTGAATATATCAGGCAAAATTTCAGATAAAGGTGTTCTCACTGTTAATGATGAAACAACATATTCTAGAGTGGAAGAAATTCATTCTCAAACATTGATGAATGCAATTGCAAATTGTCCAAAAGAAAGTAATCCGTTGAAAGCATTGAAAGACATGGGTGGAAATTCTTTTGGTTATGTAAAAACAAAGTTTGGGAAAATGATAGAAGTAGAAGCGATCAGTAATCCAAAATTGTTGAATCCTTTAATCATGGCGCCAGTTAGATTGATTGGCTATATTCGTGTATCAATGTCATATCCTGCGCCAAAACAGTCCTTGAAATGTGATTTAACTAAATTCTAAGGAGTAAACCGGTGAAAATTTTTTCAATCGTATTGTTTGCAATTTTAATTACAATATCTACTTTTGCAGACACGTTTGAAATTATTCAAAGTGTTCCAGTCGGCACTTCTTTAGAAGTCTCAGGAATTAGACATGCCAAAGACGTATGGCCTGAAATGATTTCGAAGGCTAAAAAAAGCATCGATCTTGAAATGTTTTATGCCACCAATGATGCGAATACTGCGAATGACCCTGTTCTAGATAATGTAACAAACGAAATCATTGCGGCCGCAAAGCGTGGTGTAAAAGTTCATTTTATCGTTGATTCTAAAATGTACGCTCAAAAAGCAAATCAAGTAATACCAAAACAGTTAGTAGAAATAAAAAACATTGAAGTTAAAGTAATCGATTTTTCTAAAATTGCTGGTGGAATTCAGCACGCTAAATTTTTTATCATTGATCAAAAAGAATTTTTTATGGGTAGCAATAACTACGACTGGCGAGCATTAGACCAAATTCACGAAGTCGGAATGCGTTCAGATAACGCAATTGCACTCAATGGTCTATTGTCTATTTTTAAAATGGATTGGGAGTTGGCTGCTTATCTTCAAAAACCGATTCGTAAAAAATCATTAAAAGTTAGATATAAACGGGTTTCTAAAAAGAATTTAGATCAAGTTCAGTTTTTGGCTTCACCTCAAAAAGCAATGCCACAAAATATTACTCCAACGATTGATGCTTTTTTAAATCAAATCGATAAAGCTTCTAAAAGTATTTATTTGCAAACGTATGATTATGGAATTCATTTATTTGGAAAGTCAGATGAATGGCGAAACTTTCAAGATGCTTTGATCAAAGCAGCAAAACGTGGAATTAAAGTGCAACTTTTAGTAGATAAGAAAAGTTTAAAGAATGAATCTCCCGCATTGATTGAACTAAAACAAAATGGAATTGAAGTAAAAGCAGTTTATATTCCAGATTTAGAATCAGGACCGATTCCATATGCAAGATTGGTTCATAGCAAATACATTATTTTTGATGACTCTACTGCATGGATTGGATCTGAAAACTTGTCTGGATCTTATTTTTTAGACTCAAGAAATGTTGGAGTTTTGTTTCAAAATGTAGAAGCAGTGAAACAGTTAAATCTCATTTTCATTCAGACGTGGAACAGTGCGTATTCTAAAGAAATAAATTAGTGTGTAGATAGCACACATCTATGAAATTATTGATAAATTTTCATTTATAGCCAAATCTTGTCGCTTTCAATCAACACATTGCGTTGTTATACTTAAGAAATAATCAGGGCTCTCTATTACTTAATCTAGAGTAGGCCCAAGGAAGTATTTAGAGGAACGTTTGTTGAAGATTAGTTCGAGTATATTTCTATACGCAAACATTCTAATGGGCGTGCAAACAGCTCATTCGACGACTTTTGTAAATCGTCCTTTTAACGATGTTATAAAAGAGTCACCGATCATTGTTCGCGGACGTGCATCTGATCAATACACTGATTGGGGCAAGGGCAAACAATCTAAAGCTATTTTTACATATACAACTTTTATCATCAGCGAAGTTTTAAAAGGTGAATTAAAAGAAACTTCAATTTTATTACGTCAACCAGGCGGCGAAAAAGATGGAACCGAATTACATGTTCCCGGTGCCGCTACATTTCAGCGCGATGAAGACTTAGTAGTTTTATTAGGAAACAAAGACACCGACGACAATAGTTATGATGTTCCTGGATTAACAACAGGTAAATACAATGTTGTAGAACAAAATGGTGAATTATATTTAGAAAGTAGCTTAGGTGCTGCAGCTGTTTATGATCCAAATAAAGATGCTGGTACAATGTCGTATAATTCGAAAATTCCATTAGATGTATTTAGAAAAGTTGCAAAAGGCCAAGAAATGGCAAATGCACCCTCACACCAGTTTGAACAATCAAAAGAAAAACCAAAAGCAAATGCGTTTGAAGCTGATCATGAAAAGCATTCTGAAGTTGCGCATCAAGAAGTAGCAAAAGTAAATGCACCTAAAGAAATAGAAACGAAACAAGAATCACAATCTAATTCAATTTGGATTACATTGTCTTTTGCATTCATGGCAATCTTAGGCGGTTTTACTTTATTTAAAATGTTAGCCAAAGGAGAGTCGAAATGAAAATTCTCTCCTTAGTATTAGCAACATTTGTTTTATATTTAAGCATTCAACGTGCAACTGCATATACTTTTACAAAAAATAGTAGCGGGAATGCCCTTTCGTGGTCTTCTCCTGCAAATCCAACATTTTATACAAATTGGTATAATAATTCTGGTTTAACTTATAACCAAGTTTTCACAGCACTCACCAATGCATTACAAAGATGGAAATACGCAGGCTCAGCAAACATCTCATTTGATTATTGGCAGGGTCACAATGCAGGAACTCCAGCAAATTATGCACGTGATTACCGAAACGCTGTATTTTTCTCAAGTCAGTCATCGCAAAAATTAAGTTCTTCTACGATAGCTGTTACATATGTGTATTCACAAAGTGGAACAATTGTAGAAACAGACGTAGAATTTAATGATGATAACTTTACTTTTACAACCACAGCTTCTGACTCATCTCGTTTTGGTAGTTCAGTATTCTTAGAAAACGCTGCTACACACGAATTTGGACACGCTTATGGTTTAGGTCACTCTGCTGCACTTCAATCTGCAATGGTGTATTTAGAATACAGATCCCAAGCAAAACTATCATGTGATGATATTGAAGGCATCGGAGTTTTATATCAAAATTCGTCTTTTACATCTGGCAGAGGACAAGTAACAGGCTATGTTTACAGCGGAGCTACTGCAGTATTTGGCGCTCACGTATTAGCAATTTCTAAAACCAGAGGAACTGTAATTTCTTCTGCGATTACATATCCGAATGGTTCCTATATTTTATTTAATTTAGAGCCGGGATCATACTATTTAATGGTTGAACCATTTCAAGGCTCTGCACCCATCAGTGCATTATGTGGCGGCAGTGCTTCCGGCTGTTATTATGGGTCAGTTAACTCTCATAATATTTGTTCCGGTAGCCCGTTTAAACGAGGCTTTCACACTTCTTCTGCAGGAATTCCTACAACAGTTAGTGTAACTGCAAGTAACACAACAACTGTAAATGATTTCAATATCAGTTGTTCAGATATGACTACAAAAGCAGGAGTTGCTTCTTCTTATGCTGAAGCTTCAGGCGGAGCCGTATCAGCGGTACTTTCAAATACAAACTCTGGAACGTATGCAGTGATTGGTCAGTTATCAAGTGTTGGAAACGAACAATGGTTTAAAATGACAAACGTAAGTGGCCAAATTTCTGCAAAAGCAATTGCTTACAATTTATATTCAGGTTTTGACGTAAAAGTTACGATTACTGACTCAACCGGTGCTGCTGCAGCTGGCGTAACTATTACTGATAATGTTTTTACTGGTAGTTCAAATTATGTAAATTACGATTCAACATCTGAATTAAATGCATCTGCAGGAACATACTATATTAAAGTTGAAAACTTAGGATTTCTTGCAAGCTCTAAATATCCGGCAGGTAATTCAAATGCTTATATGATTGATTCTTTGAAATATTATTTATTAGTTATTTCAATCAATGATTCTACGTCATTATTACCTTCGAGTGGATCTCCTACAATGGCTAATAATGCTCGTTGTGAAGCTACAGATTCTTTTTCAGCATTTACAGACCATGGATCACCTTCTGAATCAAGTCTTGCACCTCAAGACTCAGCAGCTTCAGCGGGTAGTGGTAGTGGTGTAACAACTAAAATTGGTGGATGCGGAATGATTGAAAATATTAACGACCATTCATCAAATGGACCAGGTGCTGACGCGTTGTTTTCTATCTGGGGTATCATATTAATGATGGCTATCTATCGTTTTGGACATCAGTTCCATCTTGCAACAAAACACTACCGGAGATAATCTACATGTATGGATCAACGGACATACATGTACAGTACATTAATCGTTTTATTCATTCTATCACTCTCTCAGGCTCACGCAATTGCCGTTCGGCATGAAGCTACATCTAAAAAAAATGGAAAATATGAATCCGAAGGATTCTTTGCAGGCGGATCTAAAGAGTCTACAGTTGTTAAACTCAAAGACATTAGACGCGCAAAATCGAATGAAGGCTATGAACGAGTGGTTTTAGATTTAGAATCTATAAACGGAAGCAAAGCCATTCCTTATTTTCAAATTCAAAACGCACAATCTGAGTCTCGAATCGTGTTAAGCATTTGGGCCGATGTTCAATATGATTTTGATGTAGATAAAATACAAAGCGCCTTTTCAAAGAGTTTAGCAATCAAAAAAATCAATGTTGTTCCTAGAGTAGAAGATGGATTGATGATTTTAGAGTTTAATATGAACTCTGAAAAAGCTAAAATTGAAGCATTTACATTAAGTAATCCAAATCGAATCATTGTGGATATATTATGATTTTCCGTTTTGTTCCTAAGTTCTTTTTGATCGTTCTAATGGTTTTATTTTCATTTGGATGTTCGTCTTCTCCACAAGTGAAAAAGCAACAATACGCAAGTTTATCTAATTCTAAAGATTTTGAAGAAGAATTTCCTAGAGTTTGGAAAGCAATTCTAGCGGCTACCGAAGAAATGAAAATCGTAGATAAAGATGCAGACAAAGGTAAAATGGAAACGGAGTGGATTTATTCTACTTCAAACGAGCAGTATGTTGAGTTTCAAGTAAATGGTTTTCCGCGCAAACATTACATTCAATCAAGATACAAATATTTTATTAGCGCAGATAAGATGATGGGAAAAGTGAAGGTAACGGTTGTAACTAAGCAAGAAATCGAAAAAATGAAATCAGACGGCACATTTGATAAATGGGAAAATGCAGATGCACCTGACTCAAGTCGAGCAAGTGAATTAATTAATAGTATCGAATTTAAAATGTTAAGTGAGTAAAACGAAATTAAACTGAATGAGTTTCTTCGTCGTTTTCAGTTCCAATTGCTAAATGTCCTGCAGCAACTTCACGTAAAGCAGTAACTACTTCTTTGTTTTTACAACGAATTGTTTTGCCAGCGCCTAAATAAAGTTGGCGAGCGCGTTTTGCAGCGACGTGAACCAACTCATACATGTTATCAACATTTTTTAAACAATCTTCGATCGTTACGCGGGCCATGAAATCTCCTCAAGAGTTAACGGTTAGATCAGACTATATATATGGAAAGACAGTCTTTTGTCAATTCATTGCTGCGCCGCCATATAAAGCGTCGAGGTCAGAACGGTATTTTTCTGAGCAAAACTTACGTTTAATTTTTAAAGATGGAGTTAACTCACCCGTTTCAATCGTAAATTCGTGAGCTAAAAGCTTGAATTTCTTAACAGTTTCATAGCTTGCTAGTTTTGCATTTAAGTCATCAAACATGGCTTGAACCATATCTAGAATTTTAGGGTTTTTCATTAACTCTGAGTATTCACTAAATAATATCCCGTGGTCTTTGGCATATTTAATCGTTTGTTCCTTATCTAGTACTACCAATGCCGTTAGATAGTTTCTCTTATCTCCATAAATCATAATTTGATTGATGAACTTATATGACTTCGCCATGTTCTCAATTTTTTGAGGAGCAACGTTTTTTCCAGCCGAAGTTACGATCAAATCTTTTTTACGATCAGTGATTCGAATATAACCATTGCTATCGATGATACCAATATCACCAGTGTGAAACCAACCATCGGTGAAAACTTCTTTTGTAGCTTCTGGATTTTTAAAATATTCTTTTAAATTTTTTCGAGACTTAACTAATATTTCACCGTCTTCAGCGATTTTTAAATTTACTTCCGGAAGAGGTTTTCCGATCGAACCAAATTTTGGTTTTTCTACTGGATTTAAAGTTACAGCTGCAGTTGTTTCAGTTAATCCGTATCCTTCTAAAATAGAAATACCCAAAATTTGCATAAACTCAGCGATGTCACGTGGTAGGGGGGCACCGCCAGCTATGCACAAGCGTAATTTTCCACCAAATTTTTTATAAATTTTATTGAATACAATTTTTTGTGCTGCTTTGAATAGTATTGTATCAATAATGTTTGGAGTTTGATCATTCCAAATTTTTTGCCAGTAGTTTGTACCTGCGAGCATCGCTTGAGCAAAGATTTTTTGTTTTGTTGGTGAGCCTTCATCAATGGTGGCTTTGATTTTGATGTAAGCTTTTTCAAATATTCTAGGAACTGCAAATAAAAGAGTTGGCTTAATCTCACCTAAATTTTGAATTACTTTTTCGATGCTTTCGGCATAGTACACTTTCCATCCAAAGTGATGAACAGCCATTGCTTCTACTTTGCCAAAAATATGTGACATTGGTAAAAACGATAAAACAACGTCGTCAGTTGTAAAAAAGTGACCCATTACTTTTTCGATATCTTCTACTTCTGAGGTGAAAGCATCATATGCAAGTACAACTCCTTTGGGAACGCCTGTTGTGCCAGATGTGTAACAAATAGTGGCTACATCCGTTGGTTTAATTTCTAATAAATTGCGTGCAATTAAATCTTCAGCATTTTCATTAGCTTTTCTTTTTCCAATTTCTTTTAAAGCATCGAGCGAAATGATTGATTTATCGGCAGCAACTTGTGCGGTTGCATTTAAATTCATTACAATGATTTTTACTAAATTATTTAAAGTGCTTTTAATAGAAATAATTTTTTCGAGTTGCTTGTTGTCTTCAACAAACAAAAATCGTGCGCCACAATGATTGAAAATATAAGTGCAATCTTCAGGAGTATTGGATGCGTATATCGGAACAGTTGTTCCTTTCGCAGCCATAATTGCCATATCACATTGGGCCCATTCAACGCGAGTATTAGATAGAATCGTAGCAGATTCTCCTGCGCTCATTCCTAAATCCATTAAGCCTAATGATATGTAGCGAACGTTTTCATAAAACTGATGCCAAGTTTGAGCAACCCATTCAGATCCAATTTTGGTATGAAAGATTTCAGCATTTGGTCTTGTGCGAACCTGATTTAAAAAAGATTGAGTAATGGTTGGAAAAACTTTCTTTGGGGTATTTGATTTAAACATTTAATATTTATCTCCTGCGTTTCATCGCTTTATCAATTTCACGATTTGCAACTTGTTTTTTCATTGATTCACGTTTGTCACCTTTGGTTTTACCTTTGGCTAAAGCTATTTCAATTTTTGCACGACCCTTAACCCAATACATTCTGACCGGAACAAGAGTGAATCCTTTTTCTACAACGGCTCCTATTAGTTTACGAATTTGATGTTTATGAAGCAAGATTTTACGTTTTCGCAAAGGATCATGATTGAAAATATTGCCGTGAGAATAGGGCGCGATATTCATTTTTATAATCCAAACTTCATTACCTTCTACAATGCCATAAGCGTCATTAATATTGCAGCCACCTTTTCTGATAGATTTAACTTCTGTGCCACGCAGCACAAGGCCAGCTTCAAATTTTTCAAGTAACTCATAATTGCGTCGCGCGTTTTTATTATCGCAAATACTAGGATCTGATGATTTAGTCTTTTCCACGAACGAGTCCCATAGAAATGATTTCTTTGAGTGCATCTTCTACACTCATCTTTAATTCTTGAACTTCGTCATTGCGAACAATTAAATAAAATCCTGATGTGGGGTTTGGTGTTGTGGGAACGAAAACGGAAATATGTTCTTTATCTTTTTCTCCGGTCACAAGTGCTAATGTTTTAATTCCTTTACGAGGATACTCTAACATTACAACTCTTGAAAAACTTTTTGATCCACCATTGGATGAAAATGTTTGCAATAATTGCTCAAGCGTTGAGTAAACAGTGTTGAGTACTGGAACGTGCGAAACGGCTGCGCGAATTACATTTAAAAATTGTTTGCCTAAGACATTGCGTGATAAAAATCCAATTCCAATTACCACGCAGAGTAAGACAAAGAACATGATGATAGTTATAATGAAATCGAAAAATCCAATAGCGAATGAGTTTTGTAAATTTAAAAAAGATTTTGGATGAAGTGCGTTTGGAAAAACATTTGTAAGGCCTAGTAAAAAGTTCCAAAAACCAACTAATATCCAAACTACGGCACCAATGGGAGCTAAAACTAGAAGTCCTGTTACAAGGCTTTCTTTTACTTTTTGAATATTACTTTTAGACTTTAAGATGATCACGTACTTAAAATAGCATTGAAATTGAGATTCCGCCGCCAAAAATTTTGCCTCCGATATCATAATCGGGGCTACCTATTTTGCTCTGTCCCGTAGTGCCAGCCTCTGTGCCATCTGACTTTCGAATCGTTTGGCGAATGAGTTTGTGGTATTGGGCGTGAAAATCGACTGTAAATTGATGTTTTGTAAGCCCTGCTTGTTTTAAGTCAAAGCCTGCACCAGCAGAATATAGATGTTTACCCGGATCTACATAATTACCAGCAGCCGTAGCATCTTTTACAGGGGAAGGTTTGTAAGAATAACCTGCCCGTATTTTCCAGCTTGGTGTTAATCCCCACTCGGCACCTACTTTGGGAACAATAATGTCTTTTAAATCTGGTTTAATTGTAACCGAGTTATTCAATTGAATTGAGGATCCGTTATCCGTTACCGAAAGTCCTGGTGTTTCAACATGAGAATATCCTAGCCAGTCGATTTCAGCTGTAACCCATACATTTTTAGTAACTTCTTTGGCAGCGGCAATGTCAAGTTCTGGGGGAGTACTATATACAACTGATGATGATTTATATTGAATCGGAAAGTCTGAACTAGCACTAAGTACGCGAGTATTACTTGTTACATCGATATTCATTTTTGATTTAGAGGACATTCTAAATGTCGCAGCAAAATCTAAATGTTCTAATTCAGAATAAATACCAAAATAGGGAGCAACGGTTGGTTTAACAGTCGTATTAATTCTTCCAAAGCTTGCTGTTCCACTGGCAGAAGTGAGAGTATAATTTGCGCCCGTCGAAATATTTGAATTGTATGCGACACCGGCTCCAATGTTTAAAATTGAAATGGGTTGAAATGAAGCGGATAAGAAAAATTCAGGTCTTTGATTCTGAGCTCTATAATTAAAATATTCAGGTTTATACGGATCGCCTGTATCAAGATAAGCAAATCGAGAAACAGGCATTGAACCCAGCATTCCAACGGAAAGATATTTTAAAGACTCAGATAATGTGTAACTAAATGAGATTTCTTGAGAAAAGTGATCTAAATATCCTTCTGTTTCAGCATTACCAATGGATTGTCCAGAAGCGGTGGTGCTTGAGTTTGTTAGTACAACATCCTGTATTTTCAAAAACTCTGGATGATAATAAGATAAGCCATAACTAAATTTAAATCCTTCAGAAGAACTGAGCATTGAAGGATTATAATATACTGCGGTAGCGTCTGTTGCAGAAGAGACTGAAGTAGCGCCCATTGCTTGCGATCTTGAACCAAAACCGTAAATTTCACCAGTGTTGGCAAATGCATTTGATGTAAAAATAAAAGTCAGTATTAATATTTTTTTCATGTTTTTATTTTCATAAATAAATCATAAACCGTTTTTAACTCAAGCGTTTCAACTCTTTCTGTACCATCTAAATTACAATCTTGAAATACTTGTTTTAATTGATCTGGATCTAAGCTTGAAGATAATGATTTTCGAATCATTTTTCTTCTATTTGAGAATAATAATTTACAAAATTTTTCAAAATTTTTGGCTTCTTCTTTATTTTGAATGAATCGATTTTGAATCGGTGTACATTTTAAAACAGTACTCATTACTTTGGGCGCGGGAGTAAAGGCTCCAGGACTCACATCAAATAGTTTTTTTGTTTTAAAGTACGTTTGCATTAGTAAACTAAATGAACCTCGATTTTCAGTGTCTCCTGCTTCTGCGCAGATGCGATTTGCAACTTCTTTTTGAACCATAACAATACATGCAAGAAGTTCTACTCCCTCGAGGAGTAGAGAACAAATATTAGATAAAATCGAAGTGCTTACAGAATAGGGTAGATTAGAAACGATGCAGATTGGTTTTTTATTTTTATGATAAATTCTTTTACAAATTTTAATAAACTCATCAGAAGTGGCATCGGTCATCATGAGTTCAATTTTTTCATTTTTAGGAATAAAACTTTCAACGCCTTCTTTCAGACGAAAATCTTTTTCGATAATATATAACGGAATTTTATTTTCAATCGATGTTTCGATTAGTGGTTTCGTAATGGCGCCTTCGCCTGGGCCAATTTCAATTAAATTAATTGCAGATGGATCAATCGATTCCGTTACAGTTGAAATAATTTTATCAATTGTAGGCTTGTGATGTAAAAAATTTTGCCCGTAGGCTTTTTGTCTGCTCACTTTAAAATCTGCGGGAGTAACCTAAGCGTGCGCCCCATTGTCCCATTTGAAAGCTATCTGTGGTATTTACATAATCAAGACGAGAATAGGTTCCTTGAAGAAAAATAATATTATGACCTAATAAAGCATCAAATAAATAGTTTGTTTCAATGCTAAAATCAGAATTGAATCCAACAGCGCTCAAACGTACTGAATTGTCTGAGTTTGAAAAAGTACCAGAAGAAAAAGAAGTTTCTGCAATACCTTTGATTTGAAGAGCAGAGTTTTCATCTACCACAGTGTGGAGGCCGGCTTCTAGTTTGGGATGCAATATTTTAATACCACTAAATTTTCGTTGATTATCAAATTGGGCGTAAGAATAACCGACAGCATCGAATGTAAAACTCCATAAATGAACAGTGGGAGATACTTGCTTTGTATGTTCATCCGCTTTGATTTCATAATCTGCTTTTACCCCAATCATTGCTAATTGGTATGAACGATTCAATGTTAGTGAAGAATCTTTTTTAATTTGAAGGGGGGCGTATCTTAAATGAAGATCAAATTCATTTTCGATTTCACTATCGATCGGAGTGGTTTTAAATTGAAAATATTGTAATGAATTTCCTGAGTAATTTTTAGAAAAAGCAGATTCAATTTCAGTGGCTAAGTATACTTTTGTTTTATCCATTCCTGTAAAGCCATCAGTGCCCGCCCTTAAATAGGTTGCAAAACCAGAATCGTTTTTAAGAGTTCCAACGCCGATTAAAGCTTTGGTAAAATTGCTGTCAGCAAAGGCAGTTGAATACAGTGTAACGAATATAAATATGCAGAATGTTTTCATGTGGTCATTATTGCTTAAAAGGTTTTTATTTTGAAGGATTGATTTGTTTTTTTGGGGGGTGGAGAGAGTTGTTGGGGGTTTGGGGGTTGGTGGATGGTGGGGGTTTGGGGGGCGCGGGGCCCAACTCTCTCCAGGGTCTTTCGGGGTTATGTTGAATTATAAGTATTGCAGGGGTTGTGCCAACCCAATAAAAAACTTCATAGTGTAAAAAACTAATAAAAACATATAGTTATAAAAACGTAATTGATCATAATATAATCATGCTGTGTATAAATTTTTTACATGTGATCAATAAAAAATTGTCACCCTTTGACCAATCTTTGTTCAGTGGTATTAATTAAAAATGAGTCGAAAATGGGTTCATTTGCTATTTTTTATATTGGCATTTATATGGGTTAATCCAGAGTTTCGACTGCCCACAAGAATCGTTCAAGTTTATTCAAGTTTTTTTCAAAATTGCATTCAAAAAACTGTGTCTGGCGATTTAGATTTTGTGCCCCCAGAAAATTATTTAGAAGGATTATTATTTGAAGTTAGAAATTCACCCAATGAAAAATATTATATTCCTTTATACGATCATATTTGGGAACAATACATATATGAACGAAGTATTCCCAAACTTCTAGTTGCGCCTCAAAATTTACAAAATGAAAACGATTCAATTTCTAAATATTATGGTTACGGACCTCAAAAGCCAGCCCCACTACTTGAACTAAAAAATTCATATTTAAATCGTTGGACATCTATGCTTTTGGTTTTGATATGTTTGATCGGGTCCTCTTTTTTTATAAAAAATATTTCAATTTCATTACGAATACTATCGGGATTCTTAATTACTGGATGGGGTATTTTATTGATCAGTTTAATTACAAAACTAAACTATCAAGATATTTATAAAATATGGATTCCAGCAAGTGTTATTTTATTTATAATCTTGCTGATTCGTAATTTTCAATTTTCTAAATTCAAAGAAATTTTAATTAAAAATAAAAATATTTGGTTTCTAATTTTATTGTTTTCTATGATCGTATCCCCATTTTTGTTTGATCCGTTACAGGGTGCAGATGCACGAACGATGTGGTTTTATCGCTACAAATTTGCATATTTTTACGGTTTTCAGCCTGATTTAATTGCAAAGTATATGTTTGCAGGCGCGCAACGAGATTATTCTTGGGTGTTTGCAGGTCCTCTTGGAATTGCATCGATGTTTCCTAATTCTAGTTATGCTGGTTGGAACGAAAATGCAGTTTATGGTGCATTGTTGTGGCTTCACTTGGCTGTATTATTTTTAGCATTCAATTCTTTTAAAAATGTTCAGTTTATGATTAAAGCATTTTTGCTTTTGTTTACATTTTATACTTTTAAACAATATGCAACCAATGGTTATTTTGATTTTTTCTGGATGTTTTTAATCGCATTAATTTTTTTAAAAAACGATTTATCTAAAAAAGAAAAAATCATAATTACAATGTTGGCCGCATCTATAAAGTATGAAGCAATTGCAGTATTGATAATGTATTTATTGTTTCAATTTATTCATTCAATCAAAATGAAAAACAATATAAAAGATTTTATAAAAACGAATCAGTTTATATTTGTATCAATGATTCCACTGTTGTTACAAAAACAAATATTGAAAGCATTTGGAATTATGGATCAATACAATGTTGGAAGTTTATTTTTTAAATTAACAATCTATGAAGCAATTAAGAGATTTGAGTCTGCAAATCGATTTATAATTAAGCGTGTTTTTATCGAACGGCCTCAATATTTAGTGATCGCAATATTGTTTTTGTTTATTTATAGGAATGGAAAAGAAATGCTGCGTTCACTTGGATTTATCTATTATTTAATGTTGCCCGCAATATTGATTTATACATTCACCCCCTATGATCAAGACTGGCAATTAGAGACGTCTGCATTTAGAGTTTTTATGTTTTTTCCAATATATCTAGCATTATACTTTTTGAAAAAATCAGAAAAAACATTCTAAGTTATTGAAAATACATACAAATAATATCCGACAAATTTAGTTGAATATTGCTTCTGCTCAATATATACTCGCTGCACTAATTTTGAGGATTATATTTATGAAACTTACGTCTCAGATTCGCTTCATATCAATTTTAAGCATATTAATGGCTATGTCGGCTTGTACGAAAGCCACTAGTTTTTCACGCATCCCAATTGGTGGAAAAGAAAAAGTAGAAAGCCCAAATAACGAAGATTCTAAAAATCCAAAAAATGAAATCTCAGTTGCACTTCCAGAACCAGAAAAGGATCCGAATCCTAATTTCACTGAAATTGAAAAAATTCAGCCTAAAGTAATAACAGAACTTCCGACAGAAAAAAAAGATATTGAACTCGTTGCACCTACAGAAAAATTTACTTTTGAAAATGAATCGTTCGATGCAATTCAAATTGAAAAACAAACAATTAAAGAACCAACCAAAGTAGATTTATTATGGGTAATCGATAACTCTCAAAGTATGGTTGATAACCAAAGAAAATTAGCGCAAGCATTTAAAGCTTTTTCAGATAAGTATTTGAAAGCGGATCGAGACATTCGCATTGCACGCATTACTACCGATGCCTATAAGGCAGGATCAACAACATTGTCAGGCTGTAAGGGAGAACCAAAAAAATCTTTTTGCGATATTCGTAATGCACAATTGATCAAAGGTTGGGCAGATGGAAGTAACCCACCAGTGCCTGGCAGAACAAGATCTGGAACCCCAATTTTGACGAACATACAAGATCAATCATTTTTAGGTACACATGATGAATGGATCTTAAAGTTAAATAAAGATTTTGCCACAAACGTGAAGGTGAATGTTACCAACAAAGAAGGACAATTGTTAAATGTAGGTAGCAGTGACGAAAGAAGTATGCAATCGCTTTGGAACTTCATTGAAATCAATGAACAAACGTCACATTCATTTTTCAGAAAAGGCTCTTATCGTGGAATTATATTTGTTTCTGATGAAGTTGATTCATCGATGTTTACGGGTGCACCCAAAGGTGCAGTTGATCAAGATGAAGTTGTTTCATATAACTCAGAATATTTAAAAAAATATTTAGATCAATTTTATACTAAATTAGATCAAAGTGATCAAAAGAGTGCGAATTATTTTGTGACCTCTATTGCAACCACGACCCCACCCAAAGGAATTGACTGCGCACATAAAGACGATTTAATTGCACAAGAACGTTCGTTTTGTAATGCAAGTAAGGCACATGAAAAATTAACTCAAATTTTAAAGTCAGATTCGAGCAATTTATTATCGAAAGAATCAAGTGTTGAGAATATAGATTCAGCAAATTATGATTCAATTTTATCACTAATTGGTGATTCGATTGAAAAAACAATAGAAGTGAAAAAAGTGATTCAAAAAGTTGTACTCAAAAATGTTCCAAAATATCCTGAATTTGTATTTGTTCAAGTGTATGATCAAGACGGAACTCATTCGATCAAATCTGATCAATTCACAATTCAAAAAAATAGTATTGAGTTTAAAGAAAGTGCATTAAACCATTTTGAAAATATAGAAAAAATTGTAGTGAATTATAAAGTTATTTTAAATTAAAAACTTTCGCTGCATTGTCGTGAAATACAGCTTTCCAATGTTCTTTGGGAATCGCTTTTTTAAATATAGCAACATATGGGCTTATTTTTGTAAGTGGCCAATCTGTTCCGAACATTAATTTTTTAGGATCTTCAACATAACCAAAAATCCAACGAAGTGGCTTAACCGCATATTCATCTAATTCTTCTTGAGGATATTTCGAAAGGTCCCCGATGAGTAATGCAGAACCATCTAAATACACATTTGGATTTTTGTAAGCAATTTCTGCGGCTGAATTGATCCAAGGGTTTCCACAATGTGCAATTACAAAATTAATGTCAGGATTATCAACGGCCACTTCATCTATGGTAAGTGGATCCGCATATTTTAATTTTCCTTTGGTAGAATAAGTATCGCCTGTATGGAATACAACAGGAACATGATACTTGCGCGCTAATTTATAAACCGGTTGATAATTTTTGTCGTAAGCATATTGATGTACATAACCTAGGTAAACTTTAATACAAGAGTACTGGCCAGACTTTAATCCATCTTCTACTCGCTTAACATCAACTTTTGCTTCAACTCCTGCACAATGAATGATGTTGAATGATTTTAAGTCATGGTAATTTTCACCTTTTTGGCCAGTATGAGAAACGGCACCTGTTACACCTGCCTCAAGCATTTCTTTGAATAACTCATCTTGAGTTTGCATAATTTTAGTGAATGGCTCTTCAACACCAGTAAAAACAGTGTGTAAATGTGCATCGATGATTGGAAAGGATTCGTCCGAGTTTGCACTAGGGCTAGTTTTGGTTTTAGCTCCACTGCAAGCAAATAAAACAAATGTTAAAAGTATGATTAAGTATTTCATATATTAATAATACAAAATTAACGCATTCTGTAAAGCAATCTTTGGTGACATTTTGAAAAAGCATCATAAGCTATTCTTAGAGGAAATAATATGAAAAAGTTATCATTAATATTTTTAATAATTTTGTTTTTAGCTTCTACAGCATTTGCTGATTCAGACGGATATTTTATTAAATGGAAGTCAAATACTTCTACCGAATATAAATTAAATTATTACCAAAACAATAAATTGAAAGAAGTTTGGAGATCTACTTTGGTCCCAGGCCTTGTGCGGGTTGACGCAAATCAAAAACAATTTTCATTTAATGATATTTCTATCATGAATCAGGACACTCAAATTATTTATTTTGAACCAAACTATCGAAACAGAAGAGTAGTAAATCCAATTATTTCTGAAACCGCATCAATTCAATCAAGCAATTTATTTTTTTCTGACATGACACCAAATGATCCTAAATTTAACGATCAATGGGCATTGAATTCTAAAATGGGAGTTCAAATATTAGATGCTTGGAAAATTACAAAAGGTTCAAAAGACATTAAGGTTGCAGTCATCGACACTGGAGTTGATTCGAAGCATCCTGAAATGCAAGGTAAATTAACCAATGGTTACGATTTTATTGATAAAACACCGAAAGTGAAAGATCACCACGGTCACGGAACACATGTCTCTGGAATTATCGGAGCTGCAACCAATAATGAAAAAGGAATTGCAGGTATTAACCAAGAAATTACGATTATTCCGATTCGTGCAGTACCAACGGATGGAGATGAAACAGATCAAAATGTTATTTCATCCTTTGAGTTTGCAGTGATGGCAGGTGCTAGGGTTGCAAATTGTTCGTTTGGCAAAGACGAATCTTCAAAAGCAGTGGGCGATGTAATAGCAGCTGCAGGTGAAAAAGGATTATTGGTTATAGTTGCCGCAGGAAATGACGGAAGAGATATCAATTCAACCCCTACGTATCCAGCAAGTTTTCACACTCACAATATGATTGTAGTGGGAGCAACAAAATACAATGGAGATTTAGCTTATTTTAGTAATTATGGAATGGGTGCAGTGGATATTGCAGCTCCTGGACAAGGAATTCTTTCGTCGGTACGAAACAATGGATATGAATCATGGGATGGCACTTCAATGGCCACTCCGCAAGTAGTAGGAGTTGCAGCGTTGGCGCTTTCATCAAAACCTTCAATGAATGTAGCAGAGATAAAGGGTGCATTATTAAAAAGTGTAATTCCCGTAAATTCTTTAAAACGAACAATTACAACTGGTGGAACAGTGAGTGCAGCAGGAGTGTTGAATTTAATCAATCAATAGAAGTTCCAAATGAATTTACGTTTAATTAAAGACGAAAATAGTATTTTCTTTAGATGCGTTGAAGACTCATCTGAAGCGATCATGATCACCGATGTTCATGGTAAAATGGTATACGTAAATCCAAAGTGGACTTCTGTTTATGGATATACTTTGAGTGAAGCTCTAGGAAATACTCCACGTCTCTTACATTCAGGATATCAACCAGTTGAATTTTATTCTAAAATGTGGACAGAAATTAAAGATATAAAGATTGGTTATTGGAAGGGTGAAGTAGTTAACAAAACTAAAAACGGTAAATTGATTCCAGTACTACTTTCGATCACGCCCTATCGCAATCAAGATAATATCATTACAGGCTACATGGGTACGGCAATTGATTTGTCTGCAAAAAAAGAATTAGAAGCACAAGTCATGCACCAAGATCGTCTTGCATCGATTGGTATGCTTGCCAGTGGACTTGCTCATGAAATCGGCACCCCGTTAGGTGTAATTCGAGGCCGCGCTGAGTTCATGCAAATGCAATCAAAAGATGATTCAATGAAAAACAACTTTGAAGTAATCATTGGTCAAATTGATAGAATTTCAAAACTGATTTCTTCATTGCTGCGAGTGAGCAGAAGTTCTAGTGATGTTCAGATGGAAGATTTTTATATTTCAAATGCAATCGATGAAATTGCAAGTTTATTAAATAAAGATTTAGAGAGAGCAAATATTAAAATTATTAAAGAATATTCTTCTGAACTAAAAGTAAATGCAGACTATAATCGTATGGTGAAAATTATTTTGAATTTAACTATGAATTCAATACATGCCATTAAAAAAGAAAAAGAATCAAATCCAAATAAATTGTTTTCAATTACGTACGAAGCATTTCAAGATAAAGAACGAATTGTTCTTAAAGTAGCAGATACTGGATGTGGCATTCCTGCTGCGAATATGAAAAAATTATTTCAACCATTTTTCACTACCAAGCAAGTGGGTGAGGGAACTGGTTTGGGGCTTGCCATCGTTGCTCAATTGGTTCATGAGATGAAGGGTGAAATTTCTGTTCAATCAACGGTTGGCGTTGGCAGTACATTTCAGCTAAATTTACAAAAATCAAAAAGTTAATTGTTAAACGTCTTCAATGGGAGAATCATCTGGATGATCTTCTGCATGCATACCGTATTCTTTTTGCTTTCGGTATAAAGTTCTTCTATTAATTCCTAAAATCTGCGAAGTTTTATCTTTTCTTCCGCCTGTTTTTTCTAATACAAAATGAATGTATCGTTTTTCTAGCTCTGCCAAATCAGGAAGTGTTTGAATTGAATTTGAGTAAAAACTATCAAAATTGTTCGTATCACTTGATGGAATATCTTTTGAATCAATCATTGATCCTGTGGTTAAGACAACTGCTCTTTCAATTACGTTTTCAAGTTCACGAACATTTCCTTCCCAACGCATGCCAAGTAGTTTTTGAATCGCTTCAGGAGTGAAGCCTTTTACGATGGATGAGTTCATTGCTGCATATTTTTTTAAAAAATGCTCTGCTAACAAAGGAATGTCTTCTTTTCTATGACGTAATGGAGGAATTACAATTGGTATCACGCTCAATCGATAATATAAATCTTCTCTAAAGTTTCCTTCTTTAATGGCAGCCTTTAAATCTTTATGTGTGGCTGCAATGATTCGAACATCAATGTCTCTTGTTTCATTGTCGCCTACGGGTCTAATTTTTCTTTCTTGAATGACTCTCAATAGTTTTGCTTGTAGAGACGTATTCATGTCACCAATTTCGTCTAAGAAGAGAGTTCCCCCGTTTGCTTCTTCAAATAAGCCAATTTTTTTTGCAACTGCTCCTGTAAATGAGCCTTTTGCGTGTCCAAAAAGTTCTGACTCCAACAATGCCTCAGGAATGGCAGTACAGTTGATCGCAATAAAGGGTTTGTTGGTTCTGCTTCCGGATTGATGAATTGCACGAGCGACTAGTTCTTTTCCTGTACCCGATTCGCCTGTGATTAATACATTGGCGTTAGCTTGAGCAACACGAGAAATTAAATCAAACACTTCGATCATTGGTTCGCTTTTTCCAATGATATTTCCAACCGCCCAATTTTTTTTAATTTCTTGTTTTAAAAGAACGTTTTCTTGTCTTAATTGAGAGGTTTCAAGTGCGCGTTCGATGTTTACACTTAGTTCAGCTAGTTTGAATGGTTTAACGATATAATGAAATGCACCCATTTTCATTGCTTCGATAGCAGTTTCAATACTACCGAAAGCTGTGATGAGAATAATCGGAACTTCTGGTCTAATTTTTTTCATTTTTTCAGTAAACTCTAAACCTGTCATAAAAGGCATTTTGATATCTGAAATAATTAAATCCATATTCAAACGATCGTTTGAATTCGGAAGGCAGGTTGCGTTTTTAGTTTTTTCAAGAAATTCGACAGGATTGTTGAAGCTTAAAACCGCAAAGCCACTATTGGTTAAGAAGTCCATTAGTAGTGAGCGCATTTCTTGAACGTCGTCGATTACAATGATTCGGCCATAATTAATTTTTGAATTCATGCAGCACCCAATAAGTAGAATGAGTAAAAAATAATACACATTGAGACAAAATGTCACTTAGTCTTTGTCTCAAGTCGATTATATGCCTAAATACTTATTATTGCAGGGTTTATGCCATTAATTTGAAAGCGACCCGTCAATTAAATGAATACGTTTTTTACTGCGTGAAGCAAAATCGAGATCATGAGTTACATATATAATAGTGGTGCCTTCTTTTTGATTTTCACGCTCAAAAATCTGCATCACGGTTTCGGCGTTAGCAGAATCTAAATTTCCTGTGGGTTCATCTGCGAAAAGTAGTTTTGGTTTCATAATCAGAGCTCTGGCAATTGCCACTCTTTGTTGCTCTCCCCCTGAAAGTTGTCTCGGTAGTCTCTGATGTTTATTTTCAAGTCCAAAGTCTTTTAAAAGTGAAATGGCTCTTTGTTCAAATTGAATCCAGAGTCCAGCTTTCTTGGCTGGCATTAATACATTTTCTAAAACAGTAAGTTCAGGCAATAGATAATGAAATTGAAACACAAATCCCATATTTAAATTTCTAAACGTATGAATGTCTTTTGAATTCATTTCCGAAATGTTTTTGCCAAGTAATTTTAAATTGCCTGAAGTCATCGGATCTAACGTACTTAAAATATACAGAAGTGTACTTTTTCCTGAGCCAGACTTTCCGGTAATTGAGACAAAACTTCCGCTTTCAATTTTTAGACTAACACCTTTTAAAACATTCGTGGGAGGTTCTCCAAATGATTTTACAATTTCAAAACAATCGACTGCTAGGAGTGGTGTAGATTTTGATTGATCCATTTACATTCCTCCCGATCGAATAATTTCAATTGGATTTAATCGAGACGCAGCTTTTGCTGGCAATATAGAAGCAATCGTTGAAGAGAAAAATGCTAATAAAAATCCGCGAACATAAATGACAGCTGCATAAGACACAAGCATATGGCCTCGATTGGTTGCCATTCTACCTGTAGCGACTTCAATGGTTTCAAGATAACGACACATTCCGTGGCCAAACAATAATCCGATTAAGCCACCTAAGGTTCCTAAAAATATTCCCTGAATTAAAAATAATAAAAAAATATCGTGGCTTTCATATCCCATAGATCGCAATATTGCGATTTCTTGTCTTTTGGTTGCGACCATCATGTTTAATATATTGTAAATTCCAAAGCCAGCAACAAGTAGAATTGAAATTGTCATTGAGTTTCTAACAATGTCTTGCGTTTTAAAGACAGATAAAATGCTTTCATTGGCTTGATCCCAGCTTTGCACTTTATCGGTACTTAATTTAGACCAAGCAGTAGCGATTTCGGCAGCTTTTGTAATATCAGTAATACGAATTGCAATTTGAGTGATCTCACTTGGTGTTGCGTTTGCTCTTTGAACATCTGAAAGTGAAGCAAAGAGTGTTGTTTCGTCGAGCGAATGAATTCCTGAACGATAGGTTCCAATGACTTTAAAATAAGTGGGGCTGGCTTTTCCAACCGTTACTTTGAGTGTGTCATTGACTCGTGCGCCGAGCTTTAATAATAAGTCTTCTCCTGCGATTGCACGATTTCCGCCACTACCAATGTCAGAAAAATTTCCTGAAGTGATATATTTTTCAATATTTGTAACGTTGATTTGTTTGGTTGGGTCTGACCCAATTAAGCGGCCCGTTTGAGATGCTTTTCCGTTTTGAATTAACACTTGTGTAGAAAGTTGAGGAGAATATCCGAACACTCGTGGATCATTTTCTAGTCGCTCAAACCAACCATGTGGATATTGAATATGATCTTCATCTCGTTTTCCGGAAGGGGGAATGATCCAATGGATTAAATCAGAGTCATTGAAGAGTGTGGGCTGCACTTCTTTTTCACTTATAATCGAGTCACGTGCGGTAACTTGAATGTGACCTTCATTATTTACTAATTGTTCTGCTAAAAAGCTTTGAAAACCAAGCATCATTCCGCTAATTGTTACATAGGCAGTTGTGCCTAATATAATTCCAATTAGAATTAATGCAGTTTGTTTCTTTCTAGAAAATAAATAACGAAACGCTAAAAACCACATATTATTTTTTAATTAAAACCTCATCAGACTCTAAAATGCTTTCAGAGTTTACTTCTGCCCATTGACCATCTACGGTTCCCACCTTTACATCTATTTTAGATTCTTTTCCGTTTCTACGAATGATTACTTTTCCATTATTGATTGCAGCTACTGGAATGAGTAATGCGTTTTCTTTTTGTTCTACAGAAATGGCAACGTCAGCTGTCATTCCAGGTAATATTTCTGGTGGAAACTTAGCAACATCTACGTGAACAATGAATTGTCCTTCGTTTGGAAAAATAGTTCTGACTTTACCTTCTAGCTTTTGCCCACGTAAGCTTTCAAAACTCAATGAAACCGATTGGCCTGGTTGAACTCTCATGGCCCCTTGTTGCTCTAGTGATATGGAAACATAGAGGTCTTTCAAATCCATCATTGTTAATAGAGGTGTTTGCGGAAAGACGGATTCGCCCACTTTAAACGGGAGTGAAGTAATTGTTCCTGCAAAAGGAGCTTTAAAAATATTTGTTTCAGCAATGTCTACCAAAGGTTGTCCAATAGAAACTAGATCGCCTTCTTTAACATAGAGTTTTTTAATTGCAGATGTAATGCCAATTTTAAGTTGATATGATTTGGCAGCAGTAACCGTTCCAATTCCGTAAACCGCTTCTATGATTTTTCCACGATGTGGCTGAATGGTGGAAAGTGAACTTGTGTGACTGTTTTTGTATCCGGTGAATGCAAAAACAGAAATTCCAATCAATAAAATTAAACCTATCATTAATTTTTTATTCATAATTCGTATTCCTCAAATTGTTTGGCAATAATGCAATTTACATTAAATTCATCTTTTAGTCGAACTCTCAAAGCATCACAAGACTGGGGCTCACCATGTACCAAATAAATATCTTTTGGCTTTTTTTGGATTGATTGGATCCATTTAATCGTATCACTTTGATCGGCATGAGCTGATAATGTATCGATTTCTTTGATTTGCGCTTTAACAGGAATGTATTGTCCGAAAAACTTTAATTCGTTGATTCCATCTAATAATAAACGACCACGAGTACCTGCTGCTTGAAATCCAACTAAAAGAACGGTGTTATTTTCGTTAGATAAGCGTTCATATAAATGATGTAAAATGCGACCACCAGTAATCATTCCGCTTCCTGCAATTACAATTGAACTTTTTCTTTTTCTCAAAATTTCATTCGATTGTTGTTGGCTACGAATCATTGTCACAACATCAACCATCGATTGAACGTCACTTCTGGTTAATTTATGCCAATCTGGGTAACTTGTAAAAACTTCAGTTGCATTAATACCCATCGGAGAATCTAAATAAATAGGAACATCTGGAATTTTTCTTTCACGCTTCAGAATTGAAAGTAAATAAAGTATGTCTTGCGTGCGACCTACAGCAAAACTTGGAATTAAAAGATGTCCATTTCGTTTCAATGTCTCATTTACAATTTCTTGAAGCGCTTTTAAAGGTGAAAAATTATCATGAATTCGATCGCCATATGTAGATTCACAAACTAATATGTCTGCGCGCTCAACTAGTTCAGGGGCATTTAAAATGAGCGGTTTTTTTCGACCTAAGTCTCCTGTAAAAACAATTCGTTTTCCTTTTAAATCATATTCTACAAATGCTGAGCCTAATATGTGACCACTGGGTGTGAATCTAAATTTATGATTATTTCCTAAACTCACCCAAACTTTTCGATCTACAACTGCAAATTGTTTCATTGCATGAATTACATCTTTTTCAGTATATAGAGGTCTAGCAGGTTGGTGTTTAGAAAAACCCATTTTGTTAGCGTATTCTGAATCTTCTTCTAAAATTTTTGCTGCATCCATTAGAATGATTTTTGCAATATCTCTCGTGGGAGGAGTGCAATAGATTTTTCCTTTAAATCCTGTTTTTACCAATAAAGGCAGATATCCACAGTGGTCTAAGTGTGCATGAGTTAAAATGACGGAATGAATTGTACTTGGATCAACTGAAAACGGAGCCCAGTTTTGTAACCGTAATTCTTTCAATCCCTGAAACAAGCCACAATCAATTAATACTTTATGATTGTCGGCTTGTATCAGAAACTTTGAACCTGTAACGGTACCTGCAGCACCTAAAAAAGTAATGGTGGCAGACATTTTAATTTACTGAGGCTTTTTTGCTTCAGATGAAGCAAGGCCTTCTAGTTCCTTTAATTTTTCTTTTACATCTTTTGGAATAGCTAGACCACCACTGCCCGAATAACCATTGTACATTGATTGTTCGTAGTGTTTGTAGCAAGTCTTGGCAATATCTGTGTGTGGTGATTTTCTTACACAAGATTCATAGAAGAATTCATGAAGTGACCAGATATTTAAATCTCTTAAAGATTCATAAGAAATTCCTAAAAGTAGTAAACCATTTGCTGCATTCGGACCTTCAGGTGCCATTCGCAACATATCGTGAATCATTGCTGATACACGTAAGTAGTAAATATCTGCTGAGCGGTCTGCTGCAAACGTTTGGGTTTCTTTTGCTTTAGCAATCAAACGTAGAGCTTCTGCATACAAACCTTCTTCGGTCATTAATTTTCGAGAAACTTCTTTTTTCCAATCTTCAATTGATTTTTTCCATATCGCAGCGTCATCTCGAATGAAAGTTGGAGCATCTTTTGTGTCTAAAATTTTATTTACAAATTTGAGAGCTAGGTCAGGATCTTTTTTCACTCGAACTGAAATTGCAAGTGCGTAGCGAACGGCTTTTTCCCATTCAAGTGGACGATTATGAATTGAATTCGTATCGGTGATAATGGATTCAAATTCAGAAAGCGCTAATTCATTTTGTCTGGTAGCTGCTAAAAATTCAGCGCGCTCAAGTCTTGTTAATGATTTTACTTCTGGTTTTTCAGCTAACTTTGCAAAGTCAGGTCCTTTGTTGTTTCGTGAGTGACAAGCAACACAGTATCCAGAAACAGTTTTGAGAATTGTACGTGCATAGCTACGGTGATTTGTTTTTAGTGCGTCGTAAGCTCTTTTAGCATCATCTGCAAAAAGTGCAGCGATCATCGGAATGCTTGGGTCAGCATCGGGAGCTTCAATTTTTTCGCCTGAACTTGTTTTACCGTCACGAGTAATGGCGGACAAGTCATGTGCAAAATCTGCAAACGTTTTTGTATTATTTTCAATTCGTTTGAAATTAGCTGGATTATTAAATTTTTGATCACTGCTTATATCAATCATCAATTCAGTTAATGTTTGATATAGATTCTGCATTTTTTTATTCCAAGTTGTACCTTGAGTTGGTCCTGCAGAGCTAATTTGAATCGTTGATAATAAATAGATTGCAACTAATGAAGTCTTAAAGAGCTGGCCCATAGAGATTCCTTTCAAAAGCGCGGATTACTTATAGTTTTTGACTAATACTTCTGCCAAAACTTTTAAGCCATCGTTGGCGGTAAAAATACCAACAACTTTTCCGTGTTCATATTGGTTAGATTTATGAAGTACTATAGCACAACCATACTTATGCTCCGCCATGTCACTCACAACATGATCTAAATTTGCTTCAGGACTTACAGTATAGGGGTCAGGCGTCATAACATCTTCACAATTAAGTTCTTCGTTACCTTTCTGAAATGAAGAAGCAAGTTTTATGTCGCGATCAGTCAAAACACCAACTAATGCCCCACCTTTTTGGACGGGTAAGTGACGAATGTTGTGTTGACGCATCATTTCAAACGCTTTTTTAATTGGAATATCTGATCCAATCGTATGAGGAGTTGTAGTCATGTATTTTTCGATTTTTGGAAGATTTTTCATAAAAAATCCTTTCTATATGTTGAACAGTTTTACTTTAGCACCAAATGCTTCTCTCATTAAGTTATTTCGATTATTGCGCATACATGCCGTGATTATTTGTCTCAAATTTTATAGGCACATTTGGATTGTCCTCAATAATGTTGTGTTGTGGCATAGAGAGTGCTAAAAAGTAGTCGAAATCAGCTCAAATAGGGGGTTTTATGAAAATTACATTTTTAGTTTTAATTTTAATTTCTCAAATTTCTTACTCACAAGTAAATCCAATTCCAAATTATCGACCTGTTCGAGTAAAAGTATTACCGCAAAATGTATTTACTCCTATGGGATTTGATAACAACGATAACGTACAGTTGGTAGTTGCAGGAGAATTCCCAAACAGCTGTTACAAAGTAGGTCCTGTTCAAGCAGTAGTCGATTCAGCTAACAAAAGAATTTTAATAAGAAATGAATCTTATTACTATAAAAGCTCTTGGTGCGTTCAAGTAATGGTTCCTTATTTTATGTCTGTAAATGTAGGAATTGTGCCAGCTGGAATTTACACGATTTATGCAGAAGACAGCGATGGTACTCCTAGAAAATTTACTAGAATGCCAGTTGCGTTAAGTAAAAATACAGGTCCAGATGATCACTTATATGCACAAATCAACCAAGTATTTGTAACCCGTTCAACCAGTGGTCAATTTGTCATTAACCTTGAAGGACAATTAACAAATTCATGCATGAATTTTGGAAAACTCGAAGTGCTCTATCGAGACAATAATGTAGTTGAAGTTTTACCTACAGTTACAATGAGCGCAACATCAGGATGCCAAGATGTGATGGTTCCTTTTGTTAAGTCATTTCCCATGGAAAATATACCAAATGGTAAAGCATTAATTCATGTTCGTTCTTTAAGCGGACAATCAGTGAATACTGTTGTTAATTTTCAACAATGGATTTCTAATTAAGTAATTGAGCGTTCAAGAAAAATTATTTTTTGATGGAATAGAATATTTTACTGATCTTGAGAGAGACATAGAGCTTTCTCAAGATCAGATAATTTTAGAATGCTACATTTTTCAAAAAGACCAATTAACCACGAGAATAGTTGAAGCGTTAAAACGTGCTGAACAACGGGGAGTAGAAGTTCGAATTTTGGTGGATGGAATTGGCTCTCCTCGATGGTATTCTGATTGGATTAATGAGCTTAAGAAATTTAAAATTGAAAGTCGGATTTATCATCCGGTGCCATGGTCGTTACATGTCGCTAGAGTCGAAGGACTATTTAGACTAAAAAGGTTAATTCAATTTTTTGGTAATTTAAATTCACGAAATCATAGAAAATACTGTTTGATTGATCGAAAAATATTATATGTAACAGGTTTTAATCTTGCTCAAGAACATGCTCGTTGGAGAGACAATGCCGTTCGATTAGAGTGGCCTCAAGTTCAGATTGAGAATCATAAGCAACCCATTCACGCAGTTGCAGTAGATGAAGTTTTGATTGCGTTTAAAAAAGCGTGGAAAAAAGCATGGCGACCAAAGTTTAAAAACAAGCTTAGTCGAAAAAGAATAGTTCATTATAATAAAAAAATTAGAATTCAAGAAAGTGAAATCAGGCTTAATACAAATTTACGATTGCGCAATTTTCATTATAATGAATTCATTAAAAAATTAAATTTAGCTAAAACACAAATTATGATTGTGAATCCATATTTTGTGCCCAGTTTGAGAATTTTAAATGCATTTCGAAATGCCGCATTTAGAGGTGTAGAAATTAAAATCATCGTGCCCGATGTGTCAGACGTGAAAATTGTGCAAATGGCCGCTCATTATTTTTATCAAAAGCTATTGCAGTCAAAAGTTCAGTTGTATAAATATAAAAAAACTATCTTACATGCAAAAACTGTAATGATTGACGATTGGTGTATGGTTGGCTCAAGTAATCTAAATTCAAGAAGTGTGTTTCATGATTTAGAATTAGACATAATCATTCAACGAGATGAAAATAAATTAAAATTAAAAAATCAATTTCTAGAAGATTTAAGAAACTCAGAGCCTATTACGATAGGCGACTTAAACAATCTTCCTTTATATGTTAAAATATTTATTAGAATGTTACTTTGGATAAAATATTGGATGTAATCGAATGAAACTACGAATTCTTTCATATAATATTCATAAAGGTTTCGATTCATTTGGAACTAAATTCGTTCTAGATGAAATTAAAAAAGCAATTCAACTTGTTTCTGCTGATATTGTATTTTTGCAAGAAGTGCATGGGCATCACAGCGAATTGAGTTTAAAAACTTCAAAGGGTGTTACAAACGCACAGTTCGAATATCTGGCTGATCAGATTTGGACTCATTTTTCATACGGAAAAAACGCAGTCTATAAAAAAGGAAATCATGGAAATGCAATTTTAAGTAAATTTCCAATTTTATTTTCAGAGAACATAAATATTAGTACAAATCGATTTGAAAAACGTGGGTTGTTACATTGTACTGTTGAAATTGCTGATCAAAAAGTGCCGCTTCATTTAATTAATTTACATTTAAACTTACTAGAAAGTGCGCGCACTAAACAAGCAAAGTTATTAATTGAAAGATTGAATTCACATGTTCCAAAAGAACATCCGCTTATTGTTGCTGGAGACTTCAATGATTGGCGCGAAAAGTTAACCCACTTACTTAAAGCAGAAGCCCAGTTAGATGAAGTGTTTATGAAAGTTCAAAGTAATCACCCGAAAACGTATCCGTCCTTTATGCCCATTTTATCGCTTGATCGAATGTTTTATCGAAAAATGAATCCTGTTACAGCGAATGTGTTAAGCGGCAATCCGTGGAAACAGCTTTCTGATCACTTAGCAATTTTTGCAGAGTTTGAATTTTAGTTTCGAATTACCCAAACAGGTAAACTTGAATTTCGTACGACTTGTCTAGTGACACTACCGAGTAATGCAGAAGCCATCGAACCGCTTTTTGCAGCCAAAGCGATCATTCCTGTTTTGTTTTTCTGAGCTGCATCTAAGATTGCAGTTGCAGGGCTTGATACGAAATTATCAATCACAAGCTTTACAGATACACCTGATTTTTTTCCGGCTTGAACCCATTTTTTTCCAAGTGCTATTTTATCTTTTGCCAACTTTTCAAGATGCTCGTTAACGGGCAACCATCCTCCGCCTAATAAAAAAACTCCAGATTGCAATACAGGATCTGAAGGGTAGGGAATGGCATGATATAAAACTAATTTTGCTTTTAAATCAGTCGCAAGTTTTAAAACTTGTTTGTAAAGATTTTCAGATTTTTTAGAAAAATCAGTCGCAAACATGATGGAATCAAAATCTTTTTTAATGTTTGTACTTGGATTGACTACAATGACAGGAATTTTAGCAAATAACAAAAGTGTTTCTGTAAAAGATCCCAAAATCATTCGTTTAATGCCTTTGCGAGCGTGACTTCCGACAATGATAGCATCTGCTTTTTTATTCTTAGCAAAAGTTTCTAATGCTTTAGCCGCATCACTCGTTGATGAAAGATTTTTAGTAATCACTTGAGCAGGTTTTAAATTAATGTTTTTAATTTTCGAAAGAATGCTTTGTAATGATTTCTCGGCTTGTGGCTTAAAGTTTTCAATTAAGCTTTTAGTAGGCACTGAGAGTCCTAATAATCCATCACTTAAAATGTACACAGGATAAATCTCAATATTCTCATTCTTGAATCGAGATAAAAACTCTAAAGCTGACACAGAGTTTTGAATTAAATTTTGAGAGGTTTCATACGCGTCTAAAGACCAAATAATTTTTTTCATATACTGTTTTCTCCCAAGCCATATATTAATCCTAAGTTATGTTTGCGCAAGGCAAAACAAAATCGGTTTAGTATTTTAGTTGTCGATTTGACGCAGATTTGATTTAGTTTTTTTGAGGATAAAAAAAATGAATAAAATCGTACTTAGTTTAGTTGTTTTATTATGCGCTTTGAATGCAAATGCTGGATTTATCTTGCACGGTGTAGAATTGGGTGTGGGTAAATTTCATAGAATGGACAATAAGGCCCATCCGTATGGAGAGCACAATGCTTGGGCAAATTACATTTTAGGAGACGGATTAAATCCAAAAGATGGTTTTATTCAAGAAAACAAAGATGGTTCAGTGAGTGTATTCTTTACTTCACTTGAAGAATTATTTCAGTTGAGTACAAAAGCAGCACAAATCAAAGCTCAAACAATTGATATATTCAATGTGCACGGACATGGATTGCCAGGGGCAATGTGGTATCCGATCGATCAAAAAGCTCGTGATGGTATTTTTTGCGGCCAATGGAGATCAAATGCGTTTGGTTCTGATAATGTAAATTTTGATACTTATTATACTACGATCTCTAAGTCTGAAATTATGTCGATTCGTAGAATGTCACAAAATGCAAAAGCAGGTGGTATGCCTTGTATTTCAAATTCAGATTCTTGGACAAAAGTTGCTGAACGAAATCCAGGTTTCAAGTCTGTATTAAGCGATGATGTTCAAATTAATTTTTTATCGTGTGTAGTGGGCCTTGGTGCTGCAGGCGAAAACTTTTCAGCAACCGTTGCAAAACTTTTATTAAAATCTGCAAAAGGTAAAGTGATGACCAACATAAATTTTGGTTTAGGTGACTGGTCGCTGCCAGAAGGAATGAGTTTTTGGGATTATATAAGCGACTCACAACTAGATGATTTCAATCGTCGATATCCTGTTGATCACAAAGATCGTGACATCATGATCAAAGGCACAGTTCGTGAAACAGTTTCGTCAGCAGCGCAGTCTGAAAATAAATTATTTGCGAATGTTTCATTTTTGGAACTAAACAAACCTTTTTCAGGATTCTTACCACTTCCTTTTAGTGGAACAGAAATGGCTACTACGTTGGTTGATGATAAAGCCGAGTTAGGATTTGTTCGCATTCCTCATACAAATGAAATTGTATTTGTAAAATAAATCAGAAATGCAAACGCATTTAGAAACATCGATCATTCTAAAAACATTTCCGTTTCAAGAGCGCGATCGCATCGTTGTATTTTTAACTGAAAATCAAGGAAAGCTTACCGGAATTGCGAAGGGGGGCATTGGCTCGAAACGCTTTGCAGGTTCGCTAGATTTTTTAGCTTGTTCTAAAATTTCATATGTTACCAAATCGACATCTGAAATGGTACGAATCGAAGAAGCGCATTCACATTACGAGTTTAAATCTCTGCCGACAGATTATGAAATGTTGTCAGCAGCAAGTCTTGCAGCAGAATTGTGTTTGAAAATCTTAGAACCAAATTCTGCGAGCAGAGAATTGTTTGTTGTTTTTAGTCAGTTTTTATTTCAACTAGATCAAGGCATGACTACGAAACAAGCATTGAATGCTTTTTTAGTGAAGATGTATAAAATTTTAGGATATCCGCCTAGTTTTTTACGTTGTATTTCATGTGCTAAGCCTTCGCATGAAGTGTTGCGAGCGTTTTGGAGTAAAGCTTCTGCAGGAATGATTTGTAATGACTGTCATTCTTCTTCTGATGTTGAAGAACTAAGCCAAGATCTTTTGCTTTATTTTTCTGAACTTACATTAAAGGGTTTTAAAGAGATTCGAAATTTACAGAATGAATTTGATAATCAAATGTTTCAGTATTTAATTCAGTTTTTGAAAGTCCAAATTCCAGGCCTTCCAGCGGAAGGTTTAAAAAGTCTTTCGCAATTTAAGTAGGAAAAAAATTCCTTCATGCAATCTCATTAAAATATTTGTACAATTATATAATGAAAAATTTAATCATTCTAATGAGTTTTGTTTTCCTTTATTCGATAAAAATTTTTGCAATGAGCGAAGATGTCATTGAAAGTGTAACGGATGTGAATGCGGCAGTTCAAATGAAGAGTGATTGTAAATATTGCGCTCAAACACATAAACCTGTTTCAAAACAAGAATTATGGAAAAACTTATATGAAAATTCAATTAAGAATTTTAAAGAATCAAAATCAAAACTAACTCCAGAGATAATGAAATCTAAAACCTGGCAATGCATTGGTATTTCAGACAGCAAATATCAAACATCTAGTAGCCACCTTGAATCTGATTATTATTATCGTTCTTGCAAAACTACTTTTACAGAAGTGGCTGGCAAAATGGCAGTTACGTTTGAAAATTATGGTGGAAAAATCGATTACACTTATGAATTTTCAAATCAAAACGGTGAGTGGAAAGGTCGAGACGATCACTGGTATCGACAAGATTCAAATTTAACAATTCGTTATGACGATTCAGTAAAGCCAGTTATCTATATAGAGCAGGCTTTCACTTCAGTAGGTCCTAAAAAAGTTCAAATGTTTGAATGTATCTAGAAAAATATCAATAAAATCAGTCACTTAAGACGACTAGCGTTATACTATAATACTTGATTATTTTGCGCGGTTATTATATAACCTTCCCACTTAAAAAAGGACCAATAAATGAATTATTTAATTTTAGCATCGTTACTTTTACTTCAAGCAAACATAAACGTTTCAAATGCTCAAATGACAGCAGCTCCCCTTGCTTCGGTTGATGACCGAGAGCATGCAGATCCAAAAGATGATCCATCTATTGGATCTCCTGTGACGGCAAAAAAATTTCAACCCCAGGGTAGTTTTGCAGGCAGAAAGGCAATTTCCAAATTAGTAAATTCACCGATTAGGTATGCAAAAAAATTAGAAAGATCATTATTTGAAAAGTCATACGGTGATTTACTTGCAGAAAAAAATGCATTTACTGTTTTAGCAGTTCATAGACATAGATATAAACCTCAAGAAAAATTTGGCCCAGCATTAGTGAATGCAAATCACGAATTCAAAGGAATTTCAGATCGAAAATTTGGATACTGTTGGGGATTCTCTACATTAGATCGATATTTTTCAGTTTTAGCTTTCTTTGTGAATGATGATGCTCAATTAAATAAACAAATACCAGACAAAATAAAAAATAAAAAAGAATGGTCTGCTTATTATCAAAATAAAATTGATGAAATTACTTCTGGCAATGCGACCATAGTTCCAGGCTTTGCAAATTTACGAGAATTTTCACTCGATGCAGACATTGAGTTTATGCTTAAAATAAAAGCAATGAATTTATGGGGTGATCGTGCTGTCGGTTTTTCTTCATTGAAAACATTTTATGGATCAACGACTCCAATGAATAAAAATGAAGCAGAAAATTTTGTGAAGCTTCTGAAAGCAAAATTATATCGAAATGAAATGCCGAAGATTATTTTTACAGCAATGATTTCAAAAACGTTAAAAGAAAAACTTTTAGAATCAGGACATGAAAAATTGGTGAAATATTTGCCATCAAAATTAATCAATGGATCAGTAGATATTCACTCGGTTTTAGTTTATGACGTGAAAGATTATGAAGATGGCTCGCATAAAATCATGTTATGGGATATCAATTTTTATACTGAAACATTGGCTAAAACCCCTTCTTTTATCGAAGTAAAACCAAATGGTGAAATGCATTTTCCAACTTGGTATGAAGACAATGTCAAAGATCCATCGCAAAGTACAAGATTAGGAAAAGTACAATTGGCTCCCGAAGAGTCATCAGAGACTGCACAAATGGTAAATTCATTGAATGAGTTTTGTGCTGAACACTTACAACTTTGTTTAAGAGATTTGAGAAATAAACTTTAATTTTTTAAAATAAAATTGACTGCATCTTTTAGGTCTTTGGCTACAAAAATCGGCTTTGAAGGAAACTGTTCGATGTCACGTAATGTGTCTTTGCCGTATCCAGTTAAAACTAAAATAAATGGAATGCCAAATCCGTGAGCACATAATAGATCTGCGTCTTTATCCCCAATATAAAATGATTTAGATAAATTAGAGTTTAATTTCTGTGAAGATCGTTTGAGCATTTCAGTCTTTGGTTTTCTGCAAAGACAGTTTTCAGATTTATTGTGTGGGCAAAATTGAATATCATCAAAATTAAAGTTTGGATTGTTGATTTCATTTTGGATTAATTTACACATTTGTTTGTGTATTTGATCTAAATCAGACTCTGAATAAAGATTTTTTGAGATTCCTTGTTGGTTTGTAATGACAGAAAGCTTAAAGCCATTTTGTTTAGCTTGATTCAAAGCGATTGCGACATTAGGGATTAACTTAAACTCTGATGGTTTTGTAACATATGCACCAATCATATCGACGTTGATAGTGCCATCTCTGTCTAGAAATAGAGTAGGGTTTTTCACAGCTTTTATAGTAAACAGCTTGCATATATTAGACAATAAAATAAGGTAAAAAATACCTATTAATGAAATAATATTGAAATTGGATATAATAGTATGGGTATGAAAACGATGCGAAAAAGTATTGCAATAGTAGTGTTACTAACGTCACAAATGATTTCTTGTACACACATAAGTAAAAATGAAAATGCAAGTCGAAATCTTGCAAGCACTAGTTCATTATTCTCAGATCTGACTTGTTATTACAAATCTGAAAAAGCTATGAACATGAGTTTTGGTTGGCCCATTTTAAATGAACTTGTATTAAACATTGCAGCTACCGAAGTGTATACATTACGTAAAAAAGTAAAATCGAATGGATCAATTGAATGGGTTCAAGATTACGGTGCCGCAGGATACATTTTTACAGAAACAGGAATGTATAAATATGTAGAGCCGCCCTATTCAGCATCAGCAACGATTCGGGGTTGCACCAGTGCAGAAAGCGATTCTGCTTTAACGATGATCGATCTGGAAGGTAGAAAATTAATTGTTCAGTCTGCGGTTGTGGCAGGTCAAATTGGTAATGTGTACGATGGAAAAACAAAGAAAAATCTTTCAGATGGTACTACTGCGTTTTCAAATTGCATTTGGCAAAATTCGATAAAACAAGCTGTAAAAAATCATGCAGTTGAAGCTGAAATTATCAAAATGGGTGAACATGCGATTCATATTGATTTCGATTCAATGAAAACACCTTATGTAAAGGCAAATAAACTAGAAGGTGAAGAGTTTAATATAGCTTTGGACACATTAAAAAAGAATTATGCATCCATTATAGACGGTATTCGTTCAAAATATTTTTATAAGATAAGACAAGCTAGTCAAAGTAGTTGCAAAACCTCTCCTGAATTTCCGGATGAATTTAAAATTTTAGAACAAGGCGAATGTTTAAATACAATATATTTAAAAGACGAAATTTCTAAATTAAAAGACCTGCTTCAAAGATGTTCGATGCGTTTTGAGTTAGATCACAGAAATTGCGATGATTTAAAACCAAATTAATTTTTAATCTGATTTTTGATGCCATTGATAGGCAGAGCGAATAATTGACTCTAGATTGTGATTTGCTTTCCATTTTAAAACTTCATGTGATTTTGTAGAATTACCAACAAGTACGGGTGGGTCACCTTCGCGTCTGGCGCCTAAATTGTAATCAATTTTTTTTCCAATTACTTTTTCAATCATTTTGATGACATCAAAAACAGAGTCACCATTTTCAGAGGCTAAATTAAAATCGTGAATTCCTTGATTTTTCCAAATATAGAGCATAGCTAATTTGTGAGCATTGGCTAAATCTTCAACGTGAATGTAGTCGCGTATGCAGCTTCCATCTTTGGTTTTATAGTCATTACCAAATACTGTTAATTTTTCTTTTTTACCTAATACTCCTAAAATTGCATTAGGAATTAAATGTGTTTCAGGCTCATGATTTTCACCAAGCATTCCTTCTGAGTCAGCTCCGGCAGCGTTAAAATATCTTAAAACGGCAGCATTCAAACCATGTGCTTTGGTTAGATCTTTTAAAATTTCTTCAACCATTAGTTTTGATTTGCCGTATGGATTGATTGGATTTTTTGGTTGGTTTTCATCGATACGATCTACTTGTGGTATTCCGTAAACAGAACATGTGGATGAAAAAATAAAATTAAGAACTTTATTTTTGATCATTGTATTGAGTAAGGAAATTGTTTCTGCTACATTGCGTTGATAGTATAGAATTGGGTTTTCAACCGATTCGCCAACCCAAGCACGCGCTGCAAAATGATAGACAGTTTTGATTTGATTGGTTGTCAAAATTTCAGACACTAGTTTTGAGTCGGACGACGACCCGCAATAAAGATTTTTTTTATTACCACCCAGTGCAGCAATCGCTAGTTTTTCGTGTCCAGTGCTCAAGTCATCTAAAACAAAAACAGGATATCCTGCATTTCTTAAATGCTTCACCGTGTGAGAGCCAATGTATCCAGCTCCGCCAACAACTAATATAGGATGTTCTTGAAGACCCATTAAATGTGTTTTAGCTTATTTTCTAAGGTAATTCCAAGTGAAATCTTTCTTTAAATTGTGGCCTTTCGTTAGGCCTAAGTGGAAGTTAATTCTAGCAAGCGTATTGCTATCATTTCCACTCTCTGCGATTCGATTTTCTCCAGCTCCGATGATTAAATTTTTAACAGATTCGGTACTTGTGAAAAAAGATATGAAGATGTTGTATCTTCTTCCGTTAGCGATTGTTGGTTTATATATCGTGAATGTTTTTGTTCGCTTTGGTCACACTTACTTAGTTCGAATTGCAAACGAAACTGTGCTTCGAGATATACGCGAAAAAATGCTCACGCATTATTTAAATCTTTCAAGTTCATTTTTTACTGAATCTGCTGTGGGCGCACTCATTTCAAGAATTACAAACGATGTGTTTTATATCGGTCAAGGTACCATCAATCTTTCTTCACTCACTCGTGAGATTTTAACGTTAACTGGTTTATTTATTTATGCCATAAAACTAAATGCAAAACTTTTGTTAGTTTCTCTTGTGATAGCTCCAACATTGATTTGGCTTGGTAAGCGCACGGGCGCATTAATGAAGAGTTATTCTACAAAAATGCAAGAAGCCAATGCAGAAGTGTATTCCGCACTTCATGAAGCATTTTCTGGTTTCAAAGTTGTAAAAGCATTTGCACTTGAAAGATTGGCATTTGGAAGATTCAAAAAACAAAACGATAAATATGTTACATATGCTTTAAAAGGTGCGCGCGTTGAAGAAATCGCTGGCCCTACAGTTGAACTTATGGCTGCGATTGCAATTGCATTGATTTTATATATCGGCGGAAGAGATGTGGTTCGTGATAGATTGACTCCTGGTGATTTGATGGCGTTTTTTACTTGTTTCGGATTAATGATTAATCCGATTCGTGCGATCAATGATACTTATATCAAATTTAATCAAGCAGGCGCTGCTGCTGATCGAATCCATGAGTCGTTATCTGTTGTTTCTGAAATTGTAGAAAAACAAAATGCGGTTGAAATGCCTGCGTTTAAAACATCTATTAAGTTTGATCATGTTGGATTTAAGTACGCTTCTCATTTGCCTTACGTTTTTAAAGACGTAAATTTCGAATTAAAATCTGGAAGATCAGTTGCTATTGTTGGTTCAAGCGGACAAGGTAAGTCTACATTAGTGAATTTACTTTTACGTTTTTATGATGCTTCAGAAGGCCGCGTTTTAATTGATGGTCGCGATATCAAAGATTTCAAAATTGATTCGATCAGAAAACAAATGGCATTAGTAAGTCAGGATGTATTTTTATTTAACGACACGATTTTTGAAAACATTGCATCTGGCAGAAGTGGTGCACTTCCCATTGTAACTCGTGAAGAAGTATATGCGGCAGCTGAAGCTGCACAAGCGATGAGCTTTATCAAAAAACTTCCACACGGTTTTGATACGGTAGTGGGAGATCGTGGACAAAAATTATCTGGTGGAGAACGCCAACGAATTTCAATTGCACGTGCAATATTAAGAAATGCGCCTATTTTGCTTTTGGACGAAGCGACTTCTAGTTTAGATACTGAATCTGAAAAAGCCGTACAAAAAGCGCTTGATCAATTAATGATTGGGAGAACAACTTTAGTGATCGCGCATAGACTTTCAACCATAAAGTCAGCAGATCAAATACATGTTTTATCAAACGGCCATATTGCAGAAACCGGCACGCATGACGAATTAATTGGTCGTGGTGGAGAATATGCAAAATTTTATCATATGATGGGATAGAAAATCGGAGAAATGAAATGAGTGATACATCAAAAATTAAAAGTTTAACAGATATGGCAGATCTAGTTGCCTTATGTAAACGAAGAGGAATTGTATTTCAAAGCTCCGAAATTTACGGCGGATTAAATGCTTGTTGGGATTACGGTCCTTTAGGCGTTGAAATGAAAAACAACGTAAAACAAGTTTGGTGGAGAGCAATGGTAGATCGCGACGATATCGAAGGAATCGACGCTGCGATTTTAATGGCACCAAAAGTTTGGGAAGCATCAGGGCATGTTGCGGGCTTTTCTGATCCATTGGTAGATTGTAAATTTTGTAAAGCTCGTTTCAGAGCAGATAAAATTGCAGGCGAATCTTGTCCTAAAAAACCTTCTAAAAAACCAGGTGAGCATTCTGATTGTCAATTAACAGAGCCACGTAATTTTAATTTAATGTTTAAAACCTTCATGGGTCCTGTTGAAGAAGATGCAGCTGTGATTTATATGCGTCCTGAAACTGCACAAGGAATTTACGTAAATTTCTTGAATGTCGTGAATACTTCACGCCAAAAAATTCCGTTTGGTATCGCGCAAATCGGTAAAGCATTTAGAAATGAAATTACTCCTGGAAATTTTATTTTTAGAACACGTGAGTTTGAACAAATGGAAATGCAGTATTTTGTAAAACCAGGTGAAGACATGAAATGGTTTGAATATTGGATGGATTTACGAAAGAAATTCCACTTAGAAAATGGCATTCGTCCAAACAAAGTTCGTTTTCACGAGCACGGCCCAGGCGAGCTTGCTCACTATGCTAAAAAGGCATTTGATATTGAATATGAATTTCCATTTGGATGGCAAGAATTTGAAGGCATTCACAATCGAAGTGATTTCGATTTAGGACGTCACCAACAGTTTTCAGGCAAGAAAATGGAATATTTCGATGAGCCAACAAAAGAGCGATATTTACCATATATCATTGAAACGTCTGCCGGCTGTGATCGTTCCATGCTTGTGGTTCTTGCAGATGCATACAGACAAGAAGAAGACCGTACGTTCTTAGCAGTTCATCCGAAATTTGCTGCATATAAAGTTGCAATTTTTCCGTTGATGAAAAAACCTGAGTTAATGAATGTGGCTGAAAAACTTGCAAAAGATCTTTCGAAAACATTCCGCTGCACAATGGATGAGTCGGGTTCAATTGGTAAACGTTATTACCGCCAAGATGAAATCGGTACTCCATTCGGAATTACGATTGATTTTGAAACCGTTGAAGCAGGCGCAAATCAAAACACCGTAACGATTCGTCATCGTGATACAAAAGAACAAAGCCGAATCAGTATTGATAAAGTTCAAGCATTTTTAACCGACCAGTTTGCGAACTGGACATTGAAAGTTTAAGAGAGGAAAAAACAAATGACTAAATATTGTTACTTCTTTGGAAATGGTAAAGCAGATGGTAAAGGCTCTGATAAAAATTTATTAGGCGGAAAAGGCGCAAACCTACACGAAATGGTTGCGATGGGTTTGCCGGTTCCTGCAGGTTTCACGATTTCAACTGAAGTTTGTACGCACTATTATGCAAATAACCGTTCGTATCCCAATGAATTGAAAGCTCAAGTAGAAGAGTCATTAGCAAAGTTAGAAACTGCGATGGGATTAAAGTTTGGCAATCCTGAAAGACCACTTTTGGTTTCTGTACGCTCAGGTGCTCGAGCTTCAATGCCTGGTATGATGGATACAATTTTAAATTTAGGAATCAACGATCGCGTTGTCGAAGGTATCGTTTCTCGTGAGAAAAAAGCGGAGCGTTTTGCATACGACAGTTATAGACGATTTATTACAATGTACTCAGATGTAGTTTTAAACATCAATTCATCATTGTTTGACGATGCTTTAGAGCGCAAAAAAGAATTAAAAGGAATTCATAAAGATACAGATTTAACCGCTGAAGATTTAAAAGCACTCGTAAAAGAATACAAAGGAATCGTTTTAGAAGAGTCTGGAAATAAATTTCCAGAGGAACCATATGAGCAATTATGGGGGGCAGTGAGTGCTGTATTCAATTCTTGGATGAACCCTCGTGCTATTACTTATCGTAAACTAAACGAAATTCCAGAATCATGGGGAACAGCTGTAAACATTCAATCTATGGTTTTTGGAAACATGGGCGATGATTGTGCAACCGGTGTTGCCTTTACTCGCGATCCATCAACAGGAGAGCGTAAATTTTTTGGAGAATTCTTAGTAAACGCGCAAGGTGAAGACGTTGTTGCTGGAATCAGAACTCCGCAACCGATAAACAATGAATCTAAAAACGATGCGAATGCAACGTTGCCAACACTTGAACAAGTGATGCCAAAAGCATTTGCAGATTTGGTTGAAGTTTATAAAAAATTAGAATTACACTTTAAAGATATGCAAGATATCGAGTTTACAATTCAAAACAATAAACTCTATATGCTTCAATGTCGAAATGGTAAGAGAACCGCAGCTGCAGCTGTTCGTATTGCTGTAGAAATGGTGAACGAAGGTCTCATTGATAAGAAAGAAGCAGTGAAACGCGTGAAACCAGAACAGCTCGATCAACTCTTACATCCGATGCTTGATCCGAAAGCTAAAAAAGATCTATTAGGAAAAGGTCTTCCTGCATCTCCAGGTGCGGCTACCGGTCAAATTGTATTTGATCCATCGGTTGCTGAAAAATGGGTGCGTGAACATTCTAAAAAAGTAATTCTTGTTCGCATTGAAACGTCTCCTGAAGACATTCATGGCATGAACGTCTCTGAAGGTATTTTAACTGCTCGTGGTGGAATGACTTCGCATGCTGCTGTGGTGGCACGTGGAATGGGTAAGTGTTGTGTGGCGGGATACTCTGCACTTAAGATTGATTACAACAAAAAAGAAATGACAGTTGGAAATCGCACACTCAAAGAAGGTGATTTCATCACACTAGATGGTTCAACAGGTGAAGTAATTGCCGGAAAAGTTGAAACCATTCCGCCAGCTTTAAATAAAAACTTCGAGACATTAATGACATGGGTTGATGACTATCGAAAACTTCGCGTGCGCACAAATGCAGATACTCCGCATGATGCGAAAGTTGCACGTTCCTTTGGTGCAGAAGGAATTGGTTTATGTCGTACAGAACATATGTTCTTTGAATCTGACAGAATCGATGCAGTTCGCGAAATGATTTTAGCTGATACAAAAGATGGTCGCGAAAAAGCATTGGCAAAAATATTACCAATGCAAAAATCAGATTTCTTGGGAATTTTCAGAGAAATGAAAGGATTGCCAGTAACAATTCGATTGCTAGATCCACCATTGCATGAATTCTTACCTCACACTGATAAAGAGATTGATGCATTGTCGGCAAAAATTCATGTCCCAGCCGAAAAACTAAAACGAAAAGTTGAAAGTTTACATGAATTTAATCCAATGCTAGGTCACAGAGGATGTAGATTAGGAATCAGTTATCCTGAAATCTACATTGTTCAAGTGCGCGCGATTATGGAAGCAGCTTGCGAACTTGCTAAAAATGAAAATCAGCAAATCACTCCTGAAATCATGATTCCGTTGGTGGGAGACTGGAAAGAGTTGAAATTTGTTCGTGATTACACTGAAAAAGAATGCAAAGCGGTAATTGCTCGTTACGGAGTACAATTAAAATATTTAATTGGCACGATGATTGAGCTTCCGCGTGCAGCGCTTACGGCTGATGAAATCGCAGAATACGCTGAGTTTTTTAGTTTTGGTACAAACGATTTAACTCAAACTACTTACGGGTTGTCTCGTGACGATTCAGGTATGTTCTTGCGAGACTACATTGAAGCAAAAATCTATGAAAAAGATCCATTTGTTTCATTAGATCAAACAGGTGTTGGTAAATTAATTAAAATGTCATTAGATCTTGGCCGTTCAAAACGCACTGGAATTAAAGTAGGCATTTGTGGTGAGCACGGTGGAGATCCTTCATCCATTGAGTTTTGTCATCGCACAGGACTTGATTACGTTAGCTGTTCACCTTATCGCGTGCCAATTGCACGTCTTGCAGCTGCTCACGCAGCACTGAATGCGTAATTAAAGAGAATGCTCTTTACTGCCAAAATCATGGCATTGTTGTTTTTGATTTTAATGGCAACTTCTATATTAGGAGTTGCCAGTTTCATTTATACAAAGATTCAACAAAAATATTTAAGAACAATTCCAATATCTATTTCGATTGCTCTTTCGATAGGCGTAATGTGTTTTGTACAAATTGTTTTTGGAACTTTAATCTCATTTAATTTAACACTTTATTACTTGGTTTTATCAATAGGACTCGTTTTACTCATATTGTTTTTATCCAAACAAAATGTTGAATATTTTAAAAGAATTATCAATTCTGTAAAACCACGTTCTATACAATCTTGTATTTGGATCGCACTTCCTGTTTTGTACTTACTTACTAGATTTGCTTCGGCTTCTTTACCCCAGCAACATAACGATGCTTTGTATTACCATCTTGCAGCCCCCAAATTCTGGGTATTAAATCATAAAATTACCACCACAATGTTCAATCCAAGCTTTACTCAAGCGTCTTTTTGGGAAGTCTTATATGCGTTTCCAATGCTTGTTATGGGAGTAAAAGGCGATTTTAATCATGTTGTCACGCAACTTTACTCACAATGGATGCATTTCTTTTTTGGGCAAGTTTTATTGATATTTCTATCTGTAGAAATTATGAAAGCGTTTTTACATAAGTCATCTGTGAAAGCGTTAGCATACATTCAAGACAAGGAATCAATATTGTTTTTTATGGCATGGCTTGCCACTTCCATTGCTTGTATTGAGTGGACAGGAGGCCTTGCCAAAAATGATTACATTGTAAACGTTTTTATTTTTTCAGCTTTTTGGTTTTTGATTACTTCTGCAGAAACTATTTTTATACTTTTGGCTGGTTTATGTATCGGCTTTTCGTATGCAACGAAAATGTCGGCTGTTGCCGTTTTTCCGATTTTTCCATTTTTGTTACTTTTGCATAAAGTACGTTCGATCAAAAAAGCACTTATTTTATTTGCTTTTATTGCTACCGGAGCTAGTGCAACGATTGTGAAAAATTTGATTTCAACAGGAAATCCATTTTTTCCGATGTTTGATCAGCAAATCGGTCCCCACTGGATTGCTCAGTGGTGGGCAGATCACAATGCTTCTTTTAGCGGTCTGCCAAAACTTACCAAAGAAATGTTTACATATTGGCTCCCGTATAAATTTTTAGAACGAGGATTAGCAAAAGCGTTGACCGCACTAGTAGTTTTTAGTTTTTTAGTGAATTTAAAATCAAAATTAGTTAACTCAAAAACAAAAATTATTTTATGGATTATACTTATTCTTCAATTTGTATTTGCAATGTCTTTTTTAAGGCCTGAAACAGACGGAAGATATGCAGCGTTTGCATTCTCGTTAATGGTAATTTTGGCTTTTGTTCAAATTTTAGAAAAAACTCCACCTTCGCGTTATTTATTTATCATGATACCATTTGGATTATTACTAAACATTCCACTCGATTTGATTGTTAAAATACCCAAAAATTATTCTTTTGAAAACTCAATGAAATATGTAAATCAATTTCATGCATATCAAAATATGAAAAATTATATAAATCAAAATTTAGAATCTACCGATCGCATTGTGGCCATCGCTGATAAGGCAAACTTTTATGTAGATATTCCATATGAAACATTTACTGAAATGAAAGACTTTCACACTTTGGCTGAGAGTTCTCATAATGCTCAAGAATTTTTAGGCCGAATGAGAGAACTTAAGTATCGCTATGTTTTTTTACAACAAGACTTTGTATATCCTCCAACACTTTCAAAATATTGGGATGAGCTTCAGGTGTTAGCTCAAAAGTGTAAAGTACACGAAGCAGATAGAACCTTGTTGCTTGATCTTCAAAAATTATAATAAGGCTGGATAAATTTCGATTAGGGCTTTAATGAGTGAAAAATTCTTTTTACCAAGGCGTTTAACTTTTCCTTTAACTTTAATTTTTTCAAATGCATTTGATATATTTTTACCTTGAATGGCAATGATCAATCGTTTTGTTCCAAAAACAATACCTGTACCAGCAGCAATCGGAACAGCTGTTGCGATATCAATAGGCGTAGCGAATCCGTACAAAATCCATAAAGGTAATTTTTTGCCAGTTGAGTTTCTGTTTTCTTCAATTAAGTTCCAAACAAGCATTGTTCCGCCAAACCACGGTGGAGCAAATCCATTTGGATTCACACGATACTTCATTTTTATCTTAGAAAAATTTTTCAAATTCGTTAGATCATTTTCATGAAATGTAAAATTGGGATTTATCATTTTCCAGTCTTTCGGGTCAGAGTCAACTGAAGGCAAGTATACAAAATTAAAACCCACGCATTCATTCGATGAATTCATTTCGACACATTTTAAACCGATCGCTTCATCTGTTTTTCGGTTTTTAATAATTCCGCCATATAAATCAGTATCAATAGCAGAAGTTGCAGCTGCCGTTTGTATCAGAAATAAAATAGAAAGTAGAACTAAGTTCCCGTATTTCATAAGCATTTTATATCGCACCAGGCCACGCAAGTCAAACGATTCTATTGCCACTTGCGGGGGTCAAAATGTTCTATGTTTCCGCAGGGATCATATCCTTTTGCAGATGCTAGTTTAGCCCAGTCACTCATAGAATGTGCAGACCAGTAATCATTCGTATCTGAAGACCAATTGTTTTCTCGAGCTTTCTTTAACTCATCTTCTATGCTCAAGACCTCCCATTTAGGCATTTTTGAAACAGGGTCATTTTCAATCCACCAAGCGACGTATTCTACGCCTTGAGATTTCCAAAAAGCTCTGGGAGCAAATTCTTTGTTTTTAGAGCACCACGCATAACCTTGTTGTTTCGAAAAATAGAGAGGTAAAATATCTCGTCCTGAATTTGAGCCTGCCATCGCAACTAAAACATTTTTTTTCGGAAATAATTGAACATTCCATTCAGGTTGATAACGCCAGTCACTTTGGTTATTTATATTTTTTAAAAAAATAAAATATTCAGATAATTGTGGAATCAAAAGTATTAAAATAAATAAATAAGTTCCAATCATACGAATTAAAATGGGATAACGTGTGCATTTTAAAGTATAAAGCACTCCCCATACCAATCCACAAGTTAAAATTGAAAATGTGTTAATGATTAAACTGTAATATTCATGAACAACATAAACATTATAAAATACAAAATAAGCAAGAAATCTAGCAATTAAAAAAGGTAATGTATAAATTAAAATAGTTTTTAAATTCTTAAAGAAATTGAATCTACGAGTAGGAAATATCCAAAGTAAAAATAATAATGGTAAAACAATGTTGATTCCAGTTTTGCGAAACCAATCAAAAAATACACCTTTGTAAAATGCAGCAGTCCATCTGTCAGTCCAATCACCGAAAAACCATTGTTGAGACCGAGGACCCATCCAAGTTACCCATGGCAGGTCTGATTCTATGTTCACTTTAACAGACCATTTATAGTAAAATGCGCCAACGCAAAATGCTAAAAAAAATGAAATTAAAGTGGGAACATTGATTCGTTTTTTATAAAACTTAGAATCTCTAGTTAGTTCTAGTATTAGCCAAAACGGAGCTAAAAATGAAAATGCTTGGGGTTTTTGAATCAGAACTAAACTCCATAATATAAAAGTTAAAAACCAACGGCGTTGAACTGTAACTAAAATTGCAAACAACGCACAAACAATTACTCGATTATCTACCATCGAGTAAGTTGCATAACGAATCCAAAGTTCATTACCACAAATTAGAGTTGCTGAGATTAAACCAGCGATTGAGCCACTAAGTTGAATTCCTAATAAATAAATCGCTAGTATTGCTAAAGCTGATATGAAAATATTTACAGTTTTCGCAATCGGTTCAACACTATCACAATTTGGACCATCAACAAGTGAAGCAAGTTTGCCTTGAGCTAATTCAAATAATGGAAACTCTAAATTGAAAGGTTGATTGCCGTAATGTACTTGAGGTCCTTTTAAGAGAGACCATTTATGTGTGTGATTTGAAAAATCAACACAGTAGGATCTAATCATTCCTGCTGTTTGGCCTTGGCGTTCACCAGATCGTCCTCCCGTAGGGCGTTTGAGAGCCGCAGGAAGTGTGATGCATATGAAAAAGAGCATCAAAAATGCGATTATTTTGTTTTTATTGCGTTCTATCATTTGTGATTCATTGAAATTTTAGCTATCTTATTAGTGTTTTACAACTAAAGGATTAGAATAATGCGAATTCTCATAACCGGTGGAGCTGGATTTGTAGGCTCATCACTGGCTAGACTTTATAAAGAAAAATACCCTAATTGTGAGGTAGTTGCTTTTGATAATCTGAAACGCAAAGGCTCAGAGATCAATGTAGAGTTATTTAAAACACAGGGTATTCAATTTTTAAAAGGAGATGTTCGCAATCCAAAAGACTTTGAGCAGTTACAAGGAAATTTTGATTTACTGATTGAAGCATCCGCAGAACCATCTGTGCTTGCCGGTTATCAAAATGATGATGTAATGTATCCGATCGAAACCAATTTATTTGGTACAGTACATGCTCTTGAATATTGTAAAAAACACTGCGGAACAATGGTTTTTCTATCAACATCCAGAGTTTACTCTATTCCTGCTTTAAAAAATTTAAAACTTACTGAAAAAAATAATCGTTTTGTATGTGAAGAAAAAATTACAGAAAACTTTTCTACGCACGGTTTTCGCTCACTATATGGTTCGACCAAATTAGCTTCTGAATTATTGATTGAAGAATATGTACAAGGATTTGGAATGAAAGCAGTGATCAATCGTTGTGGCGTTATTGCAGGAGCAGGACAATTCGGAAAAGTCGATCAAGGTGTATTTACACTTTGGGTGGCTCGACATCATTTTAAAGGAAAACTTAGTTACACAGGGTTTGGTGGCAAAGGATTTCAAGTGAGAGATTTAATGCACCCACGCGATTTGTTTCGCTTAATTGAAATGCAGATTTCAAATATAAATAGAGTAAATGGTCATATTTTTAACGCAGGGGGAGGCCTTGAAATCTCTACATCTCTCAAAGAATTTACGCAGCATTGCGAAAAAATAACAGGAAATTCTATAGAAATTGGTACAAATTTAGAAACTGCTTTAGTGGATGTTCCTTATTACGTTTCAGATTATTCGAAAGTTAAAAACACACTTGGCTGGGTGCCGCAAATTGGGGTAGAAGAAATTGTTAAAGACATTTCTATTTGGATTGGTAAAAATGAGTCCAAATTAAAAGGAATATTTACATGATCGCACTTGTAACAGGCTCTTCAGGTTTAATTGGTAGTGAAACTGCAAAATTTTTTCACGAAAAAGGTTTTGATGTAGTTGGTATCGACAATGACATGAGATCTTATTTCTTTGGAAAAGATGCATCTACTTCTTGGAATACAGAACAACTTAAGAAAAATTTAAAAAAATTCACTCACTTAAACGCTGATATAAGAGATCAAAAAGAAATTTTCAAAATATTTGAGCAATATGGAAAAAATATTTCAGTTGTCATACATACCGCCGCTCAACCAAGCCACGATTGGGCAGCACGCGAACCATTTACTGATTTTACAGTAAATGCAAACGGAACTTTGGTGATGTTAGAAGCTACACGAAAGTATTGTCCTGAGGCCGTTTTTATTTTTACATCAACCAATAAAGTTTATGGAGATTTTCCAAATACGTTACCACTGATTGAACAAGAAATGAGATGGGAATTAGATCCAAAACATTCGTACGCTAAATTTGGAATCGATGAAACTATGACGATCGATCAAAGTAAGCACAGTATTTTTGGTGCATCTAAAGTAGCAGCAGACGTTATGGTTCAAGAATACGGTCGTTATTTTGGAATGAAGACCGCAATCTTTCGTGGAGGATGTTTAACTGGACCTGCGCACTCTGGTGCCGAGTTACACGGTTTCTTAGCTTATTTAGTTAAATGTGTTGTAAATGAAAAACCATATACGATTTTTGGATATAAAGGAAAACAAGTACGCGATAACATTCACTCGTTTGATCTTGTAAATGCTTTTTGGCATTTTTATCAAAAACCTCGCACAGGTGAAGTATATAATATGGGCGGTTCTCGTCACTCAAACTGTTCTATGCTTGAAGCAATACAAATGGCAGAAAAATTTTCAGGTAAAAAACTTAAATTTACCATGAGCAATGAAGCAAGATCGGGCGATCACATTTGGTATATTAGTGATGTTCGAAAATTTGAAAACCATTATCCTGGTTGGAAATATAAATATTCACAAGAGCGCATCATCGAAGAAATTGTAGATGCAGTGAAAAACAGTCATTAACAAATGAAACTTTCTGTAGTGATTCCTGCACATAATGAAGTGGATTGTATTGAGAACACTGTACGTGCACTTTCAACGCAATTAAATGCTGAAAAAATTCCGTATGAAATATTAGTAGTAAATGACAATTCATCTGATGGAACAGAAGAAGTGTTGAAAAAGTTAAATCAAGAAAATCCATCGATCGTGTATGTGAATAATACCCCACCGCATGGATACGGGTTTGCTGTAAGATGTGGACTCGAACGGTTTACAGGGGATTGTATTGCGATTTATATGGCAGATGCTTCTGATCGTCCTGAAGATTTGGTTCGATATTATCGAACAATGGTTGAAAAAAATGTCGATTGTGTATTTGGTGATCGCTGGTCTCGTGAGTCTAAAGTAGTAGATTATCCTTTTGTAAAATTAGTTTTAAATCGACTCGTAAATTTCATGATCCAAGTATTATTTGGACTTCGCTATAATGACGTTACCAATGCATTTAAACTTTTTCGTAAAGAAGTGATATCAGGATTAAAACCATTTTTAAGTCATCATTTTAACTTAACAGTAGAATTGCCTTTGAAAGCAATTGTACGCGGATACACGTACGCAGTTGTTCCTAATGATTGGATCAATCGCACGACAGGTGAGTCGAAATTAAAAATCAAAGAAATGGGTTCTCGATATTTATTCATCATTATTTATTGCCTAATTGAAAAATGGCTTTCAGCGGGCGATTATTTTCGTAAAGATATCAAACGCTTACGATAGTTTGACATAACGCAGTATAAGTAATATATCATTTCTACAATTTTTATATTTTAGAGGGTTTATGCAATATTTATCACTATTTGTTATTTTTATTTCTTCACTTAGTTTTGGTCAAACAATTCCAAGTTATTCAGGTGAGTTTCCTGATTTAAAATCTCAAGGCATAGAGCAAATGGTTGAATTAGGAACAGGAACCAGAATTTCAAATGATATTGAAGCACTTATCAAAATTGAATTCATTGAAACAGCAAAAATAGGTAATGATGACAGTGATGTTAAAACTCGATTTGTAATTGCAAGAATTAAAACAGATTTATCTTTTGGAATGAATGTAAGTTACATCGATGCAGAATTTAATGGTCTCGGTGTTCAAATTCAAGATCAGACCGGAATGATTTCATTTAATGCTTTGAATGTGAAAATTCAAAGAAACATTGATATTGGTCTTTCACAAATGATGAGGGTTTCATTTATTGGATTTAGAGGTTCATTTGAAGATGATTCAAATAAATCACTACGATTTATTGCTGAAGGTGCCATTGATTTGCTGGGAGTTGCTTATACGGAACGTTTAAAAGACAATAGTCACTTAGATACAAAAAATTACTACGGTGGCAACATTGATATTGGAATAGACTTTAATCGAAAATTTAAGATCATCATTGGTGGCGATTACGCAAGTTTCTTAGGTAATCCTTTGCATAAAGATTCAATTATTTGTACAGATGAAAATCATTGTTTTGAAAAACGCGAAACAGAATATTTACACACTTCTTCGATCTCTTCTGTATATGCAAAGTTACTGATCAATGTGAATAAAAACATGAGACTATATACAAAAGTAGCTATGAGTTATTTTGAAGAAGAAGATCGTACACAAGTAATTGAATCAACAAGTGATAAGAAAATTCAAATTCAATCAGGGTTATTATATTTATTCTAATAAATTGAAAAAATTTACAAAATATTTACACGGTTTTGATTATAAAGAACAACAGAGGCTGCTTTCGCAAGCTGAATTTTTATCCCCCTATGTTTTTAAAAAAATAGATTTTTCAAAAACTAAGAAAATACTTGAAGTAGGAGCAGGTGTAGGTGCACAAACAAGAATTTTATTAAAAAAATACCCTCACTTAAAAATAGATTGTTTAGAATTGTCGACTGAACAAATAGAAACGTCAAAAATAGTATTATCAAAATATATTAAAAATAAACAAGTAAACATCATTCAAGCCAATGCAAAGCAATTACCTTTTAAAGCAAATATATACGATGGAATATTTATATGTTGGTTTTTAGAACATGTTGAAAATCCGATTCAAGTACTCAAAGAATGCAAAAGAGTATTAAAGCGTGGTGGAATCATTTATTGTACTGAAGTATTTAATGATTCACTCAACATAATGCCTAAAAATAAATTTATAAAAAATTACTTTGAAAAATTGAATTATGTTCAAATTAAATTAAAGGGCGACCCAATCGTCGGTCTAAAGCTCGGCAATTTACTTTATGATTCAAAATTTAAAAATATAGAATTAATTCCTCAAAATATAACTTTAGATAAGAGAACAAAGCGTAAAAGAAATGAAATGTTAGAATACTGGAAGAAATTACTCTTAAGTGCAAAGGTAAAACTCATCGAAAACAATGAAGTCACAAACGTTGAAGTAAAGAAAATGGAAAACGAAATAAATCAAAATATACGACTTAGAAATAGTATATTTGAATATACATTTTATCAGGCCAAAGCTAGGAAATAAATTCTACTTAAATACAGAGTAGATAATGCCTAGCTTATAACATATAAAATAGATGATAAAATGAGGTTTGGTGAAAAATGAAATCTCATTTTAGAGTACTCATTTATTTTATGTATTTTTTAGGGCTAGCGGGTAGCTGGACTGCTATTTCGCAAGATCAAGTTCATTCTCAAAATAAAGTGGAGCCATACAAAGAACCTACTGAAGAAGAACAATTAAAAATATTTCAAAATAATTGGAAAAAAATTATAGAACCAGAGTTAAAACAAAAAGGCCCTTCTTTTAATCCGTATGATGTTTACATTATCAATGAACAAAACAGATTAAAATATTCGTTAACACAAAATAAAATAGGGCAAATATCAGATTCGGTAAAAATGTTTAATTATCTATATGGTGTATATCATGATGTAGATAATATATCGCGAGGAAAGACCAACCCAGGTTCAGCATTGAAAAATGAAATGCAAAAAAGTGTACCGATGGTTGTTGTAAATAGTCCAGAATCGATTCAACCATCAGAGGACCAAAATGTGGTCAAAGTTAAACCAATAGATACAAAGGTTACAAAACTAACGAATCAAGTTGTAGAAATTTTACTACATTCTCAAAATAATGAACAATCTGAAAATTTTTGGAAATTAGATGACCCATCAAAAATTGAAATATTAAAATATAAAACAGAACTAATGAAGCTAAAATATTATGTGTCAAATTATGAAAATGGAAACATTAATTGTGAATTTATTAAAATCGATAAAGAAAAGAAAATGGAATTAATACAAAAGATGAGCAAATCTGTTCCTCCACTCACAATTGAAGGTTGGAATTTAAATAAACTTGATGCATATACGATCGTATCCGATGAATTAGAGGGATATTTATTTCATGATGAAAGCAACGGTGTAAAAAAATGGGTTTTAGTACAGATAGATAAAGTTACAGGGGAATATAAGACGACATTTTTAAATGAAACAAATGAATCGGAAGTTAAGAAGCCGATTTTATTAAATCCAAATAATAATAAACAATTATTATTAGGTGGTGAAAAATTTCTAATGCAATATAAAAAAGGTGAGAATGTCGATGCACAAAACGCACCTCTATTACTGGAAGCAGGATTGTTTACTACTGGCGATCGAATTCAATCAAGTAAATGGTTAGAAAGTAATGCACCAGGATTAGTGGGTTTATATATTCCTGCCAAAGTAGATTTTGCTAAAGCAGCCGCTAATAACAAATTTCATGTCAGTAACGTTAATTTTAATAATCAGACATCGGCCATAGTTTCATCTCAAGGAGCAAAAGCTGAATCAAAGCTTGAATTTCAAAGAAAAGATCAGAGTGATAAAGTAGCTTCAAAAGTGGTTCGTGTTGCGGTAGGTACGAGCTATTCTGGAAATTGGAAAGTGGAAACCAATGCTGGGGTAATAGTAAAAAATAATTATAATTTGAGTTCTATTTTAGTTTTAGATCACAATCCAGATAACAATAAATATGGTATGCGTGTTGGAAAAGGTAAGTGGGCTGCCGATTATCAAATCGATCCAGATCGAAATTCTACGTTTGGGGTTTCATATAGCGCTTCAAATCGAAAATTAAATAAGAATTTTAAATATCCAACCTATTTTGTTTTTCATATATCTCCACAGACTAAAAGTGGTACAACTTCAGGAGATATTACATTTGTAACGTTTTTTAATAGATAATTAATTTTTAGATTTTTTAAGATCTGTTTCAAAATAGATTAATAAACTAATCATTAAAAGTAGTGATACAGAAGCAAATACATGCATTGTTTTTAAACTCATACTGCCTTGAACAATGGGAATAATTACACCGAATAGGGCATACAATAGTTCTATGAAAGTAACTAAGCTTGCTTTTAAATGTTTTAAACCAAAATAGTAAATTGCAAGTGGAATGGCCCCCGCAATAGTTGCAAGTCCTAGCAAGTCTCCAAAATTAATCATAATTAATTGAATATCGAAACTATTATTATATAACATGAAAATTCCCGCAATGATTGAAGCAAAAAAACCACGCCAAAATGAAACTATGATTGGTGAATAAAAATTCAGTAAAAATTTTCCTAAAACAGTAGCAAGTCCCCACATAATTACAGCAACTAGTGCAAATAAAATTCCAATTTCTAAATTAGCAGGATCTAAGTTCGAATTTCCAAATTGAAAGTCTGGAATACTTAATAAAATTGCATTTGCGATTGCCCAAAATGCAATCGGATAAAAAAATGAACTATGTTTTTCTTTCAATAAAAGTTTTGCCAGAAATAAAACAACGAGAGGTTGTGCCATCTCTAATAAAGTAGCCATCGAGCTGCCAACATAGGTGATGCTTTTTGTAAAAAATATTCCAGCAAGAGTGCTTCCAAATGCACCGAGTAAAAGTAAAAGAATCCAATGATTTTTTTTAATTATAAATAAATCTTTTTTATGAAAATAAAATGCTACAGGAAAATAAAGTAAAGTAGCTAAAAAAAATTCACTAAAAACAATTAATGACCCATCCATTAATCCTGAAACAGGTGATCGAAATACGCCATCCAAACTCCAAAGTAGAGAAGCTACTGCAACAAGGATCGCTGGTTTGTAAGTTTTGTTAGTATTTTTCATTGTTAGTTATATTTTAATGTAAATTTATTTTTATGTACAACTAAATTAAAAATCTTATTAACTGAATCGTGAGCATAGTTAATGTTTAAATATTCATCAGTGGCTGGAATTGAAATTTTACCATTATTAGAAATTGTAGCTTTCAAATTTTTATTAAGATTTGACAGTGCAATATTAAGAAGTAAAAGGTCAATGGTATTGCCAAATAAAATACTACGATCAAAATCGTTTTTTGAAATATATTCATTTGGTTTAAGTAAATATGAATTAATATTATTAACTCTATACGACTTTATATTTAAATCGTGTTCTGAGTAAAATGAACGACCATTCATTACCTGTTTACTTAATTCATTAAATATTTCAGAGTAACTAGGATGTACGCTGTGTGTTTTCCAGTTAATATGATTCACTGGAAATTGCATCAAAAGTTTTGCAATAGAAATTAATTCAGAAGCATTAGCATGACATATATGAATGGCCTCAACCATATTTAGATTCGAATTAAATAAGTACCAGAGTTTACCTTCTTTTTGTGTAACTGCAGAAGCACTAATAGATCTAAAATCAATTTCATTCCAATGAGAAGAAAGCAATGTCCAGGGCTCACCACAAAAGGCTAAACTATACTTTGCATGAATCCGAACTGGTAAAGATGATATATAATTTAAATTTATTTTATTTTGTGTAATTAAGTACTGACACAAAAGTTCAGAATAGAGCTCGCATTCAGTGGCCGACAGCATGCCTGCGGTTTCGCCAAGAAAGAATATATTAGGATACTGAATGTGACTAGCTGTTTGTAAATCTACTTCATGAGATAATATTTTTTGTCCCTCAATTTCGATGGTAGTTGGATTTTGATTGCCCAACCATAGAATGTGGTCTGTAACAATTGAGTGTTCTATTGACTTACTTTTAAAAATAATTTGTTTAGATTTTTGCGATAAAATTAATGAATTGAAGTATATTTTGATACCATTCTTTTCAATGGCTTTAATAAAGTATTTAACAGATGGTAAATTTAAAAGATCTGGTTTTTCCGTAAAAATGACAGTAACTTCGAGACCTTTGATTTTAGCAATTTCAGCTATACTGAGAGCAGTAAGTTGAGTATCAGTTACAATGGTTAATTGACCACTTTCGAGGTTCCAAAAGTCATGTAAATTTATTGTTGGCTTAAGTTGACTTAAATTACATATTGAGGATGATCCTGTAGCTAGAAATAGTTTGTCAAAATCAAGCTGTAAATTTGATTTTAATATTAGTTTATTGTTTTCTATTTTTAGAGCTTCATCGTTAATGAAATTATATTGATATGACATCATAAGCTCTTTTGTGGTCTGCGAAAGTTTTTGTATAAATAAATTTAAGTTATTTGACTGATTTGATGTTTTATCAAAATTAGAAAAAACGTATTCACTTGGCATACAACCATAATTAACGCATTTACCACCAAATAAGTCATCTTTGTGTATTACAGTGACATTTTTACAGCCAAATGTAGATAAACTTTTAAGTAAATGAACCGTAGAGACACCTATTCCAACTATTACTATTCGATCGTCTATTTTTAAGGGTGTATTTCCTGAGTGTGTTGATGATTTAGTTTTTGTAAAAGCCTTAAGTTTAGAAATACTTCTATTTCTAGCTTTAAAATACAAACCATTTCTCAGTTTATTATTAAAAATTGTGCTTAATGTTTTATATAAATACATAATATTAAAATTTAATTTTTAGTTAATGTTATACAAGTTGCAAATCCGATTTGTTTCGAATGAGAAATACTGATTTTAAATGTAAACATTTTATCTAAATTAGTATTTAACAATGTGGCGATGGGACGACCAAAAGAGTCATGTGAAATCTTAATTTCAGACATTCGAATATTTATTAAGGTTTCGTGAGATTTTTTAATTGCCTCTTTAGCACAAAAAATTCCAAGAAATGAGAGTCGGGAGTTTTGACTATTTTTACAGTAATTTATTTCAGATTCGGTAAAGTGAGATTGATAAAATGTGTTATCTTCGTAGTTGATAGTTTCGGGCATTGAGTCTAAGTGTTCTATGTCACTTCCGATATTAATTTGAAGTGATTCATGGCTAGTGCTTTGATTAAACAATGAAACTATTTTAGGTTCTTTCGTTTGTGTTATATTAATTTCATTGCCTGAAATTATATTTTCTAGATCAGAAATTGTGTGACTCCATTTTAAAGGTTTAATTTTTATTTTATATTTCCGTTCAATTACAGATCTTAAAAAGGAAAGTCCAAGTGATGAATTTAGTCCAAGACTATTTAAAGTTGTGTTTTTTGTAAAATTTTGTTCTGGGGTATTCGTGACTTCAGAAATTAGTTTAGAGATTTGTTCTAACATGAGTACCCCGCTATGCAAGAATGGCAAAGTACTCCAGGGGTGCCATCCTTTTTGATTATTACATGAAATGCTGCATTTTTATTATATTTTTCATAATACGAATCTATATCAATATAACATCTGTGGCATTTACTGTAATCAAAGGTAAAATTTGTTTTATGATTAATTTTATTAGAAACATTTACTTGATTGTCTAATTCAATAAAGCGAGATCGTAATTCTTTTAAAAATGAACCAACCTCTTGTCCAGTCAGCACTCTATGATCAAATGTTATACTAATTGTAGTAGGAAAATCTGGATGAGTTGAGTCCGCTGCAACACCAATGATAGCAGATTGTCGACCATTGATTAGTGGAAAAAATTGATTAATATCAAAACGCGAAACATCAGTGATTGTTATGGTCGAATCTTGCAATTCTTCAAGTTCAATTTTATTTTCTATATATCGAATTCCAAAGTCGATTAGTTTTTCATAAAGTTCGGCAGGTAAGTACTTATGTGTATCTTTAATTTTAATTACTTTTAAACCTTTTCCTAAGTCTACGGCAATTCCAATGTCTGTTCTATTATAAAAATGAATAGATCCATTATTGTAAAAAGCATTGAATGCTGGTCTTTTTTCAATTAGTTTTGCAACTTCAAAAATAATAATTGGCAATAAATTTCCATCATAAGTTCCATTTTCAGAAAGTTGATTTCGAATGTTTCTAGTATTAAAAGTTATTGATAAATTGCTATTTATTAGCCCTTCTTGACCAATCGTTAATGATTCAATTTCAGCATGTTTTAATTTATTAATTTTAGTGGATTGTAAATTTTCTTTTACTGCTTTTGATAAGTCAGTTTCATGAGATACAGATGCTTCATTATTTTTTTTAATTAAACTAATTTTTTCTAAAACTAAATCTGTAGTGATTAAGCCCATTTGATTAAATAGTTCTTTATTTATACCTTTCTCTTTAATTAGCTGTTCTGCTGCTTTAGAAAAAATAGTAGTTTCGAATTGAGAATGAAAAAAATTTGAATTCAAATTGAGATTTTTATTTTTATTTTCAGTATTAGAAATATTAGTATTTGTTTTGCTTGGTTTAATTACTTCGTTAGATTTATCAGATAAAAGCTCTTCGATTGAGTCGTAAATATAAACTAAATCATCTCCAACATTTGCTAAATCGCCACGTTTGAATAAAAGTTTAACGTATCCTGTTTGAGTTGACTGAAAAGTAAACACAGCTTTTGAAGTTCCTAAATCTACTAAATCATCGCCTTCATGAAGAAACTCTTGATCTTCTTTATGTAAAAAAGAAATCTCCACTTCATTGTCGTTTACATTTACTCTAGGTACTTTAATTACTTTTTTCATATATTTTTACAATTTAAATCTAAACAAGTTTGAACAATCATTTGAATGCTAGGCAAAAGTTCTTTTTCAGTTTGACCACTTGCCGGAATACAGTGTTCGATCGGATGAATGCGTTTAACTGCTTTGATGTTTTGCAGACCTAATTCAGTAATCTGGGTAATTACTTCAGAGCTAAAACTTCCAAAACCTTGACCCTCTTCAATCGTTACAATTGCTTTGGTGTTCAATAATAATTCGGCCCAATCTGAAACTTGAATTGGGTAAATTTGTGTTGGGCATATACATTGTATAATTAAGTCATGTTCATTAAATAATAGATCAGTAGCTTTAAGCATTAATTCTACATTTCCGCCATATGCTATCATTGTGATGTGCGTTTTGTTAGTTTGTGGTTTTACATAGGCAACAGGAAAACTTTTATTTACTCCATGATAAAGTTCGAAACCATTAGGTAACTCAGACTTTAAAAAAGCTCCATATAATATTTTATTTTCTATAACAAGTATTGGGCCAGAGTCATTTTGAATGATTGACGAATAAATTTGTTTTGGATCAACTAATGTAGAAAGCGCTAAAATCTTTAATCCAGGCGTTCCTAAAAAATGCCGATCGAGGGTTTGGCTATGGGTCGGACCATAACCTCTACCGCCACCCATTGGTGTACGTATAATGATATTGTTTTTAATTTGATAATTATACATTTGTTCGAATTTTGCAGCATGATTTACAATTTGGTCAAAAGCTAATCCTAAAAAATCGCCAAACATTATTTCAATCATTGGTCGATAACTACTAATACCAAGTCCATTTCCTATTCCAACGATTGCAGCTTCAGATATAGGTGAATTAAATACTCGGTCTGAGAATTTATCTGATAGACCCGCACTCACTTTAAATGCCCCACCATACGGAGATTTTACGTCTTCGCCAATAAATATAATATTCTTATTTTCATTCATTAATTCATGAAATGTTTCATTTAAGCTTGTTACAATTCTTTTTTTATCGAGATTTTTTTTCTCCCATTGATATTTATTATTTTCAGGTTGTTTTTTTATTTTTGGATAAGGTTGCAATTCCGCAGTTTTTACAGATTTTTCAATTTCTATTTTAATATTTTCAACCATGTGTAAAATTTCTTTTGAAGGTTTTTTTAAAATATTTAATACTGGATCTTTTTCTTCAAATGATTTCACTAATTCTGGTGGGCGATTATCATCACCTTTAGAGTGTGCTTTGAGTCTAAAGGTATCTACAAGTAAAAAACCTGGTTTTTGCTTAATTCTAATGGTTGATATAAGGTTTTGTGAAATGTAGTAAAGATTTTTCCATTCCCAAGTGTTTGCATGTTCTGTTTGAATAGCAAATGATTGAGCTCTGGCAAGAATGTCGCCAGCTAGTGTTTCATTTTTATTTGTAGATTGAGCATATCCATTATCTTCTAATACAATTAGTAAAGGGATGTTCCATTTAGAAGCTATATTCATAGTTTCATATACGGTTCCCTCACCTAATGTGCCATCGCCAATAAAAACTACTGAAATATTATTTTTTTTATTAAATTTATGAGCTAATCCAATTCCACAAGCAACGGGTACGGTACCACCTTGAATTCCATTGGAATGAAAACCATTTTTATAAAGGTGTTGGCTTCCACCCATACCACCACATACGCCTGATTCTTTTCCCATTAGTTCTGCAATCAAGCCTTGTGTATCATTTGTCATTGATAAAAAATGACCATGGCATCTATGGCTTGAAAAAATGGTATCTCCCGGAATTAAATGTTCGGTTATTGTTGCGCCAGAAAACTCTTGTCCAATACAAGTGTGGACAGTTCCAAATAGTTTTGATTCAGCAAATAAAGTTAGAAGTCTTTGTTCAACGAAATGAGAAAGTAGAGCTTTATAAATTATTCTATTTTCGACTTCAGGAGTCATAATTGACATGAATTTTAGAACCTCTATTAACACTATGAATTAATTGTATAATATATATCTTTAGTATATTTAAATTGTAAATAGATCGGAGTAATTTTGAAATGATTCGTGAGATTGTTAGTTTTATAAAACGTAATGGTGCAGTTGCAATATTTAAGCACAGTGTTGAGCTTTATTTAGGTGCGTTTTTTAAAATATTTCCTGGAGTTGAAGGTTTACTATTGAGAAGTATTTTATACAGATTTCTATTTAAAAAGATTGGTAAAAACTTATTAATTTATCCCAATGTTTTTATTATTTTTAGTCATAAAATTTCTGTTGGGAATAGAGTGGCAATTAATGTTGGAACTTATTTAGATGGGCGTGGGGAAATTGAAATTGGTAACAATGTAATGATTGGGCCAGGAGTGATTATTTCAAGCGCTGATCATAGTTTTGATCAGGTAGATGTGCCTATGTGTAATCAAGATATCCGTTATGGTAAGATAATAATCAAAGATGATGTGTGGATTGGAGCAAATTCAACTATAGCGAATGGCGTCAAAATTGGGGAAGGCACAGTTATAGTTGCAGGATCTTTTGTAAACTCTGATTTGCCACCTTACTCAATTGTAAGTGGAATTCCAGCAAAAGTTGTTTCTTTTAGAAAATAAAAATTATTCGTAGTCTGTAATTTTTAATCCAGTTTTCAATGCAATTTTTTCAGCAATTGGAAGTAGCTTTCGGATAGTAAGATCATCAAATAAGATTGACCCAGTTTGAGTAAATGCATTTGTTTGCACCCCCGCACACCCCTTACAAATAGGAATTTCATTTTTCTTGCCTGAAGAAAGCTTTTTTCTAAATTCTTTCATTTTTTCTGAGTTCCATAATTCAGATATGGTGTTGGCTTTTAATTCACCAATGATTGTTGTGAATTCTAAATCCCTACAGCAGATTGAGAGTTTGCCGTCCCAAGATATAGAAAGTTGTCTCCAAGGTAATACACAAGAAGGCTCTTTAGGTGTCATTTTAATTTCACCATTACTATCTGGAAAATAATTTGCTCCTTGAAGGTGGAGAAACTTTTTCATTCGAATGTCATTTACACTTTTAAATTTTTTCCATTTATTTTTAAAAGCATCTGCTTCAGATTGATTTTCTGGCATATAAACCATTTGGACTACAGTATAGGGCAGGTTTGCTTTTTTATTAGCTTTTAATTCTAAAAACTTTTCAACATTAGCCATTGTTTTTTCAAACTTAGAACCAACTCTTATTTTTTCATGAGTTTCTTTTGTAGCACCATCTAATGAAAGTAATAGTATGTCAGGTTTGGCTTCTAAGATATCATTTGCAATTTTTTCACTTAAGAGTGTTGCATTGGTTGAGATGCCAATTCGAACATTTTGTTTTTTGGCATATTCAATCATTTCTTTAAGTTTTCTATGCATGGTAGGTTCACCAAGGCCGCCAGACAGATAAACTAATTCTATATGATTTTTAATTTGATCTATAATTGATTTAAATAGTTCAATATCCATAGAGCCAACCGGTCTTTTCATATTAACACGTGGACACATAATGCATTCTAAGTTGCAGTTATTTGTAATTTCTAAAATTAACTCAACAGGGCTTGCAGTATTGGTAACTAATCCCGAATTGTATGATCGAGCAATTTGAAAACGATTTTTAATATTAGAAGGCTTTAGCGTATTTATATCAATAAAACTCATAATTTATGTGTCTGAAATGTATAAGAGAAGATTTAAAAATCATAGTATTATTTTAATGCCTGATTAATTATATCTTGTTATTTAACTTCATTTTTAATAGTTTTTAGATACTTTGAATTTAAAAGACCTAAATAATCGTAAAGATGTATTATATATAATATTAATTATATTAGTCTATTTGCTAGCGATTAGTTCGACAGGAATGGTTCGAACGTTTGGAAGTATTAGTTTTCCATTAACATCTTTTTATTCAGCCAATAAAATATTAATTCCAGAAAGTTTACAATTATTAAGAGGCACAGAGCCAA
>CAZNGN010000001.1:72186-178041 GCA_964572865.1 uncultured Bacteriovoracaceae bacterium | reverse complement strand
GAAGCAGCTAACGGATGGCCGATTGCAATGGCACCACCGTTTACGTTGGTGATTTCGCGATTGAGGCCTAATTCTTTTTCAACTGCCAAATATTGAGCGGCAAACGCTTCGTTGATTTCAACTAAGTCCATTTGCGACAAACTCATTCCGGCTTTTTTCAATGCTTTTTGAGAAGCGGGAACGGGACCAATTCCCATAATATTTGGATCAACGCCTGCTGAAGCAAATGCAATTAAACGTCCCATAGGTTTTAATCCTTTTTTATTCGCATATTCTTCAGTTGCAACAACCATTGCGGCAGCACCGTCTACGATTCCAGATGCAGTACCTGCAGTAACTACTCCGCCTTCTTTGAAAACTGGTTTTAATTTCGCGAGCGTTTCAATCGTTGTAAGTGGCTTTGGGTGCTCGTCCACTTCAAACACGGTATCACCTTTTTTACCTTTAACGGTGATAGGAGCAATTTCAGCTTTAAACAAACCAAGTTCCGCCGCTTTTTTTGCTCTCATTTGTGAAGTAAACGCATATTCATCAACTTGCGCGCGAGAAATTGAATGTTTCACTGCTAAGTTTTCTGCTGTAATTGCCATCGGACATCCACAATATGAATCTACGAGTGCTGCCATCAAATAATCTTCTGTTTGCGTGTGGCCCATGCGTGTGCCGAAACGAATATTTCGAATCATGTACGGAGTCATGCTCATGTTTTCAACTCCGCCCACTAATGCAACTTCTGTGTCGCCTGCCCACATTTGCATTTGAGCCTGTGCGATTGCTTCAAAACCAGATCCGCACAATCTGTTTACTGCCAACGAAGGGGCTTCGATTGGTACACCTGATTTCAAACCCACGTGACGAGCGATGTAGATACTATCAACTGAAGATTGTAAAACGTTTCCGAAAATAACGTGTGAAACTTCTTTCGGATCTACTTTTGCTTGTTCAAAAGTTGCCTTGGCAGCGCTTGCACCAAGCTCTGATAAGTTTACATCTTTGAGTGATCCTCCAAAAGAACCGAATGCATTTCGTTTTGCTCCTAAAAAAACTAAAGATTTATTTTTCATTTTTTTCTCCTGTTGAATCGTACTCATCTGCTTTACCGTTTGCGATGGCATATAAAAGTTCGAACGGATAAATTCCCGCTTTGTGTCCGTCATTCCAATTGATTTGAATTGCGTAACGTCCCACTGATTCAACCAATGTTGGTTTAATGTCTGGTTTTACTTCTTCGCGTGTGACCTTGCGAACTCGGGTCCACTCATCAACGCAGCTTGCGCATCGGCAATGAAATCGAAGTTCAGCAAACGGAACATCGGTTTTCTCACCAGTGCTCCACTGAATATGCATTTGTGTTTCAGATTTTTTTTCAATTTTTTGAGGTGTAATCATTCACACACATACTATCGAATTAGATGAATGATTCAAGATACAAAGTAAGTGTAATTTAAGTAGGTTTTTGCATGGCGCAGCACTTGTGAAACTGGCTTATTTTCAATAGAATATAAGAATGAATACTCAATTCGTATGCGTGCTTTTTATATCACTGATTTTTAATTCGATTGCGGCATTTGCAGCAAAACCGATTCAAAGTGCACAAGTTAAAAAAACTATCGTCGATAAATCTACCACGACTTCATTATGGAAAGGTCAACATACTTTTACGTTTCAATGGGTGAGTTTAGATAATCCAGGTAAAGTTACCATTGATGAACAATTTGGATTGCTCAAACTAAAAGCCGATCAAGCAAGTGATAATGGTGATAAAATTCACATTGATGGAGATATCATAAAAGTTTCTGATTCAGGTTTTTCTTTATTGGGGCGAATGGAGATGCTTACTGCCGGACTCAATGACGGCAAACTCTGCAAACGAAAAGGAGTTTTTGATTTTGTGAGAGTTAAAAAAGGATCTAAGAAAAAACTTCAAAAAATTTACCGATTAAAACAAAAAGCAAATCCCTGTGACCCAATGGGATTGGTAGAAGATATTATAGAGTTTAAGCTTTAGTTTATTTACAAACTCTGGTTTCAAAATTAATTACTAAATCTTCTGGATTTTTGCTACTAACATAAACGGTTTTCACATCTGTAGCATACTCTGGCTTGCCAACAGAAAATGAACGTATACAGTTTGTATTTTTAAGCTTATCAATTAAATCACGTGTATTATATCCTGTCCAAGGTTGTTCAATATTTGAATTTACAGAACCATATAATAAACCCAACTTACTTTTAACTTGTTTAATAAAATAATCATCTCTTGAATTAGCATCATTTAATATTTTTACTAATTCAGAAAATGTATTTGAAAGCCCTACGCTACCTTCTGAAGCGGGATCAAAATAGTTAATAGTGCAATTTTGGCACTGTTCATTTTTATTTTTATCATTATTTGTTTGCTTGATTGATGCAATGAATTCACATTCTTTTTCAATAACATCAGTATTTAAATTATTAAATGTATAATTATTACGTTTTGTAAAAAACTTACTACCATTATCTGGATCATTAAACTCCCTCGTTGTTGGGTTTTTAAAAACTATGGCATCATAATAATATGAAACCAATTTACCCAATAAATTTAAACTGCCCGGCATATCGTTTAATATTACTTTACATTTTTGAGCCCAATTAAATAAATTAGAAACTTCATTTTTAGTTATATTCATGTTTTCTTGACTAGTAATTAAATATTCTAAATTTAAACTTTTACTTAACTCATCTGCCGTGGGAGCTGAACTCAAAGGAGCATTCATAAATTTTATAATTGATTCAGAATCTCCAACGCAATTGCTTCCGTTTTTGATTTTATCTAAACAATTAAGTAACTGATTTCTGATTAAATCAGTTTGATTTTTATAAGGATTTTCTGATAAATTTACATAGTATTTATTTTCTGAATTTACTATTTTATCATAATTATCAGAATAATTTTGAACTTGTATGTTAGCATAATTATTATTCGGATAAATATTGTTTAAATTATATTTCTTAACTATTGAATCTTCATATTTCAGATATGCTTGAGTTAATGTATTTATTTCGTCTTTAGATAATGTATGTAATTTTGAAATTGATTGATTGAAATTTTCTTCATAGGTAAGCTTACTTTTTATTAATTTATCTAATTCTTTAACGGGGTTTTTATTAATTCCAAATGCGTCAGAAGAAATAATTAGTTTTTTACCTTGATCAGCGACCAAATAGTCTGCATTTTCATTTAATACTTGCTCTTTACATGTTTGATTATATTTATATTCACACTTATTTTTATCTATCGTTTCCTTTTTGCTGTTAGATTCTAAATTTGATTTTAAAATCCAACCCTTTTTACCTTCATTATCTGTAACGACAACCCAAGTGTCAAAATTACAATCTACTTTACGTTCAGTTATTGTTAAACTTGTCCCTTCTCTAAATTGAAGCTCATCGGTAAGAAACTGAGGATCATCATAGCAACCTTTTGGGCCCTGACTCACCTTAATACTTTTATTTAAGTTATAAACATCAATTACTTCTTTTTGTTTTGATTGGGTTCTTGGCGTTACTTCGAAAGCACCGGTATTTATATTTGATTTATTTTGATTTATAGTAGTAATTTTAGCATTTTTAGTTTTTGGTTTATTCTTTACAACTGCTACATCAATTGTTTCTGTATCTGCTACTTCTTGCTGAACAACTTTAATTGGTTTTGGACCTACTGCATTTACAATTTCATTTTTAAATGCTTCAACATAACATCCAAAATAATTTGGTTCTGGTAGTCTATTTTCATTTTGAGAGCGCTTAGCTCTACTTTCTACTTTACCAATATTATATAACGTTGTTAAAACTCCATCGTCTTTAGAAATATCAAAACCATAACGTTTATAAACTGATATTTCTTGAACAATTAATGCCCCAATATAGTCAATTGATCCCTCATATGAATTAACTGAATCATTGATTTGCGCATCTGTCCTACGACTTCGCTTATGGTATACAGCAGACCAAGTTTCTGCAGCGGCAGCACGCTCAAAATGTAATTGACCAATGCCATACGTATATTTGTAACCAAGTATGCTTCCTTTAGAAACTCCGTTCTTTGATAAGAAATTTTGAAACGAATCAGTAAAATTTGTATTCATCGAATGTTCAGCGACAATGCTTCCTGCAATAGCAATAGGAGAAATATTATATAATTCAGCAGTATCCCAAATAACAGTGCGTAGCTTCTTAATGAGCTCTAAAATGTTTTTACGTCTATCTTTATTATAATCATTTTTATTATAATTATAATTACTGCAAACTCTATTAAATCGTTGCTCAAAAGTTTCTGCAAATGTATCGAGTGACGAAATGAATAATAAAGATAAAATTAAAATCCTCATTTCGCCTCCGCGTGAAAATCTTCAGCAAATGCGGTCATTGATTTTAAACAAAGATCAGTCAGAGAACCTTTATATTTCTTGTGTCCTTTTTCAGAAATTTGCTGTTCACGAATGAGAGTTTCATAAAATGCAATTGTGTTTTTACCGGGCTCAGTTTCTCGCAAATAAACTGCTAGATAATACGCAAGTGGATGCGTGCTTTCAGTCTTCAGTTCTCCCATTAAAAAGTTATTTAAATTCGTCGGAGTTTCTTGTTCGAAAATTTTTACATAATCAGATTTTTTTTGTTTTCGAGAATATGGCCATTTAGCGGGTCTACAGTCTTCGAATGCAAAACTGGATATACTAAAAAGTAAAGCGATCACTATGAATAGGTGTTTCATTTACACTCCTGATTTGATTTTTCGTTAAAACAAAAATGAATATGGTTATCGTGCCCCTGACAGTAAAGCAGTCCTCTACCAATGTCTTTTTCAGGCTCTTCTAGATTGCAACTTTGATTTATTTTAGGACCGTATTCAGCTACTAATTCTTGGTCATTAAAATAAATAGGTCCGATATTTTGAGAAATTAAATATTTTAAGAACTCTGCTGTCGTTTTACGATTGTATTCTAACAATCCTGTAGGATCTGTAATCGTTACGCCTTTGAATTGTGAATCGTTACGAAATGGTCGTACGTCAACACATGTGCCCGAGGCATGATGTCGATGTCCTAACGGATCTGTAATTTTACCTTGTACTTTAGAAGGAGTGCGAAATGAAATATCGCCAATTTGTGGAGTGCAATTTGCGCCTGAACAAATTTTTTTCCAACCTTCAGTCAAATTGATTAGACCGCAATATGATTTTGGTTCAATCCATGTATCAGAACCATGTGGATCTGATCCTTGATAGTGCACGAAACTTTTATTAGGAGATCTTCCCATAATCTCATCATCTAGTTTTTGATCGTCATCCATGACTAACCTTACTAGACCCCACTCATTCACTTCTATTTTTTCATGTACGTCATTTTTTTTCAAATCATAGGTATCGGCAATTTTTGCTACTAATTTTTGAAGTTGTGAAGCCTGTTCTAGGGGAACCGTAGAAATTTTATTACAAATTCCAGGAATGAGTAAATCTTCACCTTCTTGATTAATCAATTCATACGCATAATATGCGATTTTTTGACCATTGTTTTCACACACATAGATTTTAAATTTTCCGTTTTTTTGGACCGGTCGCAGAGCTTGGTTTTTTAAAAGTGATTGATCGCGTGCTTTCGAAAAAGAAAATGCTTTGGTCGTTTCTTTAACTAAGAATGCATCTTGATCTTGAATTTTTCTCAACGTACCTGCAGGCACAAAAACTGTTTCATTTTTTTGAACAACTTCACCTTTTAATAACTGATCATACTGATCTGCTGCGCCTGTTGATCGAACTTTAACTTTAATTAAATTTTCTGAATTAGCAATTGAATCACTCGTAGTAACAATTGCGCCTTTTTTAATAATTTTATAGTTTTGATTAATTACATTTCCATCAACATTGAATGCATGTTCAGTTAATAAATGTTCTTTTGAATTATCTTGAAGAGATATTTCATTTTGATTTAATTTAATTTGATCACTTGAATTGTTTGAAACTTGTATGATTGAAAAAGGAGATTGCTCTGTCCAATTTACTTTGCAATTAGAAAACGATTGCGCGTAAACGTTTTGAAAACATATAAATAGCACGAGTACGATCAGTTTTGATCGATATATCCACTCACTCTTTTTCACTCTAATATTATATATTCAATTCTGAATACAAACGATTGGTGAAATTTGCCTACTTTTAAATTTGATTAGGCAGATGGATCTTTAAAAATACTTGGAGCATTAATGAGATTTAAATCTCCTGCTGTATATTCATCATCATCTTCGTAAACAGGTTTATAAGGTAAAATTTTCTCAATTGAAGGAGGTGCAGAGTTAATGCGCTCCAAAATGATCAAGCTATGATCGGCTCTTTGGTGAAACGGACTTTCATTTGTACCAAAGTTTTTTACACGATCGTACATGTAATTCGTCATAGGATAAGGATTGTCTTCTAAGTCAACTTCACCTGTCATTGTATTGTCTTTCGTTACATTATAACGAATATTTAACGGGATGGACTCTGATCCACCATTTGCAACAATTTCATATAATAATTGAAGATCTTTTTGTCTAATTCGCAAACACCCTCGTGAGAAAAATCCTCTATAAAAAGTTTCTCCCATAAATATATGAAACGCATACGCAGTGCCATTTCCTTTTGGAGAAGTGATTCGAATAAACGGAAGTCCCCGATAATAATCTGGATCTGTTCGATTCGCAATTGCTTGTGAACGCTCAATCTTAGCGCCTTCAAAAGTAGGGGTCATTATACGCACACCACGACGCTGCATTACTCCTTCGTCAAACGCACCTACTGCAACAGGAAATATTATTTTCAATTCATGAGCTTTATCTTCTAAAACTATTTTTCTTTGTAATAATCCCATTTGAACCACAAAATGAGTTTCATTCATTTTTATAGTTTCAAATATTATATCTTTCAAAACTTCTTTTTTATCTAAATCAAGTAAAGTTGCATGTTTTTTGAAAACTTCATCTGATTGAGATTTTACCATTACAACCCAATGTACTTCATATTTAGTACCACGCTTTAATCGTGGAATTTCAATCAACTGTACTGAATAAATCAAATCATCAGTTGAAAAGTTAAGTTTAGATGTTCCCAAATTATCTTGTAATATTTTTACTAATTGAATTGTTTTTTGAGTGTCTTCATCTTGTGAAAGTTCTGAAGAATATTCGATTATATCACTGATGTCTGAATGGATTAATGATGGTCTTGAGTTTGAACGTTCAAATGCTTTTGGGTCTAAAGGCTTTACTTCTTCTGGCGTTGGTGTTGGTTGTGGCGTAACAATGGCCGTATTGCTAGGATCTTTTCCGACGGGCGCTTGATGTTCTAAATTATAATCACCCATAGAACGGTTGGAGTTAGATTGATCTGGCTGTTTTTTCTGGCATCCACTGATCGCTAAACTAATAGCGATCATACTAAATTGGATTGCTAACAGTTTTTGCATCAATCTATTATTTCTCATGGGCGATGATTATAACGTAAAAACTGACATATACAAGACTAAAATGATCAAGTATTATAAATTCCTAAGTTATCGTTTTTATTGATAAAATAAGAAGAAATTCTGAACTGGTCTATATGTGGGCTTGCTTAGATCTTCAGTTTGAGCTGGTGGGTACAAAACTTTTAAGCTTTTATCGTTTGGTTTGGCTTTCATTGCAATCTGAGAAGAAAGTTGTCCGTCCAAATTAAACGTTATTGCACAGTTAGACAGGCAAGCATTTGATTCACCGAAACCTTTTGCAGCATAATCCACTAATGTTGGAGTCGTTACATAAAACTTAGTTCTATTTGTATCTTTTTCTAAACACATTATGGTTCGTGCGGCTCGAATACACTGCCAAGGAATTTTTTTAAATTCATCCTCATTTTCGGCATTTTCGTTTGCGACTTCAATTTCATCTAATTCATCTTTTGTGTAAGGACATTTAAATTCACCTTCTTTTCGAAGTGGCATATTTGATTGCATTATTAAAGTAGTGGTTGGAAAAAATTTTGTAATTATTTCTTGAAATTGTTGCGTTGAATTTGCTTTTTTAAGCTCTGTTTCAATATTTTCAGAAAGTTTACGATTTTCAGATTGTACTAGTTCAAATGTACATTTCTTATCCTTACAATTATATAAAAATTTAAGTGAAAAAGGGCCTGTTTTGTCCCATATTATAAAATAATTACCACCTGAATCTTTAGATTGATCTGATGCTCTGATCGGAGACAAAAGTCCATTTCGTTTGCTCCAAATGAGACCTCTTGATTGCATCTGCGTTTGAGGAGTTGGTGGAGGACTTGGATAATAACCAAAAAAATTTCCATTCACATAAGCTTCAGGTTTAATATTTTGAGATCGTTTCACGGATTCAATGATTTGATTGGTAGTGCGACCCAAATATTCGGCGTCATCACCTTTCATTTGTACGGTTGGATTTTTAAAAAGATCCATTTTTAAATTACTATTTTGTGAAAATGCCAACTCCCTTACATAAATTTTATCGACACCTAAATCGCAAAAAAATGAATTGAACTTTAAAGAATCATGATTCGTAGAATGCTCTTTTGCCGAGCATTGTGGACAGTTTTGTGGATTAGTATTTTGCACAATAGAATTAAAATCTAGAGTTTGAGCCGTACTATTTAAAATATAGAAAATAATGTAGACGATAAAACTCATATATTCATTTTGTCATGTTTTACACTATATTATATTGGGTAAATTTTACCTTCTCTGTTTCATTCTGCCTATTGGTGAAGTGCGATGACAAGCCTAAAATAGTAAATCAAGGAGCATAGTTTACGGAAGAACTATGATTATGTATGGCAGACGCCATTAAAGCAGAAGCACAAAGACAAGATCAAGCACGAATGATGTTAGAACATCAAAATGAACGTGCAGTGAGAGATTTGAAAAATAAACAAAAACTTGATTTAGAGCGAATGCAATCAAATGAATCTTTAACCAAAGATAATTTAGAAAGCGGATATCAAGTTGCACTTTCAAATCAACGTGAAGAACACGAACAAAAATTAAATGAAATACGAGAACGCAATCAACATATGCTCGAGCAAGCAAAACAAGAAGGCGAAGAAGAATTAAACAAAACTCGGTCCCGCTACCAAGAACAAATCGCAAAATATCGCGAAAATAGCGAAAAAATAATCGATGAAATCAGGCAGCAGACTGAAAAAACAGCATCTAATATTAAAGCAAAAGGTGTCAAAAAGGGGACCGCATGAAAAACAAACATAATTTCAATATGGTAAATGATGAACCAAACGAAGAATCAATTCGAATCAACGGGCGTGAACAAATTCTAGATTTATTACGCTCAACTGATCCAGCATTTCGCGAACACCTACTTCGCAACCTTGAACGTCGTGACAAAAGACTTGCCCAAGAATTACGTGCTTCACTCTAATTAGAGTTTTTTAAAAAATCATTCATATCAACGTAAATTTGTTCGTTCCCTTTTGCAAATGGAATCGCATGAAGGGCGTGTCCTCTATCTTTGTATTGTTTTAAAGTTACATTACAATTTAATTTTAATAAAATATCATTTAATAAAATGGATTGTTCGAACAATACATCTTTAGTGCCAATTTGAATTAAAGAATTTGGAAATTCATCTGAAATTTCATTTTTGTTCTCTAGATAAGACAATAAGTCTATATAATCATTTTGGTTTGCATTTTTATTCAAATATCTTGTGCGCATTAGATTAATTCGTTCTTTTACAATACTAGAGCGAAACTTAACTGCTCGAGTAGAAACATCAAATAATCCACAAGAAAGTATTATTTTTTTCGGCAATATTTTTTCTTTTAAATTTAACTGAGTTAATACGTATGCTAATATTAAATTTGCACCAGCAGACTCACCTACCATATATATATTATTTAAATCTACTTTGGTTTTTTCTAAATTTTTATGAATCCAAATCATCGCGTCGCTTAAATCCTCTAATGCGGCAGGATAAGGAAACTTAGGTATCAAACGATAGTTTATATTTACAACGTAATAACCCAATTTTGCAAATTTGGCTGCCACGTGAGAATGTGATTCTTTTGAAAAATCTTTAAAACCACCACCATGAACATGAACTATAATTGGTTTTTTATTTTTAAATTTAGTTGATTCAATACAGTCTAATCGAATTAATTGATTTGTCTGAACATCTGTTTTGTATGCAATATTTCTTTGAACCTTTAAATTACGATCAAACAAATATGTCATTACAGAGATACGTGACAAATCGGAAACAAATGCAAATAGAAAATCAATCAGTTTATGCTTAACGCTCTTGATGCTCATGAGAATCATTTTTTTGAGACTGCATCATCATATGACGTTTAGCATTTTCTTCCCATTTTTTCTTTTGTTCTGCGGTTGGTTTTAAATCATTTTCAACAATTGTTTGGTACATATTTTTCGTGTTTATGGCAGAATCGGTAACAATTAACATTCCACTTAAATCTGTTGATACTATTCTTGAATTGGGTGGCATAAAATTTCTTAATACACGAGACATCGACTCTGTTGACTCTGGATTTTTAGCTTTATATTTCATTGTAACTAAATCAAAAGTATTTGGCATTGTAGGAGGATGTCTGTCATCACAATTATACGTTGGCAACGCCATGTCTTTGGCATCTCTACGGCTAACAATTTGATAAGTATCTTTAATGTCGGTAGGAACTCGAGTGAAGTTATTTTCATTTAACATTTTGGTAAATAAGTATTCATAATTTGAACGATCAATATCAATCTCTCCTACAACTTTAATTGTACCTTTCACATCATTTGAAATTAGATACTTTTGACCAAAACGAAGACTAATATATTTTACACATGACTCAATATCTGGACATTTATCTGAAAAAGAGTCCGCATACGTTTGCGATGATAATAATAATGTCATTGCGATTAATATTTTTTTCATAATTCTCCTTAAAATTGAATTAATTCTGGATTTGTAAGCACTCCATGCCTTAATCCGCGTGAACTTACTACGATTTCTTCTTTATCAAACACTTCCATGGCGGTTAATAGAATCGCAGCACCTGCAACGATTACATCTGAGCGTCCTGGCCCTATGAGTGCGTGTGCTTTACGTTGAGATTCTGTCTGTGTGGTTAAAGATTCAAATATATCACCCACTTCACATCGTGAAAGTCTATGTCCATCTACTTTTTCAGATATGAATGAAGGTAAATTTAATCCAAGTGCTGCCATTGTTGTGGCAGTGCCTGCAATTCCAATCCATTCTTTTGATTTAAGATTTTTTTGCAGTTCAGAATCTAATGTTTTCCACATATTTTTTAATTCTGATTCAAGAGCAAACAGTGATTTTTTTTCGTATGGATCGCCTTTTAAATACAACTCAGTAGCTCGTACACACCCAATGTCTAAGCTTTGTCCGACAGGATTTGATTTCGCATCTAATGTTACAAATTCAGTACTTCCGCCGCCAATATCCATCAATGCAATTTCTTTAGGATTATATTGAGGTAAAATTCCGCCAAAAAAAGAAAGCTTAGCTTCGACCACACCCGGAACTATGTCTACGTGAATTCTAATTTCTTTTTCTATTTTTAAATAGAAATCTTTGGCATTTTTTGAATCACGAGAAGCAGATGTTGCAATTGCAAATATTTTATTGGCTCCCGCTTGATCGCAAATGGATTTGTATTTTTTAAAAACAGAATATGCTCGCGTTTGAGCAGCCTCTGAAAACACTCGATTTGCATGCACACCCTCGCCAAGTCTTGGGTATTCGATTTTTTGGTCTATTACTTTGAGAATTTTATGAGTTTTATCTTCTACTTCAGCCACGAGCAGAAGCATTGTGTTCGTACCAATATCAATTGCTGCTTGAATCACAAATACTCCATTTATCAGAATGCTAAACTATTGTTTAGCCTTATCTTTCAAATCGTCTTTAAGTTCAGAGCCTGGATCTGCTACAACATTTGGGTCGCCTTTTCCTGCTTGAACATACTTTAGACGTAATTTCATTTGATAGTTTTCTTTTTCTAATTTTTCGATTCTGTCCTTCAAATATTTGATTTCTTCATCTTGCTCAGCAATTTTTTTACCTTTTTCGTGAGCAGAAGCATAGTATCCTTCATCAAATGTTTCGTGTTCTGGGTCATAGATACCAACTCTTTGTTCGCCATCTACTAATGCTTTCACACGATATTTTCCACCGTCTACTTTAACAGCATCCATTACTTGAACGTCGTAAGCTTTTCCTGGATACGCTTTGTCAGTCCAGTATTTAGTTCCACTTAATTTTGCGCGGTTAATGTTCTTATCAGTTCCACATGCTGCTAAAAATACTAATCCTAATATTACTAAAATTGTTTTTAAATTTTTCATTTATATTACACCTTTCGTTTTAAATAATTTTATCTTCCAAATAAACCTTTGAGCTTATTTTTTACTTCTTCAGCTTTAGGAGCTTGAACCGGAGGAGCAGAATTTCCACCTTGTTGTCCTCCTCCATCGCCACCACCCATTAATTTTTTAAATTGGTTTTGGGCTGCGGGAGGAAGTTTTCCGCCTAATTTATCATTTACAACTTTTTGCAACATTTCTTTGCCTTTTCCTTCTGCAGCATTACGTGCCAGGTTTCCAACTGTTTTTTCCCAATCAAATTTTGGAGAAAACATTGTGCCCTTCACAGATGGTGAAAGGGTAAAGTGACCGTAGCGCTTGTCTTTAGCAGTTCCATCTAAATTCATCATATTATAGGTATCAATTAAATCTAAATTAAGATCTAAAGCATAATCTGATAATTTAATTGTACCACCACCCTTTGTATCCATTCCTCTATGCGGATTTGCTTTGCCGTCGATTGCATTAATGAAAAATACACCTTTATCTAATGCAAATTTCACCACCATTGATTGATAGTCTCCGTCCCAATTCGCAAGACTATCAGGAACTTTCACTTTGTCTTTTACCATTGCAGGTAATTTTCCTTGAACATTGTTTTTAATTTGTGGACCAAAATCCATTGATGAAAATTTAGCATCTTTAAAATCAAATTGGCCTGAACCTTTCCAGTCTTTAGTTACATCGTCCGGATTAATTCCAGGTCCACCAATGTTCATATTCGCACTCACAATGCCCTTCATTGTGTTGCGAGCAAATGGCATTTTAGATTCAACCATTTTCTTTGTATCAAGACCTGCAACAGTTAAATTAGCGCCCACTTCAGGTTTTGGTTTTTGTGCATTGATGCTCATATTAGATTTAATTGAGCCGTTAAAGATTCTCATTGAAAAATCTTTAATCGCCATCACTAAATTATTCATTGTATAGGCACCTTTGAAGTCATCGATCACAATACCAGTAGCCTTGATTTTCTTAATATCAAACTCAAACTTTCCTTGAGTTGCTGCTGCCATTGGATTTTCACGCAACGGTTTGAACATAGCATTGAAATCTGTCTTGGGAGCGGCAGAAGAAGCTGTTCCACCCGATGCTGCCTGAGAGTCTGCGGCTTTTGCTCTTTCTTCTTTTGCTTGATCCATAGATTTTAGCAATTCATCTAAGTTCATCATGCTAGAAGTTAATTTGAATGAAAAATTTGGTTTCAAGAAATTTTCAAGCATACCTTTTACATTGATATCAAAGTCTTTTGCACTCAATCGAACAGTTAAATCTTTAAGTTTATTTGTAACCACTTCGATAGATCCATTAACTTCGATTGGTTGTTTTAATGATTCATTTGATAATTTCATTTTATCAAACTTAACGTTTGCGGCGTAATCAATCTTATTGAGTGGACCTTTTGCTTCACAACCCAACTGCACTTCACCGTTTATGCCATATTGTTTAATCATTGAAACTAAATCGCCTAATTTTGCGATTTCAATTTTATTTGTTTTTAATTTGAAATCTAAATTGGTCATTTCACCAATTGTTTTTGTTTTTACTTCGGAATCAATCACAACTTGAGCTAAATTAAATCGCATTGTTGGAATGTCTGCAAAGTCTTTTCCCATTTGCGCGATCATATTGAATCCTAATGGAACACCTGGTTTTTTATCAAATAAATCGGCATCCTTAATGGTCATACCGTCCATTTTGAAGTTAAGTTTTACGTCTAATTTTTCAAAAGCACCATTTGCAGTTAGTGCTTTTAAAGAACCGTCTATTAAAAGTGGCCCTGCTACTTTGATTGTCTTCTGTGCCATCATGTCTAGATTAGCAGTAATTTCAAAAGGCATCTCACGTGTAAGAGAAACGTCTTTTAAAGAGAAATTCAAATCATTGATGTCGTATTTATCACCAGTAAATTCATCTAAGTAATTTACTTTTGCTTTCGATAATAAAAACGTAAATCGAGATTTCATTACAATTTCAGGCATTCCAGATTGGCCGCCGGCAGTTGCTTGTGTTTGACCAGAGCCTGCTGCTTGTGCTGATGTATCTGACTTAGGTTGCTCCTTCATTAAAGACATTACATTCATTTTGCCTTCACGATTTTTAACAACCAAAATTTCAGGTTGAACTAAATCTAATCGCATTTCAGGAGATCCTGACATCAAACTAGAAACTGGGATGGTCACATCTGCATCTTTTACAGAGAGTACTGTTTTACCATGCGGATCGGTGAGCTTCACGCCATCGATACCTACCTTTACTTTTCCCCAAAGAGACAATGAAAGCTTTCCGATTTCTAACTTGCCATTGATCATTTCATTGGCTTTACTCACGATCATTGGTCTGTATTTATCTACATTCACAACAAATGGAATTACTACGATTGCCACTAACAACAATGCAATGAATCCACCTACAATTTTAAGAACTGTTTTCATTTAAGTCTCCTTCAGCCTGAAAGTTTTTTCTTTAAAATATCGTTAATCATTCCTGGATTTGCTTTGCCAGCCATTTTCTTCATCACTTGGCCTACAAAAAATCCGAAAAGTTTATCTTTACCAGAGCGATAGTCCGCCAATTGTTGCGGAGAAGCAGCGATTACTTCATCAATTGCTTTTTCGATAGCTCCCGTATCTGAAATTTGCATCAACCCTTTTTCTTTTACGATTACATCTGGTGACTTTCCTGTTTTATACATTTCTTCAAAAACAGTTTTACCGATGCTGTTTGAAATAGTGCCGCCTTTAATTAATTTAATTAATGCGCCCAAATCTTCAGCTTTCATTGTGAGATCATCAATTTCACGCTCATCAGCTTTTAGTAAACGCAACATTTCTCCCATAACATAATTAGAAACTGTTTTAGGTTCTCCACAAGATTTCACTGCATCTTCAAAAAATGCTGCCATTTTTTTAGAAGAAGTAATTACAGCTGCATCGTATGCGGGAATTTGCATTTCTTTTATGTAGCGTTCTTTCTTTTGATCAGGAAGCTCTGGCATAGAATCTTTTTGAGCCTTAACCTGAGCATCACTTAATTTAAGTGTTATTAAATCTGGTTCAGGAAAATATCTATAGTCATGTGCTTCTTCTTTTCCGCGCATCGAAGTGGTGATGTTTTTACCTGAATCGTATGTTCTTGTTTCTTGAATCACTTTTCCACCCGATTCAATTACTTGAATTTGACGATTGATTTCATATTCGATTGCTTTTTCTACAAATCGAAATGAATTTACGTTTTTAATTTCAGCTCGAGTTCCAAATTTTTCTTGTCCGCGTGGTCGAACTGAAACGTTAGCGTCACATCGAAAGCTGCCTTCTTGCATGTTTCCATCACAAACATCTATGTACATTAAAACTGCGCGTAGTTTACGTAAGTAAGCTCCCGCTTCTTCAGCAGAACGCAAATCAGGCTTTGAAACAATTTCAATTAACGGTGTACAAGCACGGTTTAAATTCACCATCGAATAACCCTGACCGTGAACAGATTTACCTGCGTCTTCTTCCATATGAATACGTTGAATTCCAACGCGTTTTAAAGTTGCAAGTTCAGGTTTTTGAGGAGTTCCACCCACTTCAATATCTAAGTAGCCTTCTTCAGCAATCGGAAGATCAAATTGAGAAATTTGATAACCTTTAGGAAGGTCTGGATAAAAATAATTTTTACGCGAAAAAACAGACTTCAAACGAACTTGGCAATTTGTAGCAAGTGCAGCTTTGATCGCATATTCAACTGCTTTTTTATTTAATACAGGCAAAGCACCAGGTTGCCCTGTACACACAGGACAAGTATTAGCATTTGATGAAGCATGAAAGTTAGTAGAACATCCACAAAATATTTTTGTGTTTGTCATTAACTGTGCGTGAACTTCAAGACCTATGACTGCTTCAAATTGTGAGGCCATGGCTCACCTCTTCTTTGTAATGATTTTTTTCAATTTGTTCTGAAATTGCTAGCAATGTGTTTTCAGAAAAATGCGGACCAATAAATTGCACACCAATTGGCAATCCGTTTTGATCGCGACCAATCGGTGTAGATATGCCAGGTAATCCTGCCAAATTCACAGGAATTGTAAAAATATCGTATAAATACATTTGCAAAGGGTCCGCTGTTTTTGCTCCCAATTTGTATGCAGTGGTAGGAGCAGTTGGCGCCATGATTGCGTCTACTTTTGTAGCCCCACCAATTCCTCCAAATACTTTATCGAAATCTTGTTTGATTAAATTTCGAACCTGACATGCTTTTTTGTAATATGCATCGTAATAGCCCGCACTCAATGCATACGTGCCGAGCAATATTCTACGTTTCACTTCAGCACCAAATTGGCTGCGAGTTTTTTTATACATGTCGGTTAAAGACATGTTTCCACCAAGTCTTGAACCAAATCGAACGCCATCAAAGCGCGCAAGATTTGATGAAGCTTCAGATACTGCTACGATATAGTAAACCGCAACCGAATATTCGGTATGTGGGAGTGAAATCTCTACAAATTTATGTCCCTGTTTTTCTAATGCTTTTCTCGTTTGATCGATTGAAGCTTGCACTTCTTTTTGAAGCCCTCCGATATAATATTCTTTCGGTAACCCAATTGTAAGTTTGCGACCTGCTTGAGCTCGCATTCCTTCTAAATAATTTTCTTTTTTCTTAGGATAAGAAGTTGTGTCGCATGGATCATGCCCTGACATTTCAGAAAGCATGATTGCGCAATCTTCTGTATCAACGCCCACAGGACCAATTTGATCTAGTGAACTTGCGAAGGCAACTAAACCGTATCGGCTTAAAACACCGTATGTAGGTTTCAACCCAACCACTCCACAAAAAGAAGCCGGCAAACGAATCGATCCGCCGGTATCTGATCCGAGTGTAGCAACGGCAAGACCTGCTTTCACAGCGGCAACCGAGCCTCCTGAAGATCCGCCTGCAACGTGATCTAAATTTACAGGATTTTTCACAGGACCAAACGCAGAGTTTTCGTTTGAACCGCCCATCGCAAATTCATCCATGTTTAATTTGCCAAGACTTACTGTTCCTGCTTTTTCTAAACGATCAACCGTTGTGGCATTGTATGGTGGTTTGTAATCACCTAAAATTTTTGATGCACAAGTTGTTTTTACACCTTTAGTGCATAACAAATCTTTTAAACCAACAGGAATGCCCGTGAGAATTCCCGCACGACCTGCCGCAAATGCTTCATCAGCTTTCTTCGCAGAAGCCAGCGCATTTTCTTCTGTTACTGTGATATAAGAATTTGTTTTGTCAGCTTTAATACGAGATAAATAATGTTTCGTAATTTCAGTGGATGAAATTTTCTTAGCTTTTAGTGCATCATGAAGTTTCGAGATCATCCCTCGCCTCCATCTTTAGAAGCAATCACTTGTGGAACTTTATAATTTTCAAATAATTGTTCAGGAGCGGGAGCCAGTACTGCCTCAGCACCTAAAGATTCAGTAACCACATCTTCTCTCATGGGAGTTTCAATTGTTAAAACTTGTGTAATGGGTTCAACATTCGTTGTATTGAGTTCATTCAATTTATCAATGTATTTGAGAACGTGTCCGATTTGTGAAGCATACACTTTTGCTTCATCTTCGCTAATTTCTAATCGTGCAAGGTGAGCCACCTTTTTCACAGTTTCTATATCAAATTCTTTTGTAGTCATAGCCAATTATAATGACCTGATTTATGAAGTAAAACAAGAGTTTAGGCATGATGCGTAGCCTATTAAACAATAGAAATTTTCAGCATTTGAATACTCAAATCATATCGAAGTTTGCCACTTTAAATGCACTTCTGACTATTCAGGAAATATATGAAGAAAGAAACTTTACCAATTGAATATATTGAAAGCAAAATTTACATAATTCAAGGCGTTAAAATTATGATCGATCTTGATTTGTCAGAACTTTACGAAGTTCCAACAAAAAGACTCAATGAACAAGTAAAACGAAACTTAAAACGCTTTCCTAAAGATTTTATGTTCATTCTTACCGATCAAGAGACTTCCAACTTGAGGTCGCATTTTGCGACCTCAAGATGGGGTGGTCGAAGAACAAATCCTTATGCTTTCACTGAACAAGGTATCGCAATGCTCTCTTCGGTATTAAACAGCAACAAAGCAATTGATGTTAATATTAAAATTATGCGAGCATTCGTTAAAATGAGAGAGTTTTTAATTAGCCATAATGATTTAAATAGAAAATTAAAAGATTTAGAAAAGAAATATAATTATCAATTTGATATAGTTTTTAAAACAATTGAGGATTTGGTTGCAGAAAAAAAGGTACCAAGAAAAAAAATTATTGGATTATCTACTAGGTAATCTATTATCTAAGTTTATCATCTAATTCATTCGAATGAGATAATTCTGGTTCAATTCCTACTTTTTTAGCCAATTCACCACACATTTCAATGGCACGGATTAACGCTTGAGTTGAATGACCTTTTTTAAACTCTTGACTAATATATTGGGCGATCGCATCCCAATCTTCTTGTTTGGTTTTAGAAAAAATTCCACTATCAGCTAAAATGTTTATTTTTCTTTCAAGAAAACTTAAATGAATTAAAACACCAATTCTATTTTTAGTTTTAAATACTTCATATTTTAAAAAATCAGTTTGGGCACAACGAAATGTTTCTCGGTTTATTTCTTCTTCATGTAGAAAATATTTTGATAAATTAAATATTTTGGCAATGACGAAAATAAAAATGAATTCAATGCCTAAAATGATATTAATATTTAAAAATAATTTATGATTTTCATCCCAGGTATTACTTGTACTTACCTGTATAATTTCGAAAGTTAAAAGCAATACTGCGAGTGAAAAAACTACTAATCGCCAAAATGCTTGTGGATAGTTATGAGAACGCTCTACAAAAACGGGTACAACTTCGATACCAGATTGCGATTCAACCTGTTTCACATTTTCTTCAATTAGTTTTAAATTTTCTTCTGTAAAATATTTTTTACTCATATGTTTTTTTAGCTCAAATCACCACTTTGAAGAGCTTCCTCCGCCGCCAAAACCTCCGCCACCACCTCCGAAGCCCCCGAAACCGCCTCCACCAAAACCACCGCCTCCAAAACCACCTCCGCCAAATCCTCCCCAACCACCAAATCCAGATCGGCGTCCCATTCTAGGTCCTGAGAAAAATTGATCTCGAAGAGATCTTCCCAAAACCGATCGAAGAAACAATTTAAAAACAATTAGAGCAATTCCAAATACAATAATTCCTATAATTCCAAAAGGAGCACCTAACATTGCATTACCAGATTTATAAATGAGCGGTAAAATTATGAATCCTGTAAATGGAATTAATACAAATAGAATAAGTAAAAATAATATTAAATAAATTAGCGCTCGTTTATCGTTCAATGCATTGTCTGTTGATTTTTGTTCAGGTTTTGTTTCTGGATCAGAATACAAAATCAGTTTATTAACGATAAAAGCAACACCTGCTTCAAAACTACCTGAACGAAAATACTGTTTAGCGCCCTCTTGAATTCTTCTTGTACGTGCATCAGGAATTTGACCTTCTAATCCGTATCCCACTTCGATACGCATGAGTCTATCTTGAATGGCCATTAAAAATAATACGCCGTTGTCTTTTCCTTTTTGTCCGATTTTTGCTTTTTCTGCAACCTTGAGCGAAAAATCTTCAAGTGACTCACCTTCTAAACTTGGAATAATCAAAACAGCAATTTGAACGCTGGTTTTTTTTTCGTGTTGATAAATTTTTTGCTCTAAATCATTTTTGGCGGAGTTAGACAGTATTCCTACTTGATCAGTAATGCGTGCTTTAAGGTCTGGTACCTCTAAAGCATTGCCAAATGTTGCCCCAAGTACATACATTACAAATAAAATGATGGGCAATTTCTTTAAAATAATACTCATAACTGTTTTTTAATCTCTATGATTTGTTTTAGATGAATTCCCACGTGAACTCCAAGCAACCAATACCACTGACGAGCATTGATCATTCCCATCCAAGGGTGAAACTGCTTCATAGGGCTCTCTAAATCTTTCATTTTTTGATCTAAGTCGTTAAGTAGATTTTCTTTTAAGTTTCTAAACATTTTTAGTGATTCCTGAGCAGAAACTTTTCCGGGTGGTTTTACATCTGCAATACTAAATACCAGATTTAATTTTTTACCAGAAGTAAGACCTTCTAATATTCGCTCTATTCCTCGAGATACAATTACAATATGTTCTAACGTCATTGCAATTGACCAATAACGAGAACTATCTTCTAACCCTTTTTGCGGAGGAACTAAAATCTTCTTTGAAAGTTGTTCATCACTTAAACCTTCAATGATTTGTAGAACTTTTGTCGTCAACTTTTCAAAGCGTACTCTTGAATCTTTCCACTCAGATTTATTGGCCACGAACGGGCCATAATAAAAACGCAAAACCATTCGCTCTAAAAATGGAATTCCCGCACCCGGTTTTTCTAATTTCGGTTCTTGATTTTGGTTTTGATTGAGCTCAGTCATAATTTATAGATATTCTAAATTTGCAAATTTCAAAATAAACTTTTTAGTCATTCGACCTGCAAATTCAATCGTAACTTTCGAATCTTGTGAAGTGGGATTTCCTTCAAAACCCTTTATCACACCTTCGCCATAAATTTGATGGCGAACTCGTTTTCCAACCGGAGAATTTGCAGGTCCTGTTGCAAGCTGCATTGTACTTCCACTGTTATGATTCATTCGTTGTGAACGAACTGGATCAGACCACATTGTATTTTCTTCATTATCAGACTGTAAGCTCGAATATCGATTGAAACGAGCAAGGTCTTTGTACTCAATTAATTCTGCAGGAATTTCATTAAAAAATCGTGCTGGTTCATTGTAAATAATATTTCCATAAATTCTTCTGCAAACCGCATGAGTCATAACCAATTCTTTTTCAGCTCTGGTCATTCCGACATAGCAAAGTCTTCGTTCTTCTTCGAGTTCAATTTCTTCTGAACTAACATCATCTTCACGTATACTTGGAAACAATCCCTCTTCCATACCAACCATAAATACCAATGGAAACTCTAGGCCTTTCGAAGTGTGCAACGTCATCATAGATACATTGCCTGTGACAGATTCTTCTGCAGCTTTTTCTCCCACCAACGCAACATTTTCTAAAAAAACCGGAAGCGTTTGATCACACATCAGCTCAGAATGTCCGAATTCTTGCAATATAGAATTTAATTCTTGTAAGTTTTCAATTCGAGCCAAAGATTCTTCAGTACCTTCGGTTTTCAATTCATTTACATAACCTGTGCGATCCATTAATTCATGATAAAATTCTTCTAACGATTTTTCGGTCATGAGCTTTCGTAAGTCGCCGAGTAATTTTAAAAATTCAGATAATTTTTTCTTTGGAGCTGCGGTAAATTCATCTCCAGCAATCGCATTTTTAATAGCTTGCTCAAAAGTCAATCCATCGCGAAATCCAAGTTCTTCAACTTTATCAACTGTGGTTTTTCCGATTCCTCGTGCTGGTACGTTGATGATTCTTCGAAAACTTACAGAATCTTCTGGATTTACCAAAACTCTAAAATACGCCATCACATCTTTAATTTCTTTTCGATCGTAGAATCTCAATCCCCCCACGATTTGATACGGAATTCGCTCTCTTCTAAAAATATCTTCAAAAATACGAGATTGCGCATTTGTGCGGTAAAATAAAGCAACGTCTGTAAATGCAAAGCCTTGTGATTCGCATGCATGTTTAATGGATCCGGCAATCAGCTCCGCTTCAGCTCGTTCATCTGAAACTTGAAAGCGTTTGATCAATGTACCTTTCTCATTATCTGTCCAAAGCGTTTTATGTTTTCGGGCATTATTAAATGAAATCAACTGTGAACTAGCTTTAATGATTGTTTGAGTGGAACGATAGTTTTGTTCAAGTTTAATAACTTTTGCATCAGGATAATCTTTTTCAAAATCTAAAATATTTTTAATATCTGCTCCACGCCAAGAATAAATAGACTGGTCTTCATCACCTACCACACAAATATTTTGATGTATTGAGGCTAGTAAATTCACCAATAGATATTGTGCACGATTCGTATCTTGGTACTCATCCACGTGAATATATCGGTATAAGTTTTGATATTTTTCTAAAAGATCTTTGTTATCGCGAAGTAAGCGATACGTAAGTGTAATCATTTCGCCAAAATCTAAAGCATTATTTTTGAATAATTCTTGTTGATAAAGGGCATAGACTTTCACCATATTTTTAGTGAAATAATCAAAACTATCGGCCTGCATGTCTTGCGGTTCTTGTGCATTACATTTTGCGGTATTGATAGCCCACTGAAAACTTTTTGGTGAAAACGATTTGTCATTGATTCCTAATTTTGCAAAACAATCTTTCACGAGCGTCAATTGGTCTGAATCATCATAAATGACAAACTGTTTTGTAAACGGAGTACGATCTATTTCACGACGTAAAATTCGCGAACAAACCGAATGAAAGGTTCCGATCATTGGTTGTGTAAAATGTGCGGATGCCGGTATTGCGTAATCTAAATTTGAACTTTGATAAAAGGGATTCGGTCTCATCGACGCTGGATCTAATCCTAACGCTAATGAAATTCTGTTTCGCATTTCTTCAGCAGCTTTATTTGTAAACGTCACTGCTAAAATATGGTGACCGTGAACATTGTGATTTGCCATCAAGTTTACGATTCGTGAGGTGAGCATTTTGGTTTTGCCAGAGCCTGCTCCTGCAATCACTAACACTGGACCTTCGGTCGTTTCGGCGCCTAATCTTTGTTGATCATTTAATCCATCTAACATTTAAACGATGTAACACGCCCCCCACTCACATTCAATAATTTGCCCAAAAGAGCGCCTTGCGTCATACGTGCTTTTCTTTAAAAATGAGCTAAACTCATTTTCATATGCAAAAAATAGCACTTGTTACAGGAGCAAATAAAGGAATCGGATACGAAGTCGCTCGCGAGCTTGGACAACTTGGCTACAAAGTAATTCTCACCGCACGTGACGAAGCAAAAGGTAAAGCTGCTGCTCAACGTGCCGGTAAAAATATTATTTTCATGCCTCTCGATGTAACTGATGAAAATGCCATCAAAACTTTAGCAAAATATATTGAACAAGAATTTGGAAGACTGGATGTGCTTGTAAATAATGCCGGCGTTTTCTTAGACACTGGTTCTGGAACCGCAGGATATACTTCAGCATTTGATGCAAAATCAAAAACTATTTATGACACTTTCAAAACCAATACGATGGGAACCTTTTTAATGTGCCAAGCATTGATCCCTCTCATGATGAAAAATAAATTTGGACGTGTCGTAAACGTTTCTTCTGGAATGGGCCAACTCTCTGACATGAATGGTGGAGTTCCTGGATATCGAATTTCAAAAACTGCAATTAATACTGTAACTAGAATTTTTGCAGATGAAACAATCGGAACAGGTGTACTCGTAAACTCAGTTTGTCCAGGTTGGGTCAAAACAGATATGGGCGGCCCTGGTGCTGACAGATCAGTCATGAAAGGTGCTGAAACTATTTTGTGGCTTGCTACACTTCCAGAATCTTCAGACCAAACTGGCGGATTTTACCGAGATAAAGAACAAATCGACTGGTAATTAATACAACAAATCTAATTCAGCAAAAAGTGAACCTTCTGAAATAGAAGTTTGTCTTGGGGTTGCCGCTACACCAATTTTATTTTTATCGTCTGTAATATATCCTTCATAACGATATCCTACACGAACCATTCCTTCAGAAGACAATTCTTTTGCTACTTGAATTTTAGGAACAATATGTAGCGGAACTTCTTGGTAATAAGTCACTGCGGTCGCGCCATGATAATTTGTATTTGTTGAATATGGCATTCTAGCTTCTAAAGTAAGATCAGCAAAATATCTCACTAAAAAATGTTTTCTCAACGTAGCATCAAACCAATATCGAAAGTGTGAATCAATATCATATGATGTAGCAGCACTTGATCCTTCAACGTCTGCTTTACTTAAAAAATGACCTGTTCCAGAAAAAATCCACTCAAAATTAGGATCAGGAATAATTGCATTCAAACCAAACATTACTTGATTGCCACCATAAATTGCATTTCCCACTTGGTCAGCAAGGGCGGCTTTTGCAGTTCCCAAACTGGGAATAAAATGCAATGAAAAGTCTGAATTAAAACTTGAATTTTTTGAATCCATCAAACGATACACAGCTTTTAAATCCGGATCTTGAAATCCAGCTTTTGAAGAATAACTTTCTTGTAGTCCTGCCACTTTTAAATATTGTGAACCATAAATTTGCCAATTAATGATTGCTCCCACTCTTAAGTTTGGAGTCAATCCATATTCACCATCTGCTTGAAAATTCCAAAATGTTTGAGTGATTGTTGTCATTGTAAAGCCTTTATCGTTCATCATTCTTTCAGTGCGATCAGGTCTAAACATTACAGAGTAACGAACAAATTTTTGCTTTGGTAATACGATAAAAGACGCATCTGAAATTCTATATTTAGATGCGGTCAAATATTCATCATTTTCTTGATCATTTGTTGCTGTTGGAAAAAATGCATTGTTCGCATTGCTTTGAAATGCAGGAACTGCTGGCGGCGGTTTAGGAGTAGATCGTTTCACTTGTGTTGCAACTGGAGCTGTTTTTTTCTTCACTACTTTTTTAGTTTGAGCAAATACAGGTGAAATCCCTAATATATATATAGACAACAAAATTAGGACTCGTGAGATGTATTTCATATAAAGGTCTCCTAAATAGTTGATACTACTTAAAAATCATTCTCTATTTAAATACCAATCTACGCAAGTGCATAATATTATTGAGTATTCACAGAGTTAACCAAAATTGAAACTTTTAGTTGTAATCAATCGTCTATCCTACAAGGTGAGTTTTTATTTGGGAGGTTATATGAAAAATAAAATCATTCTTTTTTTAAGCACGTTATCAATTTTAACAATTTCTAATTTTGCTTTTGCAGGTGGCAGTGCTGTAACAGATAGTTGTCGATATCAAGCAGACCCCGCACCATTAGGAACTACATCTCAAGTTACATGTACAACTACAAATCCAAATTCTGAGCCAAGAGATGCTGTCGTCTACTTAACTAAAAATTCTCCAGGATTTATTGGGTTTGGTGTAAACGGTGGCCCAATGAAATCAGTCACAAATAATGGAAGCGGCTTAACTGATTCAATTAGCTTAGGAACATATCCAGCAGGTGCAACCATTACATTCACATTGCAATTAAAAGGTGATGGCACTAGATCCGTCATGTTTGAAGAAGTATTTGTTCATACCGGAAATAGTTCTGGGCCAAGTATGGAATCACCAGTTGCGTTTGGTGTTGAATCAGGAATTCTTTCACCTCAATTATCTGCTAACGCCGTTTATGTCACTAAAGGTAAAAATGCAGGCCAACTGAAATCACTTAATTTAGCTTGGTCATCTATAACAGGTGCCATTAAGTATAGAGTCTACGCCGGATCATATCGTAATATATTTAATCAATCGGGAACAATGGATGACATTGGTTTTACAAATTACAATACTGGAACAGAGTACCCAGCATCAACTACAAGCGCATCACTCTCAAGCTTTGTTGGTGCATATGTAGGCATTGCTGCAGTAGATGCCGCAGGACATGAAAGTAAAATCAATTGGATTAAATATTAATTAAGATATAAATAGCATTTCGCGATATTTTGGCATTGGCCAGAACTCATCGCTCACCATATCTTCAAGCTGGTCGCAACACTTACGTACTTCGACCATCAAATCAGAAGCATCAAGAGAAAGCTTATGAGCTTTCTCTGCTTCTTCTGAAAGTCCATTGATTTTTGTACTTAAATCAGACAATTGTTTACGCTTATCAATTGTTGCACTGATAGTGGCTGACAATGCATTTAATCTCTTAATCTGTGCACCCACATCCGCATCGCGAGATGTTTGTTGTGTTGCATGAATAGAGTGTGCCAATTGATATTGTTCTTTGGTAGCAGCTGGAATCACATACGTATCAACCAATGTGCCCAACGCGCTTACTTCAATCATTAACTTTTTCACATATCCTTCAATCATTACATGATAACGAGAATGAAGTTCTTGTTCAGTTAATATTCCAAGTCCTGTGAATAATGTTTTTGAAGTAGGAACCAATAATTGTTCAATTGCATCAGGAGCTTTTCTTAAATTTGGTAAGCCTCTGTTTTCAGCTTCGCGAACCCATTGGTCTGAATAATTGTTTCCTTCGAATCGAATGTTACGAGAAGCAACTAAAGTTTCTTTAATTAACTCTAAACAAGCGACATCCGTTTTCTTTCCAGATTTTACTTTCTTCTTTAATTCTTCTGTCATTTCACCCATTGCTTCAGCAACTGCAGCATTTACAACAGTTACCGGAAAAGAAATCGGCATGCTTGAACCTACAGCTCTGAATTCAAACTTATTTCCAGTGAAAGCAAATGGAGAAGTTCTATTTCGATCTGTATTGTCTTTTGAAACAGATGGAATTTTAGAAACACCCAAACTAATTACAGTTTCTTCAGCATTTTTATCAAAATTTGTACCTGATTCTAATTTTTGACAAATTTCAGTTAATTGCTGGCCTAAGAAAGCTGAAATGATTGCAGGAGGAGCTTCGTTTGCACCCAATCTATGATCATTTCCTGGCATTGCAATTGCTGCTCTCATTAATCCTGAATGTTTGTATACACCTTTTAATACTGCCGCTAACATCATTAAAAAACGAATGTTCGTTTGTGGAGTTTTACCAGGCTCTAAAAGATTTGCATCTTCAATATCATCACCTTCAACAGCCATAGACCAGTTACAGTGTTTACCTGATCCATTGATACCAGCAAAAGGTTTTTCATGTAATAATAGTGCAAAATGATGTCTGTAAGCAACTTTTCTCATCACTTCCATCACAAGTTGGTTATGATCTGAAGCCACATTTGATTCTTCAAAAATCGGAGCGGTTTCATATTGAGAAGGAGCCACTTCGTTGTGTCTCGTTTTTGCAGGAACACCTAAACGAAACAATTCAAACTCAACTTCTTGCATATATGCTTGCACTCGTTGAGAAATACTTCCGAAATAATGGTCTTCTAATTGTTGTCCACGCGGAGGTTGGCTTCCGATCAATGTACGACCTGTCATAATTAAATCTGGACGCAAATTATAAAAAGCACGATCGATTAAAAAGTACTCTTGTTCAGGTCCCATTGTAGAAACAACTTTTTTAGCACCCTTGTAACCCATGGCATGTAATAATTCACAAGCTTTGCCACTTAATTTTTCCATAGAACGCAAAAGCGGAGTTTTCTCGTCTAATGCATCTCCGTGATATGAAATAAACACAGAAGGAATACATAAAGTTTTTCCATTTGGACCTTCCATAATGAAAATGGGCGAAGAAGGATCCCACGCTGTATATCCGCGTGCTTCAAATGTTGTTCTCATTCCACCTGACGGAAAACTCGAAGCATCTGGTTCTGATTGAATTAACTGTCCGCCTGAAAATTTTTCGATCGCTTTGCCATGATCATCAAATGAAATAAAGGCATCATGCTTTTCTGCAGTCAAACCTGTTTGAGGTTGAAACCAATGACAAAAGTGACTTACTCCATTTTGCATTGCCCATTCTTTAATTACGTGAGCAATTGTATTTGCGGTGTCTTTGTCTAATTTTTTTCCTGTCTCAATTGTGTTGAGAAGTTTTTGATAAACATCTTTTGGAAATTTATCTTTCATTGAAATTGGATTAAATGTGTTGATTCCGAAATATTCAGAAACTTTTAACGGATTTCCGTTTTCATCTTTTGGCATTTCAAAACGGCGCGGATGACGTGAGTCTACTAAACGAATGGCTTCATAACGTGAATTGGACGAGTTCATGCTTGTGGCCCTCCCTTATTTGGTTTCAAGCTTTAATCAGATTAAAGAAAATTATAGGTTTCAACAAGGGGTTGCGAAAATAAACTTTAAACAAAACAGTATAAATTCCGAGTAATTTTATAGCTTATTTATGATTGTAATTAGCTCTTCAACAACGACTCTGGCAGCTTGAGGTTGCGCACCACCGGGAACAAATCTAAAGTTTTCGCACCTTTCTAAAAGAGAGGTGATCAAATCAATCGTTTGCGTATTCACGTTTTTAGACTCTAAGGCCTGTTTTACTTCAGAACGAATTAAAGAACCTATTTCTATATCAAATTGAACTTTTAAGATTTCAGAAATGATGAGCTGCGCAGTAGCCAGCTTTTCAGAAGGATCTGTATCGATTTTAAGTAATGCTTGAGCTTTTTCTAAAACTTCTTTTTTACCAATTACTTTTTTATTTTTACCAAATCGATTTGAAATTTTGCTTTTCAATTGAATGTACGAAAACAAAAGACCAAAGATAGATGCAACTCCTAATAACCATCCCAAAAATGAATTATTTGATTTTGGTTCTAATTGAGCATCCGCTTCTGTGAGCCAAGCTTTGGCTTCTAATTTAGGTGTATCTGCCGTCACAGTTGGTTTTGATTTATTGGGAACATAAACTTGTCCTGGAATTCCTTCTAAGACCTCAATTGAAATCGGTTGCGATTTTCGTACGACATATGATTTTGTATCTGGATTAAACATCGACAAATCAATTGCTGGAATTTGATATTTTCCCTTTGTTTTAGGAACAAGCATAATATCAAAAATTCTTTCTGATCTGCCCGTTCGATTATATTGAGTTGACGACTTATCTTCGTAAACTTCAAAATCTTGAGGCCATTCAATATTTAAATGTTCAAGTGATCCAGCATGTCCCTTGCCTTCTACTTTTACTTTTACATTCAAAGGTTCGCCTTCTTTTAAAGTATATTTATCGACAGCGACAGTAATCTCAAAGTCACCTACTAATCCTGTAAAATTTTTAGGCTGTCCGGCCGCAGGCAATGGCAACACTTCTATGTTCACTCGATCAGAAGCTTTTGAAACCGTCGAAGTTTGTATGCTATTAAAAAACTGATTGATAATGCTGCTTGCATCATCATCGTCAAAGCCTGGGCGAGCATTTCTTGCCCGATATGAAAACTTTCCTTCTAAGGGATCGATCGTAAGCTGCCCTTCTTTCAAAGGAAAAATTGCATATTGAGCTAACGGAGCGCGATTATATTCTTTTCCACCTACTACACTTCGAGAAAATCGAAATTGTTGATTTAAAATAAAAATATCTAAATCTTCTTTTAAAAATCCAGGTACCGTAGGATATCTTTCTACTTGTACACCTAAAATGGGAACCTGTGTGTACAATGCATACGTTAAAATAATTTGCTCACCTTTATATACTTTTAGTTTGCTTGGCTCCGTTTTAATAAAAAATGAATTTGTATTTTGTGAAGGCTTTGTACCAGCCGAAGGCAGTTGGCTTTGTATACCTTGTGACGGATACGGTGCCCGATTTTTTCGAGCACTCCCTGTTGGGGCAACGTCAATCACAAGATCTGGGGCTTTTACTTTTTGGTTATTGATCATCACATAAATATTTGTAATTTTTAATTTGCCTGATTTTTTGGGATGCAACACAAACGTTGTACTTTGGGTTCGTTTAACTGAAATTGAGCCATTAATAAAAGATGACTCTACTCCCGTCATTGTTCCGATTGAATTAATCTCATCAAAATCAGGAGCATCATAGTGCGGACTACTAATTTCTCCATTGTATTCATTTACAGATGATTTAAATTCAAGCGAAAGATTTTCATCTTCAGTCATTTCTGTAGCTGAAGGATTCACTTCTAACGTAGCTTCAACACCAAATACAATTTGGGTGTAACCAATCGTCATAAATATGGTTAATGCTAACAATTTCATCATTTCTTTTATAATCCGTTTATATTGCAAAGTAAATCTTTCCTACTCCTGTTAAATCACGAAATTGCATATCTATATTATTCAATTCAATGGGAATTGAAAACTTGGTAAAATCAAAATCTACCCCTAAAAGTAATAAAAACTTTGGCGTTAAATTTACTTTTAATCCTGTTCTAATTTCAGGAGCATTGAATTTTTGACTAATGTTTGTTCCGCCAACTTTTAATTTCATGTGATTTTGGGTAAATGCAAAACCTAAATAAAAAACTGAAAAAGTAAGGTCTGCGCCATAATAAGATGACCACATATAAATTTTTTCTGACAACGTAGACTCAATGTTGTTTGCATTTAAATATTTTAAACCACCAAACAAATCGAACCCACTTACGAATGGTAATATTTTTGTCTGCAATAAGGCTTCGGTGAAGGCTTTTGAACCTTTATAATTGCCTGACTGAAACGATTGATTGGATGAAAATTGAATCTGATCGACTCCACCGCCAACGCCAAAATAAAATGCTGCTTGCGCAAAGTTTGATAAAAGAAAAATGAATAAGATTGTTTTTTTAATCATTACCAATCCTTCTCAATTGGTTCGTCTTTCACTTTATCATTTTTATTTTGCATCATTTTTTTCTGTGTTTTTTTCTCTTGTTCACCTAATTGTTTTAAAATTTTCTTAGCCTGTTCTTCTTCTATTTTTTCAGCTTTAAACTTTGGCTTTGGATTTTTAAATTTCTTTTCTTTTTGATCTTTTTTATCTTCTTCTTTTTGATCTTTATTTTGATCATTTTCATCCTGATCTTTATTTTTATCTTTATCTTGTTGTTCTTGTTTTTGCTTTTGTTTTTGTTGCTGAACTTGTTCTAAGGCTCGTTTAATTCGCTCTTCTACTTCTTTATCTGGTTTTGATTCAGATCGCAGTCTGTCTAATCCTGTTTGATACGCCTGCATTGCTGCATCTAGGTTTTTAGCCCCTTCAAAAGAACGACCTAAATTATACGCACCTTTTGCAGCTTCATTACCGTCTTTTGAATTTAATACTTGTAAAAACTCTCTTGCTGCCGCTTCATAGCTTTCTGATTTATAAAAAGCATCACCTAAATTCATATGATGTTTCAATTGATCTGGATTTTCAGCTTGCGCATTTCCAAACTTTCGAATGGCTTCAGAATAATCTCCTTCTTTATACGCCTTTACTCCGTCACTTGATTCTTTATACTCTTGATAGGTTGATGCTTGAGCGTTTGCGATCAAAAGAATGAAAGCTAATATTCCTAAAACTGATTCTTTAATTTTAAACTTAAATGGATTTATAAAAAGCGAAATTAAAAATAGAATTACACCTACTAGTAATGGAATTTGAAAAATTTCCTCATATACCATTACTCTTTTGCCAGCACCTTCAACACGATCCATTCCACTTACTAATGACAAAATTTCATCTACTTCACCTTCATTCGTAGAGGCATTATAATACTTTCCACCAGTTTGAGATGCTGCCGCTTCTAATACTTTCGTTTCTAATTTCGAAAGAACCATATTATTCGAACGATCTTTTTTATAACCTTGAAGCTGTCCGTTTTGATCACGAAATGGAATGGCCCCCCCTTTAGTACTGCCTATACCGATTGAATAAGAGGTAACTCCTTTTTTCTTTAATAAAGGGTAAACAGCCTGTTCCTCACCTTCATTGTCTTCTCCGTCACTTAGAATGATCATCACTCTTGAATGACCTTGTCCTGATTCATTCTCTTGACTAATTTCATTTAAACCGCCCCGATCTAACATGGATAGGCCAGTTTCAAGTGCTTTTTTAAAATCAGTACCTTGATTTTTAATAATGCTTTGATCAATTACTTCTAAATTTTGTTTGATATATTCATAATCTGTCGTGAGTGGCACTGCTGGGTACGATGATCCTGCGAACGCAACGATACCGACTCGATCGCCTGAAAATTTTTCAACAAAATTTCGAATGATGTGTTTTGCTTTTTTTAATCTACTAGGAACAATATCTTCAGTTAACATACTATTCGAAACATCTAATAAAAATACAATATCTAAACCTTGCGAAGGCATCGCTTCTTCGTGAACACCCAACTGAGGTCTTGCCAATGCAAGAATAAAAAAGAAAGTGGCAATCCAAATTAAAATAAATTTAATTTTTTGTTTTGATTTTGAAAGTCCAACCGTTAATTTTTCGAGCATGTACTGAGAAAAAGCTTTTTCAATTTGTTTACGAGAAATTTTCATTGCAAATACGACAATGAAAGGAACGATTGCCCAAAATATTAATAGTGCTAACATTTGAGGAGCGAAGAATCTCATGGAAACACTCTCCCCAAAGTAAATTGATACAAAAATGTAATAAGTAGAATGATTAAGCCCATTTGAATGTATTTCATAAAATGCTCATCATATTTCGTTTGTTCTGTAGTTTCGATCTTTGTTCGCTCTAACTGATCGATTTCATGAAAAACATCTCTGAATTGTTTTACATCATCTTCAACTCGGTAATGCTTGGCATTTGTCATACTTGAAATTTGTTTTAATAAATCTGGATTAATTGAACTATCAAAGTACTGATAAGATTTTACTTTTCTACCAAAAACATCTTTCGTAACAAACGGCATTGCAACTCTACCATTTCTTCCAATGGCAATTGTATAAACTTTAATTCCAAATCCTTTTGCCAATTCTCCACCCGTGAGTGGATCCACTTGGCCAATGTTACTATCACCATCCGTCACTAAAATCATAACTCTACTTTTTGCAGTACTTTCTTTCAGCCTTCCAACCGCTGCAGCTAGAGCATCTCCAATTGCAGTACCATCTTTTAAATCTCCAATTTCAACACTACTTAAAGCTTGAATCAGAACTGGATAATCCAATGTTGGAGGTACAAGCGTTACAGGTTCTCCCGAAAATATTTCTAAACCAATTTTATCTGAGCTACGGCCTTGAATAAATTCTTTGATTATTTCTTTTGCTGTTTCGATTCGATTACTATCTCTAAAATCTTCAATTCTCATACTTGCCGAAATATCAAGTACAAGCATGATATCAATTCCTTCGACATTTTTTCTTATTTTTTGAAAACTAGTTTGTGGCCTAGCGAGCGCTACAATGAAAAATAGAATAGCGATTGAATAGCCTAACTGATGAATGAATCTTGGGGGTATATTTTGAACGACATTTTTGTAATTCCAAATTTTTTTCCATGGCACAGAAAAGCGAGGAATCTTTTTTCTTTTCACCATATCCCACCATGCCTTCAAAATGGCAATCGCAACTGGGATTAAAAATAGAAAATATGCTGTATCTTTAAATCGCATTCTTTTTTCTCGCCAATTCTTTTAATTCTCGAGCCTCAGGACTTACGTTCCAAAAGCTTAATACGATTGAAGATAATATTTTAGACAATTCTTTCGCTTGATCTATGGGTGGAGTTTGGTCAGTAAATTTAACTACATCCATTTCTTCTGAGATCTTTTGCCAACGCTCAATTAAGGATGCACTTACTTCTATCTCTTTAAGTGCTTCTTTCAATTCTCTAGTAGTTTTATCTTGAGCATCAAAATGATACGCTCTAGCTAAAAATCGTTTAAATGCCTCAGAATATTCAAAGTAATGTGGCTTGAATTGTCCGCGATCTACATACGATTTATCTTCAATGCGAATTCTTTGTTTCTCAAACTCTTCGATCGGATTTAAATTTTCTGCTGAGTCTAAATTTAATTCTAACTCTTTTTTCTTTTTTCTGATTTTTTGTATCGCTCTTAAAACAAATAAGGTCATCACTAAAAATAAAACACTCAAAAGTATCCACATCCACAATGGAATTTCAACGTAACCGGGTGGATAGATATCATCTTTTTTCTTATCACCACCTACCGATTCAAACTCTACAGTTTTTAGATCGGTTACAAATAATTTCTCCCCAGAATCTTTTCGTACAAAAACCATAGGTTTTATTTGAAAAACTCCAGGCGTATAAGAGGTGAATCCTAATTTAATTTTACCAGTTGAAGCATCAAATGGCTTAAACCACAGGAGTTTACCCTCTCCCCAATCCACAGGAGTTTTCAAATCTTTCTGAATAATTTCAGGAACTGCATCTTGAGACTGGTTAAAAGGGGTTACTTCTAAAATTACTAAATCTCCTGCAGTGAGCTTTTTGCCATTTTCAACTTCCAACGCAGACATTGCATGTGGAATGCCAAGCGTGCTTTGATCTTGTTTATCTTGTGCATTTAAAAATAATGCGAAAAATAATACTGAAATTATTTTAATCATTTTCTTTTACGGGCCCTAAAATAAGTTACAACTTTCGAAAAATAATCTTCATTCGTCATTACGTCGATTCGATCAACATTTGCTTTCAAAAAAATCTCGTCTAATTCTCGATTAAATTCTTTCGTTTTTAATTTTAATTCTTGCATAAAATGAGAAGAAGAAGTGTCTATCAAAAACAACTCTCCCGTTTCTGCATCTTGTACTTGCACTTTACCGATACTTGGCAAATTTGTTTCTCGCTGATCATTTACTCTCAAAGCGATTACATCGTGTTTTTTGCCTAATCTACGCAATGACTTTTCGTAACCTGAATCAAAAAAATCAGATGCAATAAAAATAACTCCTGAATGTTTCGCATTTTCTGATACAAAGTCGAGTGCTTTTTTAATGTTGGTTCCCGAATGCTCATCTTCTTGATGCAACAACTCTGTAACCAAGCGCATCGCATGCGCATGTCCTTTTTTAGGCGGAATGTGTTTTACAATTTTATCTGCAAACATAATCAATCCAACTTTGTCATTATTTTTAATCGCAGCAAAAGATAAGAGCGCACAAATTTCAACCATCGCATCGAATTTTGTTTTATCAATTGAACCAAAAATTCCACTCTTGGAAATATCAACGACAATATAAACAGTTAGGTCTCGCTCTTCTTCAAATTTTCGAATATGCGCTAATGAAGTACGCGCTGTTACTTTCCAATCAATATGTCGAATGTCATCTCCGGGAGCATATTCTCTAAAGTCAGAAAACTGCATTCCTTGGCCCTTAAACCTTGTGTGATATTGACCTGAAAGCATTGTATCTACTGTCTTACGAGTAGAAATTTCTATTTTTCTAACTTTTTTAAGAATTTCTTCAGAACGATTCGACATTTGTGTCTCATCCTTTATTTCGTATTATGGCACTTCGATACGATCTAAAATTCTTTTAATTACAGCTTCACTGTTCATTTCGGCGGCCTGTGCTTCGTATGTCACCATGATTCTGTGTCTTAAAACATCATATGCAATTGTCTTTACATCTTCAGGGGTCACAAATCCCTTACCCGCCAAGAAAGCGGAAGCTCTCGCAGCTTTTGCGAGATAAATTGTTGCACGCGGACTCGCTCCAATTTGAATCATGCCTTTTAAATCACTCAATCCATATTTTTCTGGAAAACGTGAAGCAAACACAACTGATAAAATATAATCTTTAATTTTTTCATCCATATAAATTGAAGCAACGACCTGACGAGCATTTAAGATTACATCCGAATTGATTACTTTTCTTGCTTTCGGATTTGAAATCGCTGTCATTCTATCTAAAATTTTCTTCTCTTCATTGATCGTTGGATACGGAACTTTAATTTTAAACATAAATCGATCCAATTGCGCTTCAGGAAGATTATAAGTTCCCTCTTGTTCAATCGGGTTTTGAGTTGCTAAAACAATAAACGGATCTTTTAGCTTATACGTATGATCGCCAATGGTAACTTGCTTTTCTGCCATTGCTTCTAATAATGCAGATTGAACTTTTGCAGGTGCGCGGTTGATTTCATCCGCTAAAATAATATTTGAATGGATAGGACCTAATTTAGGAGTAAACTCACCCGTTTTTTGATTATAAATAATTGTTCCAATCAAATCAGATGGTAATAAATCTGGAGTAAATTGTATTCTTTGAAAATCTACACTAATTGCATCAGACACAGTTTTGATTGTAAGTGTTTTCGCTAAGCCAGGATAACCTTCTAGCAAAATATGCCCGTCACAAATCAATGCCATGATGATTCGTTCAACCATCGTTCTTTGGCCAACAACTACATTTGATACTTCGCTGATTAAATCTTGAGTAAATTTAGAATTTGCTCTTACCTTCTCAGTAATTGCATTCACATCAATCGACATACGTTCTCCTTAAAAAAATAGTAGTGTTGAAATACTACCATTGATTTTTAAGGATAGGAATCAACCAACCCCTGACTTAATTCTTTAAGCAGTGCTCTGAAATCATCTTGTAGTTTAGGAGTAGCTAAAATTTCAAACTTGCGACAAAACGCAGATGGATTACGCAGTATAACATCAAATATTTCATGAAAATTTGGGTCATTCACTTGCACAGCAATCGCTTTTAAAACACTTTCTATGATCTTAATTGAATCTGCATCATTGAGTATCCAGTTTTTAAGCAACAACACTTCTGACCTATGAGTACTCAAATAAATTTTTAAATCCTCAGTTAAATCCCAAAACGAATTATTTTCACTTTCAATCGACATGAATACCCATTTTAATACTGCCCTCAATGTTTGATCAGGTTTTAAGGATCTAAATAATTTTCTAAGAATGAGCAAATCTGTTTCATAAAATTGGATTGAATTATTTGAAATGCCTTTAAGTAATCTAAAATAATCAAAATTATTTGAAATTTTTTCATTTTTGAACTGTAAACTTCGATTCAAAATATCAAGAATAGAGTCTAAATCTTTTTTAAGATCGATCTTTAGAATTAATTTATATGCATTTTCACCCAAATTATATTTTTCATTTTTTGATAAATTATGAATTGCATACATTACTTTAAACAATTCATTCAATTTGGATTGAGAAGGATCATTAATTAACAAAGATTCTAATATTCTATTTGTGTTTTGAGATTTTGATAATTCAGAAATAAATTGAATGGCTCTTTCTGTCGAAACGGAAGTACTATTTTTATTTTTCTCTATCCACAATGAAGTTGAAAACATTCGAAAGATACCAGCTTCGGCCAAATCTACAATCAAACCCAAAGAGTGCGTATTTCGGTTATATAAATTCCAATCTGCACTCTTCATAACGGTAAGTGTTGAATAAAATAATTTTTGTAATATTTGTAAATCATTTACACCAGATCGGACATCTTTTCGATTTACCAAATCTGAAAGAATAGGCAGAACATTATTTAAATTAACGATTCTACGCTTAAGCTCTGGTTTAATAATGATGCCTGATCCAGGCAGATTTACCCATCGATTATATTTTTTAAATTCTGAATTTGTTTCTTCAACAAATTCACTCAATTTATTTTCAGAAAGTGCTAATTCAGTGAAATATTTAATCGCAAAATTTGTATCTGGATCTTCGATTATAGAACCACCAATTTGTCCGAGTTGATTCAATGTAAAGTCAGCATTTCGCGCAACCAATTCTAGTAAATCTAAATCATTCACTAAAATAATGGTTGGCTCATCTTTATCTGGTATTTGATTTTCAAAATAATACTCAATTGCCCTTACATTTCCACTCGTTCTAGAAAGCCATTGGTTAACATAACTGCTACTGAAAGAAGTAGAATCTATTTTAGCAAAAAACAAAAGTAAACTTTTTGCAATATTCAAATTCTTTTCAGCCAAGCGGTTGAAAAGTGGTTTTATTGTACGCAGATACTCGTCATAATTTTGATACGTTTTTTTGCGATTTCCGTTTTGTATATTGTTAAAATAATCATTCAATTGAATCTTATAATCATTTGCAGCATCAGAAGTGTTTTTATTGTTTTTATATTCTAAACTAAAAAAATCATTTCTAACTTTTTCTAAATTTGGAATTACTTTTGTAGGTGCGATTCTTTTCTTTTCATCTTGCACTAAATGTAATCTTAGCGACATTAATAAGTCGGCATCTACAGAATTATGCTGTTCATCTAACACTAAATTCGAAAACAACGAAATTAAATGGTTCCAATCATTTTGAGTTAGATTGCTTCTTTGAAACTGTAAATATTTTAAAAATAATTCAGACAAAGAACCTTTTGAATAATTATTTTCAAAGCTATCGAATATCATTTTTGATAATGCAGAAGATTGTTCTTGATTTATATTTTTGAAAAACAAATCACTGATCAAATCTACACTAACTCGATCTTTCATGATCGTATTAATAAAATTTCTAAGTTCTATTAGTAGCCCTGAATGATTGCTTTTAATGTCGGCCAATGAATCAAATAAGTTCTGCAATTCATTTGACTTGCCTTGAGCATTTAAACATAAAGCAAGGCTATTCATTTGTCTCTCGAGTTGATCTTGGTTTGCATTTAAATAATCAAATCCGATTGAAACATTTCCGCATTTATCTAAAATGGAAATCTGTTTATATTTAGGTCGAATCCACTTTTTCTGCGATTTTGTACTTAAATGAATCACTTTACTTTCAAATTGCTTAACGGTTGACTCGTAAATATTCAGTTCAATTTTTGTAGATTTTCTGCCAATCATTTTTTGCAAATTATTTAAAAAATCTCTTAATTTTCCATTTTCAGACATTTCAGCAAATAAGTGAATCGCTTTGTAGAATGATGGCAGCTGAATGATTTGATCTTTTGAATCAACAGCACGTCTAAGCCACGATTGAATTACATTTATAACTTCATGTTGAGAGTCTGTGCGAATTATTTTGAGCATAGATACAAGCGTATTTCGTAACTCAAACTTTGTATCAGAAGAAAACTCTGATATCCCTTTCACAAGTTTAAAAAAATGATTTGCATTTAGTTTTGAAACATCAAATAAACTTTCTTGAATTGATTTTTTACCTAACTCATCTCTTGGTTTAATATATTTTTTTACGAATGCATTCAGATCCTTTAAAATCTCTGGTTGCATCAACGCATTTATAAAATACAGAATATTTTCAACTACTCTTTTATCTGAAGATATCCATTCAGCAATTGGTTCTTCTAAACCAAATACAGCATTATACTCATTGCGATCTGACATTGCATCGATTAATAACCTTCTAAATTTTTCAGTTTTTCCATCAGCAATCGTCATTGCTTTTACGAAATCAATCGAAGTTCTCAAAACCCGACCGTCGCGATCGTTAGCGAATCCATCCAATACATACTTAAACACATTTGCCTGTTGTGGGATCTTACAAACCGCATCTGTAATTGCAAATTTCATATATTCACTAAATACAAAATCAGTTGGTGAGATCTCATCAGAAACTTCATTTAATTTTTCAAATATATGCATATCACCGTTGAGTGAACTCTTTGTTGACTGATAACAACTCATAGAGCGATTGAATGCAAAAAACACATCTCTTAACTTTGGATACACATCCTTTTTTTGGTCGATATGTAAATATTCTATCAGTTCATTCAATTTTTGAACTTGCATATCAATGTCTTTACCAAAATACGCTTGAATTCCTTTTTGAAAGCTATGATTTAAAATTCCGTTCCAAATTACACTCATGTAATCTGCATCTTGATTGGTCTTGGCTTTAAAATATAAAAGTGCATTGTTGGTCATTTCGTTCAAAGTAAGTTTTGATGAATGTATTGGTTTTGAAAATGCCGAACTTATTTCTTTAAATGATTCCCAATCAGTCACTTTAATTAAAAACTCTAAAAATGAATTTATGTTTTGCTCTAGATCACCATCTGTTAATAAAATATAAAATGCATTTCTCGCGCGATCATCCATTTGAGAAATAATTCCCAATAATCCTTCAACAAAATTTTGATTTTTAAATAACGGAGCAAGAGTTTTTAAAAACACATCTGATAGTAAAGAATTCCAATAATTTATTTTATCAGGATGCTGCGAAATGTTTTCATTTAAGTAACTAACTAAATCAGAAATCGTATTTTGAGAAAGTTCATTTACAAAACTTTCAAACGAATCAAGAGAGTGATCTTGATTCATACAATGAATTGCATTTTTAAAATCAGCTACAGACAATCGATCATTTTGAAGTTGAATCGGAGTACATTGAAATGTTGAATTGGGTTGATTGATATTGAGATCGTTTTTGGTGTCTCCAGTAAAAATCGATGGGGCACAACCAACATAAATGTTCACAAAAAATACAAAAAGTAATTGTGAGATTAAACGATTAGAAAATGTCATAATATCGCAAACTTATATATCAGTTACGATACTATGAGTCAAAGAAAGAACGCTATAGTGCGTTAAAGTTTTTTCAACTTAAACACTTGATATTATTTAGTTTTTTAGAATGATATCCCTAAGCCTGCACCAATTCCTACATTCTTACGATCGGCTTTTTCAAAATACATAAACTCAGAAGTTAAATAATAACCGTCGCCTAGATTTGCCATAATTCCAGTTCCAATAATTGGTGTCGCTTTAAACGTTTTTGTGGTTTTTTCAGCATACGCTCCGTAACCACCTTTTAGAAAAAACCAGTCTGTTGGCATAATCTTCAAATCAGCACCAACCATATAATCTTTTGATTTACTCGCAAGCATTCCAACAAAATCTAAACCAATTACACTTGTAAACATTCCGCCTAAGCTTACTTTTCCTGCAGAATCATTTAATCCATCAGGCTTTGTATCTCTTACATAAAGTGCACTAATATCCATAGTCATATGTCCACCAGCAGATGAACTTCCATATGATCGACTGCTCGAATATTCTGAAGAACCTCTGCCCATTGAATACTTTGCAGCATAAGAGTTAAGTGTTGCGAATAAGAAAACTAAAATGAATGCGATTTTGGACATGTTATGTCCTCCTTATTTTTAAGAGTAACATAGATTTTAAACCATCCTAGTGGGTAAAGAATTCCTACGCATTTCGTTATAAAAAAATGACTATACCTCGCCGAGATTAAAACCAACTATACTCTCAATGAGCAGTTGGTTTTAATAGCATCTAAAAGGAGTTCAAAATGAGTTTAAATTTAAAAGACCTAAAAAATATTAACTGGAATGAAATCAAAAATCTAAAAGAAATTAATATTGATAAAGCAAAAAATCAGGTCGAAAAAGTTTATGTTCAAGCAAAAGAATCACTCAAAGTCCTTGAATCACTACAAAAAGAAGGTTTAGCTCTCGCTAAAAACTTTATGGATAAACCTGTAGCTGAGAAAACAAGAAAATTTGCTTCTGATAAAATTGCACAAAATTTACATAAAATTGGAATTGCAACACAAGATGAAGTGAAGTCTCTTGAAAAAAAGATTGAAACACTTGCTACTGAATTAAAATCTCAATTTAGCAAAATTAAAAAAAACAAAAAAGATAATTAGAAATTCGGTAAATCTAAACCGGTTTGTTTGCGAATCACAGTTTGTGGACGTTCACCATAATCTGCTAAATTTGAATTTGCTGATGCAGATTGTGCAGGAATTTGATTTTGCATGTATCCGGGAGCCAAATTCGTGAATGCTGTATATTCTGGTAACCATGCTAAGCGAACAGTACCAACGCTACCCGCTCTGTGTTTTGCAACAATAATTTCGGCAATGCCTTTATCGATTGAATCTTTATTATAAACTTCATCTCGATACACAAATGCTACAATGTCTGCATCTTGCTCGATTGCACCCGACTCACGAAGATCTGAAAGCATCGGACGTTTATCAGGACGATTTTCTAGACCTCGGTTTAACTGAGACAACGCAATGACTGGAACTTTTAATTCTTTAGCCAACGCTTTTAATGATCTCGAAATTTCAGAGATTTCACGCTCACGTGAATCTCCGCCACCTTTACCTTTGGTGTTTCCTTTCATCAACTGTAAATAGTCGACGATGATTAATCCCAATCCATGTTCAGCTTGTAATCTTCTACATCTTGCTCTCATTTCTAAAACAGAAATGGCAGCTGAATCATCAATCATGATTTTAGTTTCACTCAATGTATTGGCTGCTTTTGCGAGCGCTTTCCAATCACGATCTTGTAATTTACCAATTTTTAAACGAGAAGCATCTACTTTTGCTTGGCTCGTTAAAAAACGAAAACCCAATTCATCTTTAGACATCTCAAGAGAAAATAATGCTACGGTTGCTTTTGAATGAAGCGCGGCATATTCAGCAATATTTAACATGAAAGATGTTTTACCCATTGCTGGACGACCTGCGATTACAATTAATTGGCCGGGATGTAATCCAGAAGTTTTTTCGTCAATATCTGTAAAGCCTGTAGCTAAGCCTGTAATGGTTGATTTTCGTTCAGACAACTCTTGAATCATGCTCATGTTTTCAATCATTACTTGTTTAATATCAGCAAATGAGTTGTGAATTTTTGCATCCGTAATGTCGAAAATTGATTTTTCAGCTTCATCTAAAAATAGTTCCACATCTTCAACACCATCATGTGCTTTTTCTGATAAATCATTTGCAGTTGAAATGATTTTTCTTAGAATTGCTTTTTCTTTTACAATTTTTGAATAATGAATGATGTGAGCAGAACTGTATGAGTTTTCAAATAATCCAGTTAAATATGCCAAACCACCAACGTGCTCTAAAATACCTTTGTTTTTTAAAGCGTCACCTAACGTAACAAAATCAACCGGCTGATTTTTATAGTTCAGCTCTTGAATTGTTTGAAATATTTTACCGTGTGAATCTAAATAGAAATCTGATGCTTCTAAACCAACATCGACGACTTTATGAAAAGAAGAGTTATCGAGTAAAAGCGCTCCAATTACAGAACGTTCAGCATCAAGAGATTGTGGGGGAATATGACGAGCATCGATTTTGCGTTCGTTCATCATTTGATCAATCATACTGCCCCCTCAATGAAGAATAAAAATGAAAATTGTTTACTACCAGTAGTAATTAATTTTCCTGTACCACCCAAACTTTAACTTGTGCAACTACTTCTGGAGATAATTTTACATTCACAGAATGTACGCCAAGTTGTTTAATAGGATCAACGAGTTGGATGTTCTTACGGTCTACGTTAAAACCGCCTTTAACCAATGCTCCTGCGATATCAGTAGTTGTTACTGAACCGAAAAGCTTTTCTTTGTCTCCAACTTTACGAGAAATGGTTACTGAAAACGCTTCTAATTTTTTAGCAACTTCTTGGTACTCTTTCATGTCACGAGCACGTTTCTTTTGAAGTTCTTTTTTGTGATGCTCAATTGCTTTTACGTTCTTTTCATCGGCAAGTGATACCAATTTACGTGGTAATAAAAAGTTACGAGCGTATCCGTCAGAAACTTTTACGATGTCACCGATTTTTCCTAAATTCTCTACGTTTTCTCTTAAAATTACTTTCATTTATTCCTCCTCTATTATTATTAAATTAAATGGAATCGTTCTCTGAACGAAAACCATAAATCAAAAAATCCCATACTGATTACAAGTGGTAATAAAAATGTAATCGCTAAAATATAACCCAATGGTCTCAATGCTGACTTCATTTTCCATGAATCAAAAAATGCACTCATGATTGCCAAGCCGTGAATTCCGTAAATAACCATAAAAAAGCGAAATATACCTTGTGAAATATAAATAATGCCTGCTGATTCAATTTCTAAAACAATTAAAAAACCTGTAACCAACGTTGGCCAAATCATGTGGGGTGGAGATTTCCACTTTTTAAAAAAATCTTTTCCTAAACTTAATGTTTTTTGCGTGTTTGAAATATTTAATCGAATAATGATTAACAAGTTTGCTGCAACTGTAAGTAAAATAAAAATGATTCCAAATGAAGGAACAGAATGGAGTATGTTTTTCTTTGTTACTTCAGGATCAATTAGCATTTTTTCTAAATCTTGAGCAGATAAGTTTGCTGATTCTTTATATTTTTCTGCATTCACTAAAAACTTATCTACCTCGCTGTTTATATAAAGCTTTACTGTCTCAACAGGCGAGCGATGAATTTTTCGTGCATAACTCACAAGTAGCATTGATGCAGACAAAAACATCATAACCATTCCGACGAGTGCTATCGTTTCCATTTTCAATTTTAGTTTTACACATTCAGAAAACGTTAATGCTAATGAAATTGAAAAAACAAAAAACCAAGCAGCTTCTACTCTTCCTAACAATAACCAAACAATTGCAAGATTTGTAATGGCAGATACGACTCCCCAAAATCTACCATGCTTCATGAAAGCATAGTAAATAGGGATTGCTGCAAATAATTTAAAAACGGCAGTGATATGCAATGCCGCAGATAAAATATAAGGAACAATCAATGCAAACTTAAAAAAGAACTTATTTGTTCCTGAGTTTGTTTGAGGAATGGATTGCGTTGAATTACTCATATCGCAAAGTTTGTAAGTAGCGATTGAGATTGAACTCAATCGATACAACAAAAAATTAGTGGCGACCTTCAGCAGCAGCGTATGTTGCTGGTTTTTCAACTGGAGGTGTAATCGGAGTAATTGTTCTTTTGTAAGTAGCTGGTTCAAAGTCATTGCCTAATTTAACGCTCATGAAACGAATTACTTTTTCATTGATACGTAAGTTACGCTCAAGTTCAGCAACTAATGAATTGTTTCCAAAAAATAATAAATAAGTGTAGTGTCCACGAGTTTCTTTATTGATTGGATAAGCTAATTTTCTTCTTCCCCAATCTTCTTTAGCGATTAATTCGCCACCGTGAGCTTCGATGATGCCTTTGCATTTTTCGATAAAAGTTTTTAAAGCATCTTCACTGTAATCTGGTGCAGTGATGAAGGTTGTTTCGTATCCGATTTTACCTGTGTTTGATTTTTTCATTTTTTACTCCTATGGTTCACAAAATCAAGTGAGCCCTGAACACTTTTGTTTCAGAGCAGTTTCACTAATAATTAATAGTTCCATAGGTTTAAAAGAAAAAAGGTTAAATCGCAAGGGTGTTTGTTTGATGGAGGGGACTTATTTATAACCTTACGATTTAACCTCTATCTTAAGACTAATAAGATATATACTTCGTAGTCCTAAAACTTAGTTGACCGAAGCACTCGATCCAGATTTACGACGCGAAGCGACAGTTCGTTTAGATTTGCCATTAGACGCCTGCTTTGTACTCGTTTGCTTTGGTTTAGAAACTTTTTTGGCTGCTTTAGAAGTTTTTACGCCTACCGTTTTAGCAACTTTCTGCGTTCCTTCAGAGATAGTATTCTGAAGATCTTTCCATAAACCTTTGATGTTTTTAGTTAATTCATCTTTGGTTTTCTTAACCTCTTCAACTGCGCTCTCTGCTTGTTCACGGGCTGAATCCATTGCGTGTTCAACCGCGTCTTCAACCTTATCAACCGCATCTTCTACGGTTTTTTCTACAATTTTCTTAGCAGCTTTGATGTCTTTCATGGTTTTTGTAGCTTGTTCTACTATCCATTCATCGATCAATTCTTTTGGAAAACGAACAAGCTTACCAAGCTTAATTGCTGGCAACTCGCCTTTTCTTACTTTCTTGTAAATTGTATCTGGTTTTATTTTAAGGTACTTCGCTAGTTCTTCTACAGTCATTAAAATACTCATTGATACCTCCAAATCCTAATAAAAAGAATAGCACTACCCCTATATCGGTACAAGTATTATTTAGGATTAACTGGATCTTTTAGTATTTGTTGTCATTTTAACGACTAATATGGAGCCCTCATAAAGAAGGTAAAGCGGAACCATCAATAATAACATAGAGATAGCATCAGGTGGGGCTACCAGTGCAGACAAAAATGCAACTGCCATAATGGCAAAACGACGTTGTTTTTCTAGCTGAGAAGCGGATAAAATGCCTATTTTAGCAAGCAAAACGATAATCACTGGTATTTGAAAACACATTCCAAAACCAAATAAAATCTTCAAAACCAAATTGACGTAATTTTCTAATGTAAGCCACGCTACTTCGGCTTGTGTTCCAAATGATAAAAAATATTTTACTCCCGCAGGAAATAAGAAAAAATAAGCAAAAGACGCACCAAAAATAAAGAAAAAACTGGCAGCCACTGCAAACGGAAAAATCGCTTTCTTTTCTTTTTCATATAATCCAGGAGCAATGAATTTCCATAAAATGAAAAAATAAATGGGAGATAATAAAACAAGAGAAGCGTATCCTGCTACTTTCAAGTGAACAAAAAAGTTTTCAAATAAACCAGTGTAATAAAGATGTTGTTTTTCTTTCGGAAGATAATCAAAAAGCGGTTTGCGTAACCAGTCGAGAAGTTTGTCACTTACAAAGTAAAATGCAAGAAAGCCTGCAAAGAAAACGTACAAACAATTCACCACTTTTGCACGCAGCTCGTCTAAATGATCCCAAAATGTCATTTGCTTTTTACTCACGGTGTGGATTATTTTCAATGATAGGAGACATGTCAATGAAACTGATTCAATTCATCTCGATTTTTACTATTCTTTTCATTTTTGGATGCACCAAAGAGCAACCACCAGCGCAAGCGCCTGCTCAACCCGTTGAAGTAAACACGCAAGCGGTAACATCTAGTGCGCCAGCCGCTGCGCCTGTTGTTGTCGGTAACGTTGATCTCTCGGTAGACAAAGATGGATTAAGTAAAGCTACTATTGTTTTAAAAACAAATAAAGGCACGATGAAGTTTAAATTTTTTGCTGAAGATGCTCCCAATACTTCAAAACGTTTTGTCGAATTAGTGCAATCAAAATTTTATGACGGTCTAGCGTTTCACAGAGTTGAACCTGGTTTTGTGGTTCAAGGTGGAGACCCTAAGAGCCGTAACAAAAATGATCCAGCAGTGGGAACAGGTGGATCAGGACAAAAATTAAAAGCGGAGTTCAATAAACGCCACCACATGCGTGGCGTGGTTGCGATGGCCAGATCACGTGATCCAGACTCAGCTGACTCACAATTTTATATTTGCTTAGGTTCATTTCCACATCTCGATGGCCAATATACTATTATTGGTAAAGTTGTAGACTACGGTGAAAAAGTAGATGGCAAAGATGTGCTCGATCGCATTCTACCTTGGGATACGATAGATGCGATGACCGTAGAGTAAGCATTAAATGCTTACCCTGGCATCTTTATATTTTTCACTATTTATTTCATAAATTCTATTATTGGCGACAAACTTGTCTAGCTCAACGTCATTATCGACCAATGCAAGAATACTGCGTTCATTGGGAATATCATTTTTATTCGCAATAATTACTTTACCATTTCTTGCCATAACCTCTTGAGCAAGATCATCTAGGATGTCATCGTCCTCATGATCAATTTGATTTGGATGCAATGATATTTCTCCTGTTTTTTTATTTAACTTTCCAAATATCCTTACGCCTTCAGCCACTAAAAGTTTTTTCACTTTTCCTTGAATCGCAGCCTTTGCGATTTCATAAATATTTTTCTTTGATGTTTTTAAAACTTCAGCATAATAAAATTCTACAAGTTGCTTTTGAAACTCTTTTCTAGTTTCTTTTCGAATTCTAGTACGAATTTCATTTAAATACTCTACTATACTATGTTGTTTGAACTCTTGAATGATTGGCTTTTTTTCAAATAAAAACTTAGCATTCTGAATATTATTTAATGAACTTAAAAACATTTGATCAGCAACCAAATGCACTTTTGATGGTGTTTCGAATGTTAAATCTAGAATGCGATCACATACCCATTCCATCGTTTCTGTAATTTTTAAATTTCTAACTTTGGTATCTTTAATGTTTTTAAACCCACCTTCAGGCAACGACTCAAGAATAGATTCGGGATACGAAATTTGTTCCCATTTCTCAATTGAGTGCATACTTCCTTTATAGAAATGAATGGACTGATCGTCGATTCCTAATAAAAGAAATTCTCGATCAGTCTGCATCCATTTAATGAGTGGTTTTACGTGGAAGGAATTTGCAACAACAGTAAATGTGTCTACTGGTACAGGCACATTCATTACTCTGAAAGAATTTTTTGTTCTAAAAAGTGCTAAATTCTTATTTAATTTTTTTAACGTTTCTGTTTTATCACGAAGCGATTGTATCGGCGATACGAACTGATTGATTTCATCATCAGACATTACATCGGATAAATATTCACGAGCCAATTCTATTGATTCATCTAATTGAAACTTTAATTCGTGAATATCATTTTTATTTTCAATATAGGCTGTGAAATGAACTCCGTTGCTTGACTCTAATAATGGTTTAAATTTTTCAGTATTATAAGCAAACATAAACTCTCCTTAGAATAAATAACAAGAATCATTTCTTGTATATTTACTTACTATACGGAGATTTTATGTATTTCTAAAATAGATAAATAGTAACTTCAGTATTGTTTTTTTAAATACTTAGTTTCATTCAATTACTTTAAGTTTTTAAAACTGACTCTATATATTTAGATAAGTATAGTGTGTTGGGCGCTATTTTATTTAAGTAACTTCTTACGGGCAATTTAATGGCTAAATGATATAAGACCACTAAATTCTCTGTAACTATTTGTAACTATAGCCTTTATTAATTAGGCAAAAAATTCCTAAATCTTGATAAAAAAACTAAAGTATTTTCGAAAGCTGACGATAAGCTATTTGAAGGCAGTAATTATAATATGATGAAGTTCAAGCAGTACGTCTCGTGGCATTTAATCGCATGTTTCAGCGCATGCATTGTCACAGCAGTAGTAGTTCTCACGTAGTTCTTCTTATAATTCCGGGTAAAAGGGTAAATAAACAGCAAAAAAATGGTGGTGATGGTGTACGTCGATTTTCTTGCACATGTTGTGCTTGAAAAGGGATCGGCGCACCCTTGTATTTGTTGCGCTTATTATACGGTAATAACAGGAGACTATCATGGGCTTAAGAATATCAACAAACTTAGCATCACTAAGTGCACAAAGAGTATTAGCTACTAACCAAGAGCAAGGCGGAAAATCAATGACGAAGTTAGCAAGTGGTGATCGAATCACCTCTGCTGCTGACGATGCCGCTGGCTTATCAATTTCTGAACGTTTACGCGGACAAATTAAATCTGTAAAACAAGCACAACGTAACGCAAACGATGGTATATCATTCGTGCAAGTTGCAGAAGGCGGACTTTCAGAAGTAAGCAACAACTTAATTCGTATGCGTGAATTATCAGTGCAAGCTGCATCTGATACAATTGGAGATCGCGAGCGTGCATTCATGGACGAAGAAGTAAAACAATTAAAAGTTGAAATCGATCGCATTGCCGATTCTACAAATTTCAACGGAACAAATCTTTTAAATGGAGAAGCTCATAAAGGAACTTTAGAATTCCAAGTGGGCGCCAACAATAGCGAACATGACAGAATTCAATATCATGTAGGAGCATTCAATATCAAAACAGATAACATCGGAATTGATGATACAAATCTACTTGATATCGAAGCTGCAAGAGATTCAATGGATCAAATCGATAAAGCGTTAGATAAAATCAACAGCTATCGTGCGAATCTGGGCGCTATGCAAAACAGATTACACTCTACAAGTAACAGCTTAGGAATCAACATCGAAAGTATGTCAGCTGCAAATTCACGTATCAGAGATACAGATATCGCTGAAGAATCAGCTGAACTTGTTAAAAGAAATATTTTAAACTCTGCTTCAGTATCGGTATTAGCGCAAGCTAACCAAGTGCCTGCTCAAGCATTGAGATTATTATAATTCTCAAAAACTTGATTCAAACAAAAAGTCTTCTGTGTAAAAGGGAGCCTCTGAATAACCGTAACATCAGGGGTTCTTCTTAAGCCCGTAGCCCGGGTCAACTCTCGTGTTGACCTGGGTTACACTATTTTGTGACTTTAGAAATTCTCAAATATTCAGTTGCGGTAGTTTGTCTTTCTTCAAGTGTAGTTAATTTGTAAGATTCACTTAATTGATCATCCTTCAATGGCTGTTGGGTCTCATATGAAATTCTTTGGAAAACGTAAATATCCTTAAATAAATGTCTATCTAGTTCATTTAATAAATTATCTTTATTCGAATTAGCATAATTGAAATCTACAGCACCGTATTCATGAACCGATAATTGGCCTGGTCTAGAATAAATTAATAGCTGATTCTTATCAGACACATTTTTGTTTAAATAATTATAAATAATATAAGTTTCGCGTATTAAAAACTGTGTATTTGGAAATCTCTCTTCCATACTTAAAGGATGATAAATAAAAAAACTAACTAAAGAACTACCGACCAAAAGTGAAATTGGTACCGTTTTGGAACGGATTAGATTTAATATGTATGGGCATAAAGTTAGTACAATTGAAATATAAATAAAAAATCGGGCAGAAGATGGATGAGTATAATCACCAAAATAATAGCACATATAAAGCAAAAATTGAGCAACAGTTGAAATAAACACAATGATAGCAATATGTCTGTGTTTGGTATCATTAAAGTTGATTTGTTTTCTAAAATAAAAAACCGAAAAAATAAATAAAGATAAAAAACCGAGCCAATTTAATATAAAAGGATAAGGCAAAATCGATATTAATTTAAATTGAGATTGAATAAATAATTGAAAATTTCGTAAAAAATGCTCAAACGAAAACGGATCTACATTGCCAGAGTTTTCATATTTATTTGGCATTAATATTCTTTGAAAAACCAAAGGCGAAATGAATATTGGCGACAATAATAATATTTCTACATTATACTTTAACTTTGAAAATTGGATGTATTTAAAAACAAGCAACAACCCGAGAATAATAAGTCCAATTAAAAATGATTCGTATCGTGCATGACTTAACATTAATAACTGCAAAATTAACAAATTTAAAAACGAATTATTTTTTTCTTTGATATATAAATACGCAACATAGAAAGATAATCCGGTCATGCTCGAAGCAAATAAATCAAAACCAGCAGAAGTTGCATTTTGAGTAACGATTGGAATCGATATAATAGCTAAACACGCTGAGATTGCTTCAATGATACTTAACCTTTGGTACAACCAAGAAAATATAGAAAATAAAGTGAAGAATAAAATTAAATAATTTAATCTAAATGCGTTTTGAACATTGTATCCTAATACTTTATGCAAAATTTGTGTAAAAAAAGGAAATAATAATGGTCTCTTTTCAAGTTCATTTCCAATAACGGTGACATTATCATAATACTGTTTTGTCATTGTTTGGTTATATACAGAATGATCATAAGTCATTGAACGCGCTACACCTAATAAATTTGTCTCATCGCTCAACACTCTAAAACGTGAAGGCACTGATAAATAAACAACTGTTGTGAATAAAACAGAAATAATTAAACTATAAATGATATTTTTTGATTTAATATCAGAAGTAATTATTTTTTTTATTAATAGGTTAAAAAAATAATATGACCAAATTAAAAATAAAAATAGAATGATATAGTAACTAGTTTTTATATAAAACTGGTGAATTCCAACTGAATTAAAACCAATCGAGAATCCTAAGTACAATAGTAATAGGATTCCAAATTTAATAATTTGTAATGGCATTATTACCATATTATAAGCATTTATAATTTTGAGCAATTTAAGTGGAAGATTTTACCTATTTATTCTGATATTCATTTTAAAACAATGAAAAATATTCCCTATTGTTTGAGTTTTTTAAATTTTATATTTAATCCTTCATAATATTTGAAGTAAATGACGAATATAATTACATGAAATTGATAGTATTCATGTTACTTCTTGTAAATTGTCATGCTTTTGCTCAATCAAATGAAATTGACAACTTAGTAGTTTCAAAAATTGAAATGAGTCCTGAAGTAGTAGAAATCGACGGCGAAGAAAAGATTCAACGAGCTGAAATATATACGGCCGAACTTGAATCTGAAAAAGACATTACACTATTTTTAAACTGGTTAGAAAATCAATATAACCAAGACATCAAAGAAAACGAAAAATTAGTCATTACACCAGTTCAATTAGAATTTGAAAGTAATCGCGAACCCAATGCAAGTTCAAAACTGCAATCAATTATGGCATTTTTTCAAAGAAGAATGATTGATGTAAAGCGCTTTTTTCTTCCTGCTGACCAAGAAGCTGCCATTCGAAATATAGTAAACAAATGGAAAGTGTCTGACCATATGGAGCGCCTAACACTTACTTATGTACGTTCGACATTAAATGGCATTGCTTGTACTTGGTCCTTTTTAGCTTCAAAGCAAGTTCCATTAGTAGTAGCACTTCCGATAGGCATTATAACAGGAGGAATGTCTGGTACTTTTCAATGGTATAACGCTAAATTAGGTAATTTCTTAATTGATTCTATTTTATTAAAAAAATTATTTAATATTACACATGCTGATTTAGAAGAAATGAGCAAAAATGTTAAAGTTCCCAAAAAATACTTGTCTGATAAAACTCCAGAAGAAGTTACTAAACTTAAAAAGAAAGTAGCTTTATATAATTTCATTTCTAAGTCAGAGGAATTTACAAAATGGTATGGTATGGAATTAGGTTTTACCTCAATTATTAAATTAGGAGTACGATTCGGAAATTATCTTACTGGCACCGTAATGCCATCATTAACAATGCAACAAGAGATCTCTCAAATTGGTCATACAGCATTTAAAGGATTTTTGGCGCAAGCTGGATGGGATTTAAGCATTGCTAAAAGCAACCAAAAACAAAAAGATCTGGTGGATCATGACACTTCACTTGATGCGAATCAAAAAGCTGAGAAAAAATATAAAATTCAAAGACGAACGAATTTAAAGAACTTTGTAGTCTCTGTTACTGAAGTTTCTCTACTTTGCGCAACTCTTTCAGGGCATGAATTCGGAACCGTTGGATTAGGTATTATGGCTGTCGGTGGCTGGAGTAATTATATTCGCGTAAATTTTGGTGAAAAAATAGGTAACTCAGCAAAAAAATGTATTCACTATTTAAAACAGAAATTTTCATACATAGAACATTTTGCCTACCAAAAATCGCTTTTGGTATAGTTTTTAATTTTATCTGCCGATAGATAAATAGGAGATAAAATCGTGGCCTTTAGAATTACTAAATTAATACCTAACATCTCTACCGCTACACCAGTTCACAGAAAAGATACAACTGATGTAACAGCGGTATCTGATCGTCCTGACAAAGAGGGCAATCGCGATCAATATCAGCAACAAAACCAGCAACAAGAGAAAAAAGAATTTTCAAAAGAAGATGTTGAAAAAGCTGTCAACGATATGCAAAAAGACCCAAGTTTTAGCAAATCTGGTCTACATGCAGAAATCATCACTTCAAAAGATGGAATTAAAATCAATTTAACTCATGCGAACGGCTCTCAGCTTAAATCTATGAGTGCTGAAGAGTTCTTAAAATTACGCGACAGCGCGCATCGTGAAGACTCAGGTCGTGGAAAAATACTTGATCAAAAGTTCTAATCTTATAATCTAGGTTAATATGACTCAAAGTCTAGGTCGAATTATAGTTTTAAGTGATTTACATTTGTGGGGGCCCGAAGATCCTTTGTACCGCGCGCTACTTCGCTTTCTCGATGAACAAATTCAATCAAATGATAAATTATTTATTGTTGGCGATCTTTTTGACTTATTCATTGGAAATAAGAAAGTATTTAGAGAAAGATACGACGAATTAATTTTAAAATTAAAAAATCTTGGATCAAAAAACGTTGACGTATACTACATTGAGGGAAACCATGATTTTCAATTAGAAAACCTTTTTGAAGATTCTCCACATGTTAAATTATATGCTGATCAAATTCACTTTGAATGGGATAATCGAAAATTTTTATTTTCTCATGGGGATAAAATCAATTGGAAAGATGTTGGGTACCACGCGTTTCGAATGTTTACTCATAATTTTTTTACTCAATGTTTAATTGAAGCACTTCCTGGCAAATTCATTGATCGTGTTGGAAATGTAATGTCAAAAACATCACGCAATTATCATCCTGAACCAAATGACGAAACAGCACAAATGTTTCGCAATTTTGCATGTGAGCAAATCACTCATGGTTTTGACTTTGTAATCATGGGACATTCTCATCAAATGGATGATATTAAATTTCGAATTGATCATCATGAAGGGCAATACATTAATTGCGGCTATCCTCGAAAACATAAAACTTATTTTATATTAAATCCGAAAGATCCATTTTTCTCAGCTCATTCTTGGGATGAATTAGTTAATCCGTATAAACCAAATTTAAAAGCAATTAAATAGTAGATTCTTTTATAATTTCTTTTGCGTGCGCTCTGGTTTTTTCTGAAATTTTAAGTCCACCGAGCATTCTTGCAATTTCATCTACTCTTTGGGTTTGTGTTAACTCATCGATGTGACTTACGGTTCTTCCACCTTCAACCGATTTAGAAACTGTAAAGTGATGATCAGCAAAAGCAGCAACTTGTGCAAGATGAGTGATGCATATGACTTGATTGTGTTGAGAAACTGATTTGAGTTTTCGGCCGACCACACTTGCTGTTTGGCCACCAATTCCTGCATCAATTTCATCGAATAAATATACGCTAATTCCACCGCGATCTGCGATTGTTCTTCTTAATGCAAGTAATACTCGAGATAATTCTCCGCCAGATGCGATTTTTGCCATCGGTTTTGCATCTTCGCCAGAATTCGCTGAAAATAAAAATTCTAACTTATCAATTCCGTCATGGGACATTTCGATTTCTTTAAAATCAGCAATGAATTTAGCACCATTCATCGAAAGTTCAGCAAGTTCAGCTTCTAGTGTTTTTACTAGAGTTTTTGCAATGTTTTTGCGTTTTTTTGATAAATCTTTTGCTTTTGATTGAAATTCTTTGGTTAAATTTTTGATTTGTTCATTTAATGAATCAATTCGTTCTTGCTTGTGTTCGTAATTATAAATTTCTTTTTCAATTCGTTCTAATGAAGCAACAATTTCAGAGTATCCTGCTCCATACTTGCGTTTCATATTTGACCAAGCATTTAATCTTACTTCTACTTCTTCTAATCTTGCCGGATCATTTTCACAGTCTTGAATGTAAGAAGATAAAGAAAGTGCAGACTCTTTTACTTCAACCAACGCTTTTTCTAAACTTTCTAAATATACAGTTAGCGAAGAATCCATTTCGCTTGCTTTAGTTAGTTTTTGAATGGCTTTTGTAATCAAAGTAGCAACATCTACGTTTTCTGAGCCATCTAAACAAGAAAGCGCGGCACTAACTGATTCAGTTAAATGAGTTGCGTTCATTAATTTTCTACGTTCAGCCAATAATTCTTCTTCTTCATTTTCTTTTGGAGCAAAATCGCTAATTTCTTGCTGTTGAAATTTTAAAAAATCAATCTCTGACAAACCATTTTCGGTTTTTCGATCCAACATTTGCAGTTCGTTCTGCAATGATTTGATAGCTGAATAAAGTTCAGAAATTTCAGATCGTTTTTCTAATAATCCGCCATATTTATCTACTAAATCTAAATGATATGATGGTTTAGATAAACTTTGATGTTCATGTTGTGAACAAAGCTCAACCAAAGCTGAGCATAATTCTGATAATTGAGAGAGTGTAACCAATTCACCATTAATGAAGATTTTATTTTTTCCATTTCGATGAATCACTCTTTTAACTAATAATTCTGCAAAATCAGATTCATTTTTGTCTTGGTTGATTCCAAAATGTACTAACTTTTGATGAATCGTTTGATTTGATCCAATGTCGAATACTGCTTCCACAATCGCTTCATCGGAGCCAGTGCGAATCACATCTGTATTTGAGCGATTGCCTAATATTAATCCAATTGCATCTAAAATGATCGACTTACCAGCACCCGTTTCACCGGTGATTGCATTGAAGCCGTCATTAAATTCAAGTTCACATTGATCTATTATTGCGAAGTTGCGAATTCTTAAGAGTCTAATCATTAGTCGCGGTATCCGTATTTTAGTTTTTCACGAAGCAAAGAATAATAGTCACGCTTTGGAGATTTTAATATCAAAAGCGAATTCGCTTCGTACCTAGTTACGCGTACCAAATCTCCTAGCTCTAAGTCAAAACTCGATTGGCCATCGAGAGTTAGTATCACTTTACCACCTTTAAATAGTGGAATTAATGTAACTTTTGATCTGTCATGAATTACTAAGGGGCGCAGCGTCACAGAGTGGGGGCAAATCGCTGCGATTGCAATTGCAGGAACTGTTGGCTCAACAATCGGACCACCCGCTGCAAGCAAGTAAGCAGTTGATCCCGTAGGCGTTGCAATCACCAAACCGTCTCCTCGAATTTTGGTAACTGATTTTCCATCTACGTTTACTTCGATATCAAAAATACGTGCGATCTCACCTTTTGAAATCACAACATCATTCACAACCGGAGTGCTAACAATTACTTTTTTTCCACGCTGAAGAGTGCACTCAAGCATTTTTCTCTCACTTACTTCGAGTTCTCCGCGAATGGCAGCGGTAAGTGCTTCGTGCATCTCAGATTTTTTAAATTCTGTTAAAAAGCCCAAATGTCCCATATTAAAGCCTAAAATGGGAATCGATCTACCTATCATGTAACGACCGATACTAATAAAAGTGCCATCTCCACCGAATACACATAATAAATCGCAAGTTTGTGTAAGGACTTCTTTAGATTCGCATTTGGTACCAGACAAAACTGCACAAAGATCTTTTGATTCAGTGGCAAATGATACTGCAATTTTTTGAGATTTTAAAAATAAAGCAGCTTCTAAAGCCAATGTATTGGCTTCTGGAATATTTGCTTTGATAATGATTCCAACTTTTTTGATTTTAGAAACGGTTGGTTTTGTGCTTTTTTTGGTCACAGAGTTATTTTTGTCTGTTTAACGTTGTTCGTCAACTTAGAAAATATGTTAAAAAAGCCTCATGAATGAAACTTTGTTTTCGCTTGCACAGCAACAAAATCAAGCCAAGTCAGACGCCCCTACTTCTGCACCACTTGCAGAACGAATGCGTCCTACAAGATTAGACGAGTATTTTGGCCAAGAAGATTTAGTCGGACCCAAATCAGCATTACGAAAAGCAATCGAAGACGATCAAATTCAATCGTTTGTTCTTTGGGGACCTCCGGGGACTGGAAAAACTACACTTGCACGAATCATTGCTCAACACACGAATCGTGAATTCATCACTTTATCAGCCGTCATGTCTGGAGTGAAAGACATCAAAGAAGCTGTTCAATTTGCGAAAGATAAATTGAGCTATGAGAAAAAAAGAACCATCGTATTTGTAGATGAAATTCACAGATTTAATAAATCTCAACAAGATGCACTTCTTCCTCATGTTGAAAACGGCACAATCACATTAATAGGCGCAACAACAGAAAATCCAAGTTTCGAATTGAACTCAGCTCTTTTATCAAGAGCTCCTGTTTATGTCTTAAAATCACTTACAGATGAAAGTATATTGTCGATCATCACAAAAGCTATGAACGACACCACGCATGGACTTGGTTCTTTAACCCAAACGATTCAACTTGAAATGAAACCCGAATGGTTTAATCAAATTGTTTCAATGGCAAATGGTGATGCAAGAAAAGCTCTCACATTATTAGAGCGCGCAGTATATTTCTTCCATTCTTTTTCTAAAAAAGAACATACAGATGAAAATTTTTTAAAAGCTTTGGGATCAAAAGTTCTGCGTTACGATGCTACTGGCGAAGAACATTACAATACAATTTCTGCATTTATTAAATCAATGCGCGATTCTGATCCAGACGCTGCCTTATATTATTGCGCAAGAATGCTTGAGTCAGGTGAAGATCCATTATTTATTGCTCGAAGAATGGTAATTTTTGCTTCTGAAGATATTGGCAATGCAGACCCAAGAGCTTTACAAATTGCTTTAAATGTAAAAGACGCAGTTGATTTTGTCGGAATGCCAGAAGCAAGAATCAATCTTGCACAAGCAGTGACCTTTCTTGCCAGTGCCCCGAAAAGCAACGCTTCTAATGTAGGAATCGATGCCGCACTCGAAGAAGTACGTTCAAGTGGTAATTTAGAAATTCCAAAGCATATATTGAATGCGCCAACCAAACTAATGAAAAATTTGGGTTATGGAAAAGAATATCGATATGCTCATAATCAATCGGAAGGTTTTTCAGGCATGACAAATTTGCCAGATGCAATTAAACACTCGGTCTATTATCAACCGAAAGATTCTGGTTTAGAAAAACAAATCAAAGAAAAATTAGATCAACTCAGAGCTAAACGAAAAAATTAATTTTCAGATTACGACATTTTCCAAGTTTTTAAGAATGGTATAATTTCATTTTTCCACTCTTGCATTGATTGAGTTAAATCTTTGTCTAGTAGCTCAGCAAGGTAGATATAATTATTTTGCTTTTTAGCTAATACAATTTCATTTAACGTACTCATCATATCGGCTTCAGCTAATGCGATTTTTTGATTCAATCCCACTTTAAGTGCTAATTTTACGCCACCGATTGTTTGAATAAACAAATCCAACCCATCAATTGTTTTTAAAAAATAGGTATCGCCAGCAACAAAGTTTTTATCTTTATAATGTAACGAAGCTCGATCAATGCTTGCCATCAAACGGTCTAGGTACTGATCAAGTGTGCCCAATGATTCATACGCCAACTCTTGTGGGGTTGAAGTTAGGATTTCTATTTTATCAATACTTTCAACAGGCAAAGCTCTTAACGTTTTTTCATTTTCGTCATTTATAATTTGTCCGTTGATTTGAATTTGTGTAATGACTTGAGAAGTTTTAGATAAGTCTTGAGAGATTTCATCTACCAATGAACCAAAATCTTTTGCATTTTGAGAAGTAAATTGTAATTCAGATCCATTTAATGAAATATTTTTTGAAACTTCCTGTTTCATATTTTAATCTCCTTCGTATTGATTGTTTCACTAGTTTTAATATCTTTTTGTTTACCTTGAGCAGCGTTTACGGCTGTTTCTAATAATTGAAATACGATATCGATATTTTGTTGCAACTCTCGATATGCACCTTCTGTTTGTAATATCATTGTTTTTAAATCTGGATTCATAATATTTGCTTTTGTTACTTTCCACGAATCAATCAATGGTTTTACAAAACGAATATTTTCTAATGAATTCAATAATGCATCGACTTCCATTAGTTTTTTAGAACATTCTTTTAATTGAACAGTATCATCAATATTTTCTGCCATAATCATGCAGTAATGAGATCCGAAATCTGCGGCTTTTCTCATTGAAAACAATGTGTCGTGCACCTGAATGAGCTCATCCAGTCTTGAGCCATTACTTTGTTTACCAACTGCAGGTATTTCAACTTCTTCAACGCGTCCTTCATTTCTAAATTCAGCCAATAAATAAAACGCATTTGAAAATAAGTTTACATTCTCATCTTGTTCAAAGTTAAACGGAACAAGTTCATTGCGTACTTGTCCATTTTTAGTAATTGTGAACTTAGTTACCGCTTGTGGAACGTTTGATTTTGCTTTGCCTGTTGTAATTACGCGTACGATTTCGTTTGAAAAAATTTCAGGTGTAGCATTTGCTGGATATAATACAGTGTGCCCGATTCCATATGGGCCTGTTTCTTCTGAACGAACGCCACCCATTGGAATACATACGACACGTGTACCACAAATAGATGCCAAGTGAACGATGGCAGTATCTGGCGAAACGATACAATCACAAGATTTTATCCATGGAATGTTTTCGTCAAAACGATATGTTCCAGCTAAAACAATTGAATTTTCTCTAATTCCTGCCTGTTGAATAACTGCATCAATAATTGGAATATCGTTTTGTGCTCCAAAAAACACAAGTTCAGCTCCGATATCGTTGCTAATTTTTGAACAAATCATTGCCCAAGTAGCAATCGAAGGAGATTTAACTGCTTGGCTTGCTGTCAATTGTATGCCAATTCTTCTTTGATTATTTTTAACTGGAATTACTGAATTGGTATTAATTTTAAATGTTTGATTTAAATCTAACGGCCAAATTCCTTTATCTACGCCTGCAATTCGTGCAAATAAATCGTTTAAATGTAATATATTATAATTTTTTTGTAATACTTGAGAATAAAAATATTGGCTCCATAAATCTTTAATAGAAATTGCACCATCGTTAGCACGAGTAACGCCTCGTTTTTCTTTTGCAGATATCAACGTTGAAAACCAAGAGCTTGCGTCAGTAAATGTTAAGTTAATCAATATATCATAGGTTTTGCCTGAAAATTGATCTTGAAACCAATTTGTTAATGCATTCAATGATTTTGTTTTATTTTCTATCGTTTGTTTTTCTACATAATTCGATAAAATATCTTTAGTTGGCAACTCAATTAGTTCATCAATATACGGAGAAATTTTAGCAGCTTCAGCAAACTTTGATCGCACAACTAATGATATTTTTGAATCTGGATATTTTTTCTTTAAACCTTGGATTGTTGGGAGTGTTTGAATGATGTCACCCAATCTAGCTAGTTGTAGAATGATGATATTTTTCATATTCTTACTCCTTTACCTGAATGAGGTTTTGCTCTTCGATTAGTGAATCTAAAAGCTTAATCAGTAAGTTCTGATCTAAATCAGAAATTTCTTGAATTGTTTGATTTGAATTAACAGTATTTTTATTTTGTTCTTCGTTCGACATAATTAGACCTCTCCTTGGTCATTCAAAATCTGAATCTTTCAGTTAGAAAGTTTCTTTTTAATTAACTCCGATAATTCTATTGCTCCTGTATGATTTGGATTAATTTCAAGTACTTTGTTCACTTCTACAGAAGCTTTTTCATACTCTTCTTGATGATACAATACTCCCGCAAAGGTGTAGAGAATATTTACATTTACAATGTTATTCGAAATGTAGTTCTGAAGATAAAATGCCGCGTCCCTGAATTTTTTAGATTGATAGGCACATTTTACCAAGTTAAAAATCGCAGTTAAATTGTCTGGATTTTGCTTAAGAGAGTTTACAAAGTAGTTTTGCGCATCTTCAAGTTGGTTATTCAACATGTCGATCATTCCCAAACCACAAAGTGCTTTGTCGTTTTTATTATTTAATTCTAATGCGCGCTCAAAATGTTTTTTAGCAGTGGCTTGATCACCTTTATGTAACGCAAGACTACCTACATTTACTTGTAAAGCGTCTGAATCTTCATTTAATTCAAAAGCGGACAAATAATTCTGTTCAGCTTTATCATGCTTATCAAGGCGTGAATAACAATTACCAAGTGATTTATAAAATTCAAACTTTTGCTGGTCTGTTAGGCCTGGAATTCCTAATGCACGTTCAATCACTTCAATGGCTTCTTCGTCTTTTGAAATGCGAACCAATAAATTTGCTAATTTTTCATAATACTGAACTTCAGGATTATACGCGATTGCTTCTTCATAATATTTTGCAGCTTCACTAAAAGCGCCTTCTTGCTCATAACAGTTTGCAATTCCACTTAAAGATTCAGAAACAAATTGGCCTTTGCGAATTAAAGATTTAAAAATATTTCTAGCTAATGAAAACTCTTTATTTTCAGCTAAAATATTAGCATTTTCTAAAAGATAAGACGCATCGTATTCTTCTTCAGCTTCAATTTCAGATCTTTTTCTAGTAATCTCTGAACTAGCCTCAAGCGTTTCATTTACAAGTTGATCAATTGAAAAATGATCTGTGTTTAAATTTTCTAATTTTGGTTCAGTTGTAACTGTATCTTGATTTGATACATGTAATGGCTTAGTTGTTCTTTTTACTCTCACTACAAAATGTGCATAATTTAAATCATCGTCATAATGTGAAAGTGTATCTTCTAATTCATTGAGAAGTTCACTTTTTTTGCGATGATTGGAAGGCAATTCAACAGCATCTACTACCAGATCTTTTTCTATAAGCTGTTTAATTCTATTAATTTCTGACATGTGAATATCCCTCCCAAAAAGTATCCTATAGTTATTCATATTGGTCAATAGAACTGAGGATGAACGGTGAACTGCTGAGAACTGAAATGAAATACAACGTTACTACTTTATACCTCTTTATCTACCAAACTTTTACCTTCTGCACGTTCAACACTTTCAACGGGAGAACGGTAGGCACCAATTGTTTTTTTACCACTTTGAACAGATTGAAGTTTTTGAATTGTATCTGACTTCAAACGGTCTATGTGTTTTAAAATTTGCTTATCCAATTCAAGAATCGCCTGAATTAATGAATCTTTTTCTCGCGTTAAATACTGTATTTGCGTTTTAATTTCACTGGTCATTAATAAATCAAATGATCCTGGTGAATCATCAAACTGTTTTAAAAAAGTTTGAATTTCTTCTTCAATATTTTCTAATACTGTTAGCAATCCGGTTCTTTGATTTTGAAATCGATTTAAATTGTTAATGTCTCCACGAGATACTTCATCTAAAAAATCATTACATATTCTATAAAAACTTTTATAGCATTGGCATTTTCTAGATAATAATGCGACTAATTCTTGCATTATTTATTTTCTCCAATTTTAGTTACATTATTATTCATTTCGTTTGCAGCTACTGTTGCTGGATCTCCGCCCTGCTTAGCAATTTGCTGAAGAGCTCCCACCCAACCTTCATATAAAGTTTCTAAAATTTTCAAAGCATCTTGAAGTGGCTTTAACTCATTCTTCATATTGGCAGTTGTAATTTGATCGATGATGAAATTATAAAGTCGCTCAAGATCTTGACTTATATTTCCACCTACATCGTGATTCAAAGAAAGCGAAAGTTCATTCACAATATCTTGAACTTTAAGAATTGCTTCACCTTTTTTTGATAGATTTTTTTCGTTTAAACCTTCGATTGCGCGTTTGGTATGTTTTATTGCGCCTTCGTACAACATCAGAAGAACTTGGCCACGACTTGCAGTTGTAACCGAAGTTTGTTTGTACTTATTCAAACCATAATTATTCATTGCGAATCCTTTCGCTCATTAATCACACGACGTTCCTATCGTGTGTATGTTAATATTTTCACTTAAAGATTAAATTAAATCAAGCTTGGTGAACCCAATGCCTGAGCCAGATATTGTTGCTGGCCTTGCATATTACTCATTAAAGACTCTAAATTTGAGAATTGACGCTTTAATGCAACTTCACGTCGGGCAAGATTTGCCTCTTTATTTGCGATATCGCCATCCATACGCTTCATTCTCTCGCGAATTCCATTTTCACGCGACGTGATAATTCCGCCTCTTTGAGTAACCACACTTTCAGTTAGTACCTTTAAATTGGAAATAAAATTTCCTTCTCCAGCGAATAACATAGCCACACTTTGATAATCTTTTTCCATCGATTTCTTAAATTTGTCTTCTTTAAAGGAAAGCATACCTGTTTTTTCAAATTGAATACCCACATCAGATAGACGCATGTAAAATTCTTCTTCATCAACTTCTGGATCGTTAACGTTGAACGATTCAAACACCCAGCTTCGCACTCTCGATTCAATTCCGAATAAAGTAGAATCACCGGCTAATGTTTTCGAAGTATCTGTTTTATCATCCACTTGGTTTTGTTTATTGATAAAATCTAAAACATTGTTAATTGCATCAACCAATGCCTTTACCTTTGCTGCAATTTTTGGAATATCTTCTGAAATTTGTAATGTAAATTCGAAATCTTCTTTTGCTTGTTTTAAATCAACAGTCACACCAGGTAATAATTCGAATCGATTTGCTTGGCTCATAATTTCAAATCCATTGAATTTGATAATTGCATTTTGTGCAGATCTTTCATCATCAACATAAAATCTAAAATCACCATCTAAAAAATAAAAATCAGGAAACTCAATATCATTTTCCATCCCAGATTTTTTAGCAGCAACGACCACTCTCCAAGGTCGATCTGATCCTGAACCATCATTTACTAACGATGCAGTAACACCTAAACCTTTTTGAGCATTGATAGTATTTACAATACCTTCAAGAGTATTGCTTCCTGGGCCAATATATACACTTTTAGAATCACCACTTGGTAATGTGTATGAAAAATATCCGACACCTACTTCATCATCCTTATTTTCAAAACCATCTGAAATCATTGAGTGCCGTCCAGCAAGTTGTGTGACTTCTAACTGATACTCTCCAGGCTGAGCGAAATCTTTATCGACCGTCACATCTAATAAATCTTTTGCGGGATAATCTGCTTTTAATTCTCGAAACTTTTTCATCGAATCTAATTCACGATAAATTTCAGGAAGTTTACGAACTCTTTGCGTAAACTCTTGCACAAGCTTGAGCTTTTCTTGCTCTTTAGCTTTTCTGTTTTCAATTTGTCGAATCGGTTCTCGTTCAGCGTTGATAATATCTTTTACATACTGCTTAAATCGTCCGCCGCCGAGACCATTAGGTGCATCGACCAATTTCCATCCTCCATGACGGAAAAAAATAATAATTAACACTACCTACATTTTAGGTAGAGTTCCATATTCAATTATAGATGATTTTTGAATTAAAACACAATCTCTTCAATTTTGCCGCTTTTGAGGGTCAATAAATGCAGGGTCTTTAGTAAGCTACCATTCTGCACTTGTATTGGGCCAGAGAGGCCGGCAAAATCTTTCAGTTTTTGAATCTGATCTTTAAAATCATTGCGACTACTAATTGAATTCGTAGCAATTATGGTTTGAACGATTCGAGCGGCATCATAAGAAACAGCTTCCATTACACTTGGGTCTGCGGAAAAAACTGCCTGGTAATCTTGAATGAACTTCTGAATTTTAGGATTTTTTGAATTCATAAAAAATCCATCTACAAAAACCGAACCATCTGCAAAACGACCTGCGCGAGAAATGAGCTCTGTACTATTCCAAGTGTTGGTTCCCAAAAACAACATATGATCTACATCACGATATGCAAAAGTTGGAATTAACTGACCCAAAACTTTTGGATCATCTGGCACAAAAACAGCTTCAAAATCAATGATTGGTTTCAAATCAAACATTCGATCAAACTTTTTAGATTTACGTTTAATGGGAATCGCAGCTTTCAACGCTTTCATTTCTTCTACTTCTTTTGAGCGCGCATCTTGAGCAGACAGACCAACCATTTTATCTATATAAATTCTAAAATCAGTTTCTTCATTGGGATACGTTTCAAATCCACGAACCTGAGCCCCTCGTTTATCGAGTTCATCCCAAAACAATTTTGTATATTCGTCTCCAAATTTCGTAGCCGGCGCTAGCATTCCAAATCGTTTAATATTTAATTTTTCTGTCGCGTACTTTATGAGTGATTGCACTTGCATTGATGCCGTTAGTCCTGCGTTGACAACATAATTACTACCATTCGGACTTTGATATTCTTTTTGACTTAATGTTACTAATGGCAAACCTAATTCGTTTGCTTTTTGTCCAGCGGCATCTACTACTTTTGAACTCATAGGTCCGATCACTGCTACCACATTGTGTTTATAGTATAATTCTTCTAATTTTTGTGCTGCGATCGCAGGTTCCCCTTGATCATCCATAATTACTAAACTTGTATTTGATGGATTGTTTTTATTATTAAAAATTTTAAACGCAAGCTCAATGCCTTGAAGTGTTTTGTAACCAAATTTTGCATATTTTCCCGATAATGTTAACAATACTCCAATTTTTGCTGAGTCTAGTGCTGCAGAGTGCTCGATCATTTTCAAATTTTCTTGTGCGATTGAAGCGTACTGACTTTGCGGAAATAAATTCACAATTTTTTCAAAATCTGAATTTGCGTGTGCTCGATCACCTTGCTTTTGATACATAAGAGCCGATTTATAATATAATCGATCTCCCGCTGCCGTTTCTGAAAAATCAGAAAGCCACTTTTCTATCGTTACAGGATTATCTATGTGTTCTAAGACTTCATCTAAAAAAGCAAACAGCGGTTTCATCTGCGCTTTTTTGTCAGGCAAATAATTAGAAATTGCCATCAATATATTGTATCCGCTTTGGTTAAAATCTTGACTCATGCGAGCTATTTTTGCTTTCAACATAAAATATCGTGCTCGATTATTTGAGTCTAACGAAGATGGATTTACTTCTTGTAAAGATTGCATCGCTTGTTCGGTTTGGCCCAATTCAAAATGAACAAATGCCATATTATAGGTTATGACCGTGATTAAATTATCATTCACAGAACTTCTAGAACGCGCGATTTCTAAAGTACGTTTTAATTGGGGAAGAGCATTTTTATATTCTTTTAATGAAATGCTTGAAAGTGCACGCAAATGATAAACATATTCAAGCAAAGTACTTTGCGGATATGTCTTTATAAATTTTTTCGATTCATCTAAAACTGTTTTAAATTGTTTGTTTCGATAGTCAGAATCCATTTTCTGATATGCTTTTGAGTCTGGACCTTTTTTAGTTTTTGCAAATTCCAATGCTTGATCTTCAAACTTAGGCCCTTCATCTTTTGTTGCACGTTTAGGACCCGTAGAACATGATAAGATCGTACATAAAATAAATAGCGATAAAATACGAAATGATTTTAGAAACATGTACTTTTAAGATTACACTTATTTTTTAATTAATTCAGGTGGAATTTTTTTACCGCTGATTATCCAAAAAGACCGCGCATTTTTTCGATAAAACCTTTTGCCATTGGTTGGCATTTTTCATCTGAGATTTCATGAAAACGTTTGAGTAGCTCTTTTTGTTCATTCGTCATTTTAGTTGGGGTTTCAATAATGATGCGAACCAATTGATCACCGCGACCATAGCCCCCCAAACGTGCAATTCCTTTATTTTTCATTCTTAAGATTTGTTGCGATTGAATACCCGCATTGATTTTTAACTTAGCTTTTCCTTCAAGCGTAGGAACTTCAATTTCATCTCCCAACGCTGCTTGTGTAAAACTAATAGGAACTTCACAAATTACATCGAATTCATCGCGTTCAAAAAAGTCATGAGCTTTCACATGAATTTGAACATAGAGATCTCCGTTTGGGCCTCCACGCATTCCGGTATCACCTTCACCAGAAAGTTTTAATCTTTGTCCGTCATTAATTCCTGCAGGAATTTTTACTGAAAGCTCTGCTTTTTTACGAACTTTTCCAGAACCTGCGCAATCAGAACATGGATCTGAAATCACTTGGCCTTCGCCGTGACAGCGTGGACAAGTTTTTGCGACAGTGAAAAAACCTTGTTGAAAACGTACTTCACCGTGACCTGCACATTGAGTACATGTTTGTGGAGTTGCTCCTGCTTTTCCGCCAGAACCTTTACAAGTTCCACAGGCAGCCGTTTTTGGAACTGTAATTACTTTTTCTGCGCCAAATGCTGCTTCTTCAAATGTTACTTCTAAATCATATTGTAAATCGTTGCCGGGTTGAGCACGAGATCGTCCGCGGCCACCGCCACGTCGGCCGCCACCACCACCAAAAATGTCGCCAAAAATATCGCCAAAGATATCATTAAAATTTCCACCAAAATCAAATCCGCCAGCACCACCACCGAATGGGCCACCGCCCATGTTTGCGGCTTGGTGACCGAATCGATCGTAGGCTTGTCTTTTTTCTGGATTGCTTAAAACATCATAGGCTTCAGAAAGTTCTTTGAACTTTTCTTCTGCCGCTTTATCACCCGGATTTTTATCGGGGTGAAATTGAATGGCAAGTTTTCGATATGCTTTTTTGAGCTCCTCAGGGCCAACACTTTTGCTGACCCCAAGAACCTCATAATAGTCTCGTTTGCTCATTTAGTTTTATACTTCTTTGTAATCAGCGTCGATCACATCATCGCCGCCTTTTTTAGCTTGTGTGCCTGCTGCATCACCTTGTGATGGACCTGCACCTGCTCCGCCCATTCCAGCGCCCATGTCTGGACCAGCTCCTGCAGCACCGCCTGTAGCTTGCGCAGTTTTGTAAAGTTCTTCAGCCATTTTGTTTGATTCAGCTGTTAACTTCTCAGTAGCTTTTTCTAAAACTTCAGCATCATTTGATTCAAGTGCTTTTTTCGCTTCATCAATTGCTGCTGTTAATGCAGTTTTAGTTTCAGCTGCGATTTTGTCTCCACTGTCTTTCATTGTTTTTTCTAATGAGTAGATCAAACCATCTAATTGGTTACGAGCATTCACTGTGCGTTTACGTTTATCGTCTTCTGCTTTGTTAGCTTCAGCTTCTTTAACCATTTTTTGAATTTCAGCTTCAGATAATCCTGAACCTGCTGTAATTTTAATGGTTTGTTGTTTGCCTGTTCCCATATCTTTAGCAGAAACATTCACAATACCGTTTGCGTCGATATCAAATGTCACTTCTACTTGAGGAACACCACGAGGAGCTGCTGGAATTCCCACTAAGTCGAAACGTCCTAAGCTCTTATTGTGTTCAGCAAACTCACGCTCACCTTGTAATACGTGAATGGTTACTGCTGTTTGGTTATCAGCAGCCGTTGAGAATACTTGTGACTTCTTACATGGAATGGTTGTGTTTTTCTCAATTAATTTTGTGAAAACGCCACCCAATGTTTCAAGACCCAATGAAAGTGGAGTTACGTCTAATAACAACACATCTTTCACTTCGCCTTTTAACACTGCACCTTGAACCGCAGCTCCCACAGCAACCACTTCATCAGGGTTTACACCTTTGTGTGGTTCTTTGCCGAAAATTTGTTTCACTTTTTCTTGTACTTTCGGCATACGAGTCATACCACCAACCAAGATTACTTCGTCGATGTCTGCTTTGCTCACACCTGCATCTTTTAATACAGTTTCACATGGTGCTACTAATTTTTCGATTAGGTCTGCAACCAACGCTTCAAACTTAGCGCGAGAAAGTTTCATGTTTAAATGTTTAGGACCAGATGCATCTGCCGTTACGAATGGAAGATTGATGTCTGTTTCCATTGAATTTGAAAGTTCGTGTTTTGCTTTTTCAGCAGCTTCTTTCAAACGTTGTAATGCCATCTTGTCTTTACGAAGATCGATTCCGTTTTCTTTTTTGAATTCATCAGCTAACCAGTCGATGATTCTTTGGTCAAAGTTTGCTCCGCCTAAGAATGTATCTCCGTTTGTAGCTTTCACTTCAAACACGCCATCGCCGATTTCAAGAACAGAAATATCGAAAGTACCGCCCCCTAAGTCGAACACGGCAACTGTCTCGTCTTTTTTCTTGTCGAGACCGTATGCCAATGCAGCAGCAGTTGGCTCGTTGATGATACGTTTCACTTCAAGACCTGCGATTTTACCAGCGTCTTTTGTAGCTTGTCTTTGAGCATCGTTGAAATAAGCTGGAACTGTGATTACAGCCTCAGTTACTTCTTCACCCAAATAATCTTCAGCGGTCTTTTTCATTTTTTGTAAAACAAGAGCTGAAATTTCTTGAGGAGCATATTCACGATCGCCTACTTTAATCCATGCATCGCCATTTTTTGCTTCTACTACTTTGAATGGAGCTACTTTTAAAAACTCAGCGATTTCTTTTGAAGAGTTTTTGCGACCAATTAAACGTTTTGCTTCAAAAATTGTTTTTTCAGGATTTGTGATCGCTTGGCGTTTAGCAGATTGTCCTACTAATTTTTCGCCGTTATCCATGAATGCAACGATTGAAGGAGTTGTGTTCACACCTTCAGAGTTTTGAATTACTTTTGGTTCTCCACCTTCAACAACAGATACACAAGAGTTCGTTGTTCCTAAGTCGATTCCGATTACTTTACCCATATATTCCTCCAAATAGGTTGATTAATTTTTTAAGTCTGTAGCCACTACAACTTTGGCTGGTCTTAAAAGCCTTCCGTTAATCGTGTAGCCGTGTTGATGAACTTTTAAAACATGTCCTGACGGAACGTCTTTGCTTTCTTCTTGCGCAATCGCCTCGTGCATTTCAGGGTCGAATTTTTTTCCAACAGAATCTACGGTTTTTACACCAAAGCGTCCCAAAATATCTTTAAATTGTTGGGCTACCATTTTGATTCCGTCGACCATCGCACTTGGATTTTGCGCATGCTCTAAAGCACGCTCTAAGTTATCTAAAACAGAAAGCATCTCACGAACAATGTTCTCATTACCGAATTTAACCAAATCAGAGCGCTCTTTAATCGCACGCTTTTTAAAGGTGTCGAACTCCGCATATAAATAGAGGTACTTGTTTTTTGAGTCCTCTAATTCAGCCATCAAGCTCTCAACTGTTGGTTCTGTAGAACCGTTTGCTGCAGCTTGTTCAGTATTGGCTGAAGCTTCGTTTTCATTGCTTGCGCTGTTTGCTTCAGTATTGGTCTGTCCGTTTTGATTTGTTTCCATCGTCTTTTAATATGGTGTTGAATGATCACTTGTCAAAAGTGGTTATGTATTATTTTTAGCTTAATAATATCAGCTGCTTAAGGCCTATAAACGAGAGTTTGGAACACAAACCATCTTCACTCTCACTTCGCCTACTTTGCCAGCTTCTGAGTAAACATCTTGGTCATAATAAGCAACAAACTTTTGCTGAAGCGTTGACCTAGAGTTTGCAACTTGTAAAGGAAGTGCGAAACGAATGTAGCCACCATAACCGTCATATCCGTAATCAGCATAAACTGCGTATTTTGTGCCACGGCTGCGTCCATCGCGAGATAAAGTCATGTCATCGCCATCCATATCTTGAAACATAACTCTGCCTGAGTTCACTTTTAGTGTCGTTTCGAATCTGTCTTTATTTCTTGAAGACAAATCATTACCTCTGCAAAGATAACTTCCTGCAAATGCGCTTGCGCTAGTTAATGTGAAAACTGCTGCTAAAAGAATGGCTTTTTTCATTTTACCCCCCAAGATAATAATAAATTTACGCAACGTATAAAGAATGGTGCGCAATATGTCAAACGTAATTTATACAGCTTTTTAATTAGGGGCATTTGTTCATTAAAGCCAAATTTTATATTGCAGGATTTGGATTAAAAACTTTGGAATAAAAATCAAGCATTTCTAATCACTACATTTATTAAATTTCTTATAAGTTTGGCTTTATCCTTGCTTATATCGCTTTTAGATATATTGGAGGTAAATAATGTTTAACACATTGAAATATGCTAGAATGTTAGAAGAAGTAGGTTTTTCTAGAGAAGAAGCTGAAACAACCATTAAAATATTGGATGAAGTGATGGAAGACAAACTGGCAACCAAACAAGATGTCCATGAAATCAAACGAGACATTCAAGATTTAGATAAAAAGCTTGAAAGTAATATCTCTCAAGCAAAGTCTGAACTTACTATTCGAATGGGTGCAATGTTTGGTGCAGCGATTGCTATTCTCACCGCTATTCAAAAACTAATTCATTAAATATTACTGCACATTTGTTTTTATTTTATCATTTGGAATAATGCCGGCTTCTTTGAGCTTGTTTTCTGCAGACTCAGAGCCAGTTTTGAGCCAAAGGTCGTATTGGCGAAGAATGTTTTTTGGATCTTGAAGATGTGCAGTGGTTGCAACTTCACAAAGTACATCGACAAATTTCACGAATCGATCTGAAAGTTCTGTGTACACTTTTCTAAAATAATTATCGATCACAATTTGAGAAAGGTTGGCGTAAGCAGCAGATCCCATGCTGATGTAGTAATCTACATCCACTGTTTTTCTCATTAAACTTTCTGAAAAAAATCCAGCAGTATATAATGAAACATCTCCCAGTCTGCGAAGATCTTCGCGTCGTTTTCCGAAATCAGGCGACATCAAAGCATCGTGATATAAAAGCGCTAATGTTTCGCTTCTCTTTTCACCCGATTCAGTTGTTTTGAAAAAATTATCGGTAAACATAAAGCGAGATAAAAGATCGACTAAATAAAACTCGATGTCTTGATTGATTTTTAATTTTTGTTTTTCAAATGCTTTCGCAATTTCTTCTTTAAAAAATGCGGTTGGTTCTGTTACAAGTTTCAAGCTTTCTTCAGATGAAGATTCGGCTTCCACAGATTTTGTATGCTTTTTAGCTGACGCTTTCATGTATTCAGCATTCCTTCCCTGTCCCCACCCTCTATTTTACCTGAAAATTTTTAAATAGTGTATGAGCATCCAAATTGCTGATATCTATAGGAATTTTTTACCTGTTCAGTACAGAATTATAAATAATTGACGCATATTGCTAGCTTTGATAATACCCTTTTCAAAATCGAGGAAACCAATGAAATCAAAACATCTTTTCACTTCACTTTTATACATTTCGTTCATCTTAGCTTCACAACTAAGTTGGGCACAATGGTCCGCTGTAAGTCCAAAAGAATTTCAACTTCCACCTCCTCCAGCCGAAGGTTCTGCAGCTTATGAAAAAGATTTTCAACAACTTCATAAGTATGAACAAACTAGAACTCAAGCGGAATGTAAATTGGGTGACTCGCAATCGATTCCGTCATTTGAAGTATTGTATGGACGCAATCGTGACTTATTAAGCAAAGAAGAAGCGGAGGCATTAACTCCTTTCATGAAAAATGTTTTTCAGTTAACAGAACGAATCAGTGAAGCGTTTAAAGTTAAATACAAAAGACCACGACCTTTTGTAACAGACCCTACCCTTGAGCCTTGTGCAAAAAAACCGGGTGGTGCAAAAGCGTATCCGAGTGCTCATACAGCTGCCGGTTTTGTGGGAGCTTGTGTTTTGTCAAAAATTTATCCGGAACGAAAAAAGAATATTGAACAATATGGAATTTTCATCGGAGAACTTCGTGCCAAAGTGGGCGTTCATCATCCTTCAGATGTAAAGGCGGGATGGATTTTAGGAAAACAAATTTGTGATTACTTAATGTCTCAGCCTGATTTTAAAAAAGAATTAAAATCACAATAATACTAAACTACAACTGCCGTCACTGAACTTTGCGAAAATAAATCTTTAGCTATTGCTTGCACGTCTTTGGCTTTCACTTTGCGAATATTATTTTCGAAAGTTTCATGCTCATTGTAAGGCAGTCCATACAATGTATTAAACGCAGTAACAGCAGCAATCGAAGAAGTCATTTGATTGTCCATGTGATGACGACCTAAAATATATTCTTGTGCACGCTTAAATTCTGCTGGTGGCACTGGTTTTTGACTTAGCTTATCTAATTCAACTCGAATAGATTTAAGAGCTTGCTCACGCTTGCTTGGGTCACAGCCAATGTAAATTCCAAAGTATCCGGGCTCAACACCTTCCATACACATCGGTGAAACTGTGTAACACAAACCTTGTTTGTCACGAATTTCTCTAAACAATCTTCCTGATTGTCCTCCCATAATGGTAAGAAGCATTTTCAAAGCATATCGTCTTTCGTCAAGCGCACGTGTACCAACAAATCCATAAACAATGTGGCTTTGTTCACGTTTTTTTACAACTTCAGAAATGCGGTCTGCTTTTGGCTTAAACATTTCAAGTTCTTTGATATTGCTGTGAGCTTGCGTGCGACTAATTTTTGAAAATGCTTCGATCACTTGATCTCGATGAAATTTTCCGCAAACTGAAACAACAATTTTTTCAGCACTCATTTGCTTTTTAAAATGCGATCGAACGGCATTGATATCGAGTGAATTCACCGAACTTTCATATCCTGTCATGGGAATTCCATACGGATGACCTTCAAACAATGACTCGATAAAAAGTTTTCCAACAAGTCTGCCAGGATTGTCTTCTAATGTTTTAATGTCTTCTAAAACAAGATCTTTGGCGTGATCAAACTCTTCTTCCGATAGGGTTGGATTAAACATAGTTTCTATATAAAGCGGTAAAATATCCTCAAAATATTTTGTAAGAGTGGTTGCCGTTACTCCTAATGAATTACGACCTGAAAATGTATCAATTTTAGAAGCACGCGATTCTAAAAATTCAGCAAATTTTGTAGACGTCCAACCTTGCGGACCTTTTTCCCAAATTTCAGAAAGAACATTGCCGATACCTGCGTTTTGTTTTGTTTCAGAACGCAAGCCCCCCATCACACATGACTGAAATGAAACAACTGGCAAATCAGTGCGCGGAAACAAACAAAGCTCTATTCCATTTGAAAGTTTATGATGTTCCCCTTGAATTGTTTCTTTAGAATTTTTAATTTGAACTAATTTAGCTGCACTACCCACTTCAATTTTTTGCCAAAATTGATTTGCATTATAATCTTTTGGAGTCAGCAAACTTTCAAACATAGGTCTTGTTAAATAAAGTTCGGTAAAAGCTTTTTTCACATCATCTTGTGTGAGCTCTTTTACTTGTGTCATGTATTCTAAATCAAAGGCAGTATTTCCTACGGCAAGTTTTAAATGCCCAAGTCTGCTTGCAATGTCATCCATAGATTGAGAGCTGTAAATTCGGTCAGATTCAATCTGAACTTTGGTACGTTCTAACTCAGCAGCTGTCGGACCATCTTTAATAAAGCGTTCAATTTCTTCTGTTAAAACGGATCGAAATTTTCCTGAATTTTCTAACGTCGACTCGACATCAAATGCAAAAATTCCAGAACCAATTGGTGCCCACATGGAAGCGCTCACTGCCGTGACCAATTGATCTTGTTGAAACAATCGTTGATACAAACGAGAAGATTCGCCACTTCCTAAAATCATTGCAGCAACATCGAGTGCGGGTAATTTTGGATCTCTCATTCCATATCCGTGCATTGCTGCTGAATATTTAATCGAGTGTAAATCAAAACCTTCCTCCACACGACGATTCGAAGGTGTCATTAACTTATTTGCGTAACCTGATTCTCTTCTGCGAGCACGAACAAATCGGTTTTTGTTTTTTCCCCACGTTTTTAAAATTTCTTTTTCAACTTCATCATAATCAATGTCGCCCACAACGATAACTGTCATCAACGATGGTGTGTACCATTTTTGCCAGAATTTTTTTAATCCAGCAGCGGTACATGCTTTTACAGTTTTTGGAAAACCTATCACCGTTCTGCCGTATCCAGCATTGCCATACATTTTCGTCATTAAGTTTTCATATAACGCTCGATCGGGAGAATCGTATCCTCGACGAATTTCTTCTAAGATCACTTCTTTTTCTGGATTAAACTCTGAAGGTTTAAACACAGAATGCATGACCATGTCTTCTAATATTGAGTTGGCCATCTTCCATTGTTTATTTGAAGCAGTGATATGGTAAACAGTGTGTTCATATGATGTAAACGCATTCATATCTCCACCTGAACCCTCGACGGTACCAGCAATTTGAGCAGTAGAACGTTTTTGAGTGCCCTTAAAAAGCATGTGTTCTAAAAAGTGACAAAAGCCTGCTTCAGCAGGTTTTTCGTCAATGCTACCAACATCTACCCAGACTTGTACTGCAACTACTGGAACATTCGTGGTTTTTACGATTAATTCAATGCCATTCGGAAGGGTTTTTTCTGTGATCATAGTATGATAAGGATATCGCAATGAAAAATCTTAGCAATCATAACCCACAATTTTCACAAACAAAGTTTGCGAATTTATATATGCATTTTCCGTATTGTGAGGCTAAGTGTCACTACTGTGATTTTTTCTCTTTACCCGAATCAAAACACTCAAGTGATGTGCGAAAGAATGCGTATTCGGCACTCATCGAAGAACTGAAAACATATGACGCAGCAAATTCGATCGGAAAATTAGATACTCTTTTTATGGGAGGCGGCACACCCTCTCTTGCCCCCCTATCGGTAATGGAAGAAGTTTTTCAAATCATTCAACCAAATCAAAACGCAGAAATTACGATGGAAGCAAATCCTTCAAGCGTGACAAAAGAAAAAGCAAAGTTTTGGAAAGCTCTAGGTATCAATCGAATTAGTTTAGGAGTTCAAGCTCTCAACAATGATCGTCTACTTTGGCTCGGTCGAGTGCATGATAAAAAAGAAATTTTTGAGGCACTCACGGTTTTATTTGAATCAGGTTTTGAAAATGTCAGCACTGATTATATCGTAGGAGTTCCGGGACAAACTATCGAGCTCATCCAAAATGAATTAGCAGAACTTTATCAGAATTTTTCAAATTTAAATCACACCTCAGCCTACTTGCTTACTTTAAAAAGTAGTAATCCTAAATATAAAGAATTATTAGATGAAGAGACGCAACTCGATCATTTAAGAACGGTACGAGATACTCTTGCAGAGTTTGGCTTTGAACAATATGAAATTTCAAACTTTGCAAAACCAAACAAGCAAGCTCTTCATAATGAAAATTATTGGTTGGGTGGATCTTATTTAGGCGTTGGACCCTCTGCCCATTCTTTTCATTTAGATTCTAAACTGCGATTTAAAAACGTAGCTTCACTATCTCTGTACATTGAAGAGATTGCCAAAAATCAATTGCCAATTGAGTGGAAAGAAACGTTAACTCCTGATCAAGAACTCATTGAATATTTAATGTTACGATTACGCAGAAAAGAGGGCGTATTACTCAACGACTATCAATCTCGTTTTGGAAAATCGATATTAGATGAGAAAACTTCATTAATTGAACAACTCGCTAGGCAAAAACTAATCGAAATCGACTCAACTCATTTAAAACTGTCAAAAGATGGATTTTTCATCTCAGACCCCATCATTCAGAAGTTGATCTCATGAAAAATAATTTAGATAATATAAGAATGAAATTTTTCATTAGCCAATTCATTTGCATTTTGCTTTTCACAACCACTATTCTAGCTGGTGAAGTTAATGATCCTTCTAAAATGTCGGTTGGCGATTGGTGCAAGTTTTCAATTTTAAATACGCATCCAACACAAATGGCTTTTGGCAAAAAAGTAGTAGAAGATAAAATTCGAAAATTTCAAAATCTTTCAAAAGAAGAATTAAAGCAATATTTAATTAAAAACAAAGTACCGGTTGTTCGCGCTCCCAATGGATCATACTTCATGATCGACCGACATCACCAAACAATTGCTGCATTTAAGGTTTCTAGAGAAAATCATTATGTTCAATTGTTTCAAGATTTATCAAAATTACCAGATATGAACTCCTTTTGGGCAGAAATGATAAAGCTAAAGCTAGTTTGGCTTTTTGATGAAAAAGGAAATGGTCCGCATTCACCGAATGACTTACCCCAAGAGATCAGACAAATGAAAAATGATCCTTACCGAAGTTTAGCAGATGCCGTTCAAGAAAAAGGTGGATTTGAAAAACGCCCAGTGCCGTTTCAAGAATTCATTTGGGCACAGTTTTTTAGAGATAAAATTAAAATAGATGAAGGTGAAATTGGATTTAAAAAAGCAATTGCCGATGCAATGAAACTCTCATGTGATCAAAGCGCAAAATATTTACCTGGTTATAAAAAATCTTGTTTTCATTTTCTTAAATTTTAATTCCAAAAGTAAAAAGCCCGCAGTTTTTACGCTGCGGGCTTTTCAAGCCTTTGTCTGGTGCAAATATCTTGTTGTTCAATCAATCAATTCCAGCAACCATGCTTTTCGATTTGATTGATCGATAGCATGGCGACCTAACTTTAATTCGCGTTCGCAATCACATGTCGCTTCTACATTAACGTTTCGCTCAGCTCTACTTGTATCAACTCTGCTCTACATGCTGCTTGAACTGGAACTGCTCACATGAATTTGGCCATGCGAGCTGCTAATTAAAGCAGTCTAAGTGCTAAGTTGCTGTTCTGATTTGCTTGCGCCAAAGTTGCAGTACCAGCTTGAGTTAAAACGTTACGTTTTGTTAACTCAGCAGTTTCTGCAGCCATGTCTGCATCACGAATACGTGAATTTGCAGCACTGATGTTTTCATCAGTGATCATCAAGTTGTTCATTGTTGATTGCAAGCGGTTTTGCATTGCACCGAAGATAGCTCTGTGTCCGCTTACTCGGCTAATAGCTTCATCTAATTTAGACAAGTTTTCGGCAGAGTTCTCTTTTGATTTTGTTGCAACATCAGCAATTCCCAATGTTTCAGCTGTAACGTTGAATTTTGCAACGTCAAAGTGAACTTGGTCATTGTCTGAGCTACCGATACCTACTTGGAAATCAAGTTTTTTGCCTTCACCAGACAATAACTCAACTCCGTTGTATTTAGTTGTTTTAGAAATTCGATCGATTTCTTCTTTTAATGATTGAACTTCTAAATCTGTGAAAGAACGTTCACGATCACCAATAGTGTCTGAAGCTCCTTGAATCGAAAGTTCTCTCATACGAATGAGCATATTGCCTACTTCGTTTAATCCACCTTCTGCAACTTGCACCAATGAAACAGCATCTTGTGCGTTTCTGTGCGCTTGTCTGGTAGATCTGATTTCAGATTTGAATTTCTCACTGATTGCTAAACCTGCAGCATCGTCTGCAGCTTTTACAATTCGCTCACCGCTCGATAGTTTATCCAAGGTGTGATTTTGCATATCACGTTGAATGCCCAACGAACGTTGCGCTGATAAAGATTGAACATTAGTTCCAATACGGAATCCCATATACTTCTCCTTCTAAAAAAGAAACATTACTAATAACAGCGTTTGGAGAAGATCTTAGGATTAGTTAGTCTTGCGACTAATTGCTGTATCCCTACCTCTACACCTCTCGCTGTCCCCACTGAACTCTTCGGTAGTTGACTAAAATACTTTAGACTATTTTGCTCAGGCATTATACGTATAGTCATTTACAGTGGGAAAAGATTTCCCCCTCATTCTAGTCTATATATATGTTGGATTTTGGCATTCTTACTCGAATGAAGTGATTGAATATGCAGGTAAAAGCACGCTTCCGTTTGGCACTCCATTTATGTGAGTGATCTTTTCAATATTAGAAGGTCTAACGTCAGGTCTTGCATATAATTGTTCGAACGATCTTCCTTGTATCGCTAACGTTCTAGATTGGTCGTTTAAATTTAAAATCATATACTTTTTCTTTCCATCTCTATTTAAAAATGAAAATCCAATCAGATCAGAATTCTTTCCATTAAAGTTTAATCGATTCATCGTGTGTGTTCCTTGAATCGTTCGTGAAAACAATGAAATAAACTCCCCTGTTGAAGACAACTGAAAGAGTGCTGTTGAAAATGCATTAGGAACGGAAACTAAAAAATCACTTTGATCATACGGAGTTGTATTATCAAAACTTGCACCAAAAGCAGCACTTGCTGAAGCAGCATAAAATATTAGATTTTTAATTTGTGAATGGCTCATAAGTTCGAGGGATTCAATCGCAATATATAAAGCGTGAGACCAACTTCCAGGTAACGGGGTTGCGGGTTTTTGCAAAAGATTAAATTCAGTTACCCAAACATTTGTAGCAGCTGGAAATTTAGGAACCTCCTCTAAAAAATATAAATCTACATTGTACTTTGCTTGTGCAAACACAGTTTTCAAATTATTGGGGCTAAAAAAATCATTAATGCTTAATGAACTTGGCAGTCCAGATGTTTTATATAAATGCATTGTCACATCAGTTTTGGTTTTTGATAAAAATTCGCCAAGTCCGGAATTCCACAATTTAGTTCTGTCTGGTGCATTTACCGAGCGGGTATCAGATCCAACTATAGAAATTTCAATATCGGGAAAATCTTTTCGAATAGCATTAATCCAATTTTCACACTCGGCAATGTACGTTGCTACCGTTGGAAATCTTGTAGCATAGTTATTACCTAAACGGTCAGTATCTCCATTTGAATAAAATTCCTGACCCAGCTCTACAAATCGAACTGGCAACCCAAGTAATTGTGCCTCTTTTAACATTAAGATTTGCTCTTCTACAGTTGAATTCATAATATTTAAATCCCATATCAACTCAACATTAAACCCATTAATTAAATTCTTTAGCTCCTGAAGCGTATTACTTTTAGGACTCATGTTAGCAAACACTTGCGGTGTAGTTAATGCGTTTTGAAACCACCCGGTTCGCCAATCCCAGTAATTTGCCGTAGTACCACCCGGCACTCTTACTATTTGAGGATTTAGTTTTTGAAGTAAATCTCGAAAACCAGGTGTATTATATGAAATATTCTTCACTGTATTTGCGGCATTGATTCCAAAAAAAGGATAAGGGATATTACTTCTGATCAAAGTTTCTGAAAAAGAACTTTGTGAGTTATTATACTGTATACTTTGTGCTGCAGATACGATTTGTGACATTTCTAAATCATCGTCTTTTTTGCAAGCTACGAATAAAGAGGATAAAGACAATACAATTAAAAGCTGTAAAATTAATTTCATATATAATTATTTTCACAAAAATACGGTCAATTAACAGCTTAGAAAATTCGAACAGAAAATGTAAGTTAAATGAATTTAAGATTTTAAATCGTATATATACTCATTTGCATGTGTACGAATGACACATTCTAATATTAAACTTTAATGATAAAATTATAAGATAGAGTAATCTTGGGGAGTAATTAATAAATGAAGTTAAAATTTAAGCAAATTGCATTTTATCTTTTTGTATTGGGTTCTATCGGAGTTGCGTCACCAAAAATTTATGAAAATATTGAAAAACTGAAAACAAGTAACAATCTTGAAAATACTCTAGAAAATCAAAAGAAATTGAATGAAAGCAATTTAAACATTGCTCAAGATGAATATAAAGTTGATCAAATAATGATTCAAAACAATGAAAAAGCAAATCAAGTCGAACCTTTAATAGTTGAACAGTCTTCAATTGAACAAATAATTTTGAATATTAATACATCTCAAAAATACAATATAATATCGCAATCAAAGGTTATACAGAATTTCTGCAGCAATATAAACAATGTTCAAACATCAACTTTGAATACTAAAAAAATTGTAAACAATGTTACGCCTATTATCTCTAATTCGACAACATATTCAATGAATGCAAAAGAAGAACTGAGTAATTCAAATGGAGCAGATCGTGCCGGTGGTGATTTAGTTGCTGCTGCCTTTGTAGAAATGGCTGGTGCGTTTTTACTAGACCTAGCTTCATTACATCAATTGGGTAAAATATTAAATGTTTCTGAAATTAAAATAAATGAAGCGATAGATACTTTCAGAATCGATACAAGTTTAATTAAAATATTTGATTCATATGGAATTGAACGTGACGCTATTACAGAATTTTCGACTAAAACAATTACCTTATTCCGTCCGTCTTGGAAAGAGAACTCACTTACTATGCAAGAAAAGGCAAGAATTGTGATTCATGAATATTTAAGAGCTGGCGGATATAGTAACGAAGACGATAAATATGCTTTAACAGATGAGATTATGCGTGAGTTGTTAAAACGAACTAATGTTTCGTATTTATTAACCTTTACTCACAAAGATTCTGACTTAAGAATATTTCTTCAAAAAATACGCAGATATGATGTTTCAAAATCAAATAAAGAAAATTATTTTGAATATAAATGTGACGTGAAAGCTAGCAATCCAAATGATAAGAATTCAATTACAGAAATTATATTCAAACCAATCGGAAAAGAAATTATTGCAACCTATACAATGTCTGTAAATAAAAACAGTGAATCGTTAACATTTGCAAATGGTGGAATTGCAAATCTTCATTCTACAAATAAATATACAAATTTAGAATTGATATTACGTAAAGGAAAAGATGCTGAAAGAACTATTACACTGAACCTATTAGCTTTAGGTCGTAACAATATAATGTATGGATCAATGTTTGAAAGAAAATCAACAAATTCTACAATTACAACATTGCAAGATGCGCCTTATGGACAGCTCATCTGCCAACCAATTGATAGCGAATAACTTAATATGAACGCGTAATTCATAATTTATTTTTCAAAGAACTCAAAAACGTTTTTTGTATTCATCTAAACATCCTGGTATTTTTTCAATGGCTGCGTCTAACTCTTTTTGTATATCCCAAAATGATCCAACTTTATATTTACAAGTATTTTTAATTTGTTCAAAACTTGCACTTAATTTATAAAGTTTGCCGACTTTAGACAATACTGCGCTACGTATGGCATTACAGAATTTTGGCATTTCATTTGGTTGCGAATATCGATCTGCCAAAATTACACTTTTATGAGCCTGAAGCAAATAATTACATGTTTTTTGCTCTGGTGTTTTTTTAAGGTCAGAAGCACAGTCATTTGCAAATAATGATTTAGAATTAAATACAATTCCAACAATAGCACATAATATAATTAATTTAGTATACTTTAACATTATTAACTTCTCCTGTTTTAATAATAATTATAAGTATATTCTATTTCTGTTTCGATTCTATTTAGAAAAAGTGAACGCATTATTATGTTCGAGAAGCAATGAACTGTTTAATTAATCAGAAATACTACGTATTCTTTAGTTCAAACTAGAAAAGCAAAATGATCTTAATATCCATTTCCAACTAATTCGATTTGAATAGCATGTGGAGCAGTTTGATTGCCTCCAAAATAAGGATAGTCCCTATAACCATTTAAGTTACCACTACAGTTGCGTGGCATATATGTAATGTATGGACCTCCCGGTACTCCAGATAACTCAAACTTGTAAGCGTTTCCATTGTATGAAAGACCATCAACTGTAATTGACTGTGGCGGATTTAAATTACTCAGCACGACACTTGAAATTTTTCCAGTACCAAACGTGTTTAATGGAATTGAAGTTTTAGCTCCAGCGCCTCCTACTGTACTACCCATGTACTTCGAATATACTTTACCTTTGTAGTGAACATATGCAAAAATTTGAATACCATTTGAACCACTACTGCAACTTGTCGAATCGTAACAACGCCAACCAAATCGCGCACTTTCTTTTAAAGGATCAATTTTACCACAATCCGTTGTGCCTGCTAATTTATTAATATCACTTTGATCTGAAGAAGCAGTACCAGTAAAAATATAATTTGAAGTTGAATTAAATTTAAACGTAAACATAACTTGAGTAGCGTTTACATTTGGTAAAAGTGATATTGGTCTTGGAGAACAATAGTGTGCATTTGCATTGATAGTATAAACGCTTGCATAAACGTGAGAATTGATAAGAATTAATAAATTAAATATAAATTTAAGAATCATAAGTGCCCTTTCAGAAGCTTAGATGTCTCTACAATTATACATTTAATTTACAACTTGGGCAAAAAATCAAAATGAATATCAGATTTTAAAGTCTTTTTTGATCTAGGATTTTTATTCCTATTTATTTCATTTAAGACTTTTATTTTATTTTTTGCATTTAATGTAAACTTGCGCTTTACATGCATTTTAAGTACAACGCTATACTTATTTACTATTTCAGAATCAAAGATGTAATTTCGTAAATTCATATTTATTTGCATTTACCATATTCCATACCCACTATGTAAGCATCACCAACTGGTTTTCTTGAAATATCAAAATATCTAACTATAGCTAAAACACCATCGGCTGAACTTGCTTCTTTAAATTCAAAAGCGTATGCGGTAACTAATTTAGTTTCATCGATATTTAAAACCATAGATCCAATACCTAACAGTTCAACTTCTTTTTTAAGCTGTCTAGCATTGAAATACCTAAAGCCCATTTGTTTAAATCCGCGATATTTTATTGAACCACCATTCATTGCAGCTTCGCCAAAAATATCACGATTTCTTATATCTAATTTTGCAGCTAAAAATGTACCTTTTTCTATATCACACTTCATTACAATGCTTGTTGTTTCTGCCTTAGATGCAATTGCCATAAATGCAAATATACTAAATACTATCATTATATTTTTCATACCCACTCCTTCATATTCATTAGTTTCATTATTAATAAGAGCTATGTATCAATTCATTAAAAAGATTTCTGCTTAGAAATTGTGAACGTTCGATAAATTGAGATTGTTAAATTATAGAATACTTTTTTGATTTCTCTTTTGGAGAAACAATTACTTTGCTTGAATCTACTAGTTTATTTAACGCTTGCACTGATGCGGTTTTCTTTAAACCATAATAATCTGCAAACTCTGAAGAAGAAAAACGTGTATTTTTTTCAAAAAATGAAAGTTGACTAAATCCATATTCTACTGAAATTTGGTTAATTGAGTCTTCTGCAAGTACAATCAATCCATTTATTACATTTGCATTTACTTTAAAAACAGTACGAATTCGATTTAATAACAAATTCAATCTGGATTGCAACGCTAAGAATGATCCAATTTCATCTGGCCATAATAATGTTTTAATTCTTTCACATGAAATTCCACTCTTGAAAGACATTCGTAAATATCCTAATAATTGAATTTCTTTATTTAATCCATAATACTTTTTATTATCTATTTCATATTCATTACGATCCATGTAGATTTTAATCCTTGATTTTCTAGAATATAACGTCAAAGCGGTGGGATACATTTCCCTTTTTTGAAACTCAATAGGTTTTCCAGGAAAAGCATATAACTGACAAATATTTTCGTGACTCAATAAGTTACATCTAAACATTAAGTCATAACATTCAAGCCATGCTTCAGCCCTCAGTGTTGGTGTTTGCAAAATTTGAAGTGCTTCACTAAATAAATTTTGTGCTTCAGAAAGGTTGCCTAGTTTTGCTTCAACATAAGCAAGCCATTTAAGTAAAAATCCGCGATCAGTTGAATGATCTTCGTGAGTAAACTCTGGAAATGCATTTTTAAGTAATTTTTTTGCTTTTTGAAATTCACCTTTTTGAGCAAAATATTCTGATTTGGCTTCTTCGATAATTGCTGACAATCTTGATTCTTCTTTTTTCACTTGAATCGTAGATGCGACTTTAATTGCTTCATTAAAACGCTTTAAACCAGCCAATGAATCACTGATACCTAAAATCGCTAACCTAGATTGATAGCTGCTTTTTTCTGAAACAGATGCTTGATCACGAGCCATTGTGAAGTACTGTAACGATTTGTCGTACATATACGCAGACAGATATATATTTCCAAGCACTCGCCATTCCTCGGGCGAATGTCCTGTCAAGTTTTCACAAATTAGAATAGCGTATTTTGTGGCACCTAATAAATTTAGCAGTCTTGCGACCCACAAATAATGCCGAGCAATTTTAGGATCATTTTTTAATTTCGAAAAATACCATTTACGTGGCGCAACGACTTTATAAGCTTCTTTTAATAAACCAAGTCTTCTATACCATTCACAAGCAATGAATTTGTTTTCAAAACTAGTTCCTTCTGATTTCAAAAAAGAATGTATTTCTTTTGTTGCTAGTTTTGTTTTTCTAGCTCGTACTAATTCTTCAATAATTGCAGTTTTGTCTTGTTTAATGTTTTTACGCATTATTAATATCTATATTTGCATATTATTGTTTAAGCTGCAATTTAATATCCATTAAAGAAATTATCTAACCAGCTTGTAGAAATGTTAGTTTCGTTTAAAGTATTAAATAAATTTATTTCTTTACTATTCTTATACTTTTTAATTAACTCAAATATATAACGTTTAAGTACATTCTGATCTTCTGAACCATTTCCACTTCTATTAATCATTTTTATTTTACACATTGTTTGATACGCATCACTAATATCGTTAATGCTTGCTTTTTTTATGAAATTTTGAATGCTTGACGTTTTTTCAAGTCGCAATGATGAATCTATTGCAAATTGAATCTTACCTTCCCAAATATCACTTTTAAAGATTGAATTAAACGATATGTTCTCAACATTAATAGCATTGGAAAAATGATTTGCCATAACAGAGATTGGCGCATTCGCATCAAGGCCTGTCATTAAATATTTAAATAAATCGTCCGCGTTTATTTTTAATTTTTCTGTTTTTAATGAAATTCGATAATTTTCTAAAGCATAAATTATATAGTCAGTTTCTTCATTAAAAATTAACTGAGACCTATCTTTAGCAAAAACATTCGCAATATTTTTATATACTTCTAATAAAGATTTCGACTCACTACCGTATAATTTCACATATTTTTCTAATCTTTTAACTTTTTCTACTTCGTATTCAGCAGTTTTAGCTTCTTCAGTTACTTTCTTTTCAGCCGCTTTTTTATTTAGTTCTTCTTGGTGCTCTCTAGCAGCTATTTCGTTTCGTTCAGGTAACGTTCTATTAAATTCTCCTTGAATCTTATCGTACTCTTCATTTTGAGTCAAAACTCTAACACGAATAGTATTTTTTTCTTTATTTACAGTTTTATAAAATGTATGTGGGTCAATTTCAAAATCTCGCACGTTTAATTCAGGAATATTGATAGTATAAAATCTAGCATATCTCACTTTTTGACCTTTAAAATTATTTAATTTATCTATTCCTTTATAAGGATTAAAAATAGCTTCATCAGTTTCTACTAAATCAAAATGATAATCATGTGTAATCCAGTTATATGGTTTGTTGGGATCGTATGCTTCTGTTAAATCAGATGAACATTTATAAAGTTCCCACTTAATCCCATTTGCTGCAAAAATATCATTGTTTCCAGATAGAATTGTAAGGATTAATACAAACAGAGCTGTTTTTAATTTTTTTACTTTATTCATATACTTCCTTTTTTTTAATTACACAATGTACAGTTCAAGTGATTACATGGACTTTCACAAAGTCTTTTGCAACGCTCTTTCGCTTTCGTAATACCTTCATTATATTTCTTAGAGATGCTGACCTCCAGTGCATCTTGAGGACTCGTACCTTCTTTAATTTGACTAGGAATCATATCAGTTAATTCTATTGAATTTTTTAATGCTTCTGAGTCTTTAGTTATATTTTTACAAGAACGACCAATCACAGGTTGCCCTACAGCCTCTGCGGCATTTGCAGCAGATTGTATAGCCTTTAGTCTAATACGTTCATCTATTCCAGATGCAACCATGGTTTTATTATATGCAGTTAATGCTTCAACAGTTTCATGAGTTAAAGATTTATTATTTATGATCTTTTGAAAGTTTAAATCAATTTTTAATTCTGGATTTGTTTTACTTACAGCTTGCATTTTAATTTCATTTATTTTTGAAGCTCTTGATGACCAAACATTTTCAAAAGCTTTACCGGCAGCTGCATTACTTGCTGCTTGTTCAATTGATTCAGCACTAATATGTAAATCATTTGCAATATTTACTCGAGCATTTTTTATACTTTCTATAATTTTCAATTGATCTGTCTCATTTATTTTAATTTCTGATTTTCCTAATTTTTCTGCATTCGGAACTCGAGTTCGAATCACTTCAATCACTGTTGCTTCGGTTTTATTTGAAGACTTTACTAATGTTTTAATTAAACTCTGTAAGGCTTCTTCTCCAGGACCACCTCCGGCAATTGTACGATCTTCACTGGAGCTAATATTGTTATGCGAACATGCAACAAAATTCATTGATAAAAGTAATATTGAGATGACTGTAATAATGTTTAGTTTTTTCATTTTATACCTCGTAAAAGCATTCTATACGGGACTAAATTAGTAAACTACTTAGAAAAAACGATCTCACAAATCTGTTATGTATATGATATTACATGTTTTTCACACCCATTTTTAATCCATTTTGGTATGCAAACTTAATCCACCAAAGAGTTTCATTTGCGATGGGCTAACTTGATTCTGATTTTTGTATTTGAAATTTATTACGTAGATTAACTACTATTTTAAAACGTTTACATTCACATTGTTGATTACATCCTGTTGTTGTTTAATAACTGGCGTGTTGTAGTTATCTATATAATTAACATTTTGATAAACTTTCTGCGGCTTAAAGTTTGCTACAATCTTTAAGCCGATTTCTGTAGTATGTCCGGCGTCACGATAACTTACTATTTGGCAGGGAATTTGTTTATATCTAGAATCAATATCCGTATTTTGATCAGTTTTTATATTACTTACTAATAATGTTGTCGATAACTCTCCGGCACCTTTTCTAGGTATATAAAGTGTTAATGTTGGGTCTTCAATTCGAATTGTGTCATTTACATTAGGATTTTGTGTGTTATAAGACTTTTTTAATTGTGTCACAATTTCAAATCGACCATTCACATCGCTAGAAAAATATTCACATTGAACTAGGTTGTCTGCTGTTTTCATGCAAAGTTGAGCGCCGACATATAATGGGGTTTCTACAGGCAAACCACTCGCGGTTTGAAACATGCCGTTGATATTAATAGGTGTGTGTATACTTACTAATGTTACGCAAGCAGTAAGAGCAAAAGTTAGTGCCGTTAAAATCATAATTTTTGTTTTCATTTATTTCTCCTTATATTTTAACCAAAGGTGACTAATCCGTGTCTTGCTACGAATTGTTATATTTAAGCAATCAATGCTCAATAAACTTGTTACTGCAGCTTTGCTTCAAGTACGCCGTTAATACATTTCGCAGAAACCGACAACTCATACGATGCCATTTCCTCTAAGCAAGCTTTCAAGAGTGGGCATTCAGCCGACCATTTTGTCTTTAGGTGGGCCCATTCGTCTTTAGATGGTGTAAGATAGAAAACAGGGGTTGCGTCTCCATTTCCATAATTAATGTGAAAATAAACCTGGTCACTTTGAAAATCGACCAAGTGTTGGATTGCATTGCCGTTCATGGACCATGAGCAATGTCCAGAGGATAGATCCACATTGGCCGCCTTCTTTTCAACGCTCGCAGATGCCGAAAAAGAAAGAATCGCTATTATCACGCAAAATATATTTTTCATAAATTCTCCATTCTTTTTTTTTAAATCAAATAGTGTGTATCCAGATTATCTTTTGAAATTCTTTGCTAATTACACTTATTTACTAAGTGACAATTGCGTGAATAAATATCTGACCAAGCACTAGATCTTCTGTAGTTATTTCTACACACATCATCAGCGTCTCCACTGGTAGCATCACCTATTACTTTAAAACGAACTCCACCTAGATTTTTAGATCCACCAGGCCCAGATTCTACTTCAACGCAAGAACACTCAAATGTTTTTAATACTGTGTCACTTGATACAATACCCGCTTGAGCAATTGCTGACATACATATTGATCCAATAATTAATTTAATATATTTCATATTCATCCTTTCATTTTATACTTTTGAGTTAATAAAACTTTATTCACTCCCACTAGTATTTGGCGTAATACAACCAACTCCGTAATTAACTGTATTGAGAGTAAATGTGCCAAAAATGGGGTAATTCCACATAAAAGAACTAGTATTTAAAAACCATAGTTTATTGTTTGCAGGCAATTGAAGTGCGAGTGACCATTCACCATTCTTACCGTATGTTTTAATAACATTTATTGCACTATATTTTTTGTCATTTCTAAACTCAATTACAGCATCACTATCCTTTTGTGATACACGAAATTCAAACGGTGCATATCCTGGGGCGCTTGCTAAACAACTTAATCTAAGTGTGTTTGTTTCAGCTAACGCAGAAATTGATATTATTGAAATGAATCCAATTAATATATTACTAAGCATATTGACTCCCTTTATTTTTTAATAATATTTTATAAAGCGAAAACAACTATATCGGTTTTTAAAAACAAAACAGCTTAGAAATTATGAACGTATTATTCGAGACAATCGAACTTCAACTTTTATTATTTTAATAAACAACCAGTTTCTAGGCTCTGAAACTTTGCTGATCTTTTTACAATAAAAAATGTTTTAATCAGTCCTTTACTACTATTTTCAGATATTACTGGTAATATTGGTAATGATCTTTTTAATTTAGCTTTGCATTCATCTTTTGTAAATTTTTCTACAAATCTACAAGAGCAGTATTCCTTTGCTGCAAGACTTGCAATTAGCCCAGGCACTCGTAAATAGTGAGCTGTTTTAGAAGCGCCAGGTAAATCAATTGCTACCGGCGGGCTCACATTTTCGTTTGATAATTTTTGATTTAAGTTACTGTTAGCCGACGGAACCCACTTGCCACCATTTTCGACAACAAGTTTTCCAACCATTTCAAAAATTTTATCTCGATCTACAGCACTTCCTTTATCATTTGCAAGTTTAACTATAACTGTTTTACTGGATGGAACTCCAATTACAAGTTGCCCATTTACTCCGATTGCAATCAATGCATCTTCAGGTAAATTTTTATATTGTGAAGGCAAAGATCTACCTTCAATTGCTCGATTAGTTGTGATTTGAGTGCTATAAGCCCTTCGAGGATCTGTACCGATGACTGCTTTTTTATTCACTCCAGTTGCCACTTGGTTTATCAATGACCAATATTGTTCAGAAATAAATTGTGATCCATTTAACTTGCCTTGATTCATTAACAGCTCACCTAATTTTGCAAAATCGCGCATGGTTGCATAGATATAGGATGATCCAATCCACATTCCATTTTTATCTTTTTCAAAAGTTACATTTTTCATACCTATTGCAGAAAACAATCTATTATGCGGATATGAGTTGTATACTGTTTCTGGCATTGCTCTTCTAAGAACTTCCATTAATATATTCGTATCTCCACTTGAGTAGTAAAAATAATCTCCTGGCTTTTCTTCGCTCTTTGGTAGTTTCAAAATATAATTTGCAAATCCAGATTTTCTGCCTTTTAAATACAACATGCTCACTACATCAGATGACACAGGAACACCTTTGTACACTTCGCTAAAATTTACTCCGGAACTCATGTTTAATAAGTCTAAAATAGTAGCTTCTGTTTGAAATTCGGGAATATATTTTCGAACATGATCGCTCAATTGAATATACCCATCTTGCTCAGCAAGACCTACTAAGAATCCTGCGAATGTTTTTGCCATAGACCATGAAATGTGCTTTTTATTTTCATTATACCCATTTGCATAATTTTCGTAGATTATTTTTCCATTTTGAATGACTAGAAAACCATCTGTCATTCGCTTAGGGGCGCCTTCTTTAAAAAGATATGTAGTTAACTGATCTTTTATAGAATCAGTTACGACTTCATTATTCGCAAAGCTATGAAGAGTAAAAGCGTTTAGTACAGTTAGTGATGCGACTAAAAATATATTGTTCAATTTCATATAAAACCTCGAATGATTGTTGAGCAACAAAATAGCGTAATCTAAAAATTTACGCAACATGTCTCAGTTTTATATTGTTCTATAATACCATACACTTAGTTTCGTTCATTATTTCTAAGCGAATTTACTACTTCTGCAATCAAAAATTCGAATGTAAATTCACCCACAATTGGACATTTATTTTAAGATTATATTTACATTACTATATTTCTTTAGAGTCGATCGTATCAATTTTTTTTGGAGATTGATTTACGGTTTTATTAAGGATTTTAAAAGTTAATTGATCTACTTTTGTAATAAAAGGTGTGAGAATTTTTTGGGGTAATAACTTCTCAATAATTTTTACGGTTTGAATGCTGATTTTCTCTAAAGTGCGCTTCTCTTTTCTCTCTCCCATTAATAGCCCTGGCCTAAAAATCACTAAAGACTCAAAGTTTATATTTTTTAAGTCCGCTTCCATTTCACCTTTTACTCGGTTGTAAAAGATTTTAGATTTTGGATTCGCACCTGCAGCAGAAACTATAATATATTTTTTCACTCCATTTTTTTACAAAACTGGCCGAATTGAATAACTGCATCATGATCGATTTTATAAAAATTTTCTTTGGAGCCTGCGACTTTAATGGTTGTACCCAAACAACAAATGGCTACATCTGCTGAATCATTTAAATTGGGGATTACATCAAAACTGTTGACTTGAGTTTGAGCAAGTTTTGCATTTTGAATGGGCAATATTTTTCGTCCAATCGAATAGACTTTCTCAACTTTGTTTTCAACCAATAATTTATTTAAAACTTGTCCACCAACCAAACCTGAAGCCCCAGCAATGATTACTTTCATAAGGATCATTTAGCATACATTTATTTTGTTTTCATTTTTATTTTAGATTTTTGCAAAGACGAAGAAGAAAATTTATTTCGACTAAAACGACCGTAAGTGGTCGTTGCAGGAGGAATAAATTTTATGATGAAGTATTTGCGGAAATATAAAATAAAAAAGGCAGAATGATTTTTGTCATTCTGCCTTTTTTGCCCATGACCCAAGTCTCTGAGAGGATTATGGGTTGGTTTGTGGCAATTTTTCTGCTTTCAGCTGTACATTCGCTATCATCGCTTGAGCTGTCGCCTGGATTTTTAAAACTCACAAGAAACCTGAACACTTACTCATTTCTCTGCAGGATACAGGCCCACACCTTCCTCTCACGTGTAGAACTCTATCTCACACTCCATTGCGAATATTTTTCAGGTCGCAAGTCAGTAATATTTTTTTGAATTATCCAATTAATTTCAATGCAAGCATTGAATTTTGGTTTGCCTGAGCAAGAGTTGCTGTACCTGCTTGTGACAAGATATTTCTCTTAGTCAACTCAGCACTTTCAGCAGCTACGTCTGCATCACGGATACGTGAATTAGCAGCGCTGATATTTTCATCACTTACTTGCAAGTTAGACATAGTAGATGTCAATCGGTTTTGCATTGCTCCGAATGCTGCTCTATTCTCTGATACTTTAGAAATTGCATTATCTAACATTGCTAAGTTATTTTGTGCACCTTCTTTTGTAGAAGTAGACACATCAACTAAACCCAATGCATCTAATGTTGTATTAAATTCACTTGATTTATAGTGTAATCGATCAGTTTCTGGATTTGCTCCAATTCCCACTTGGAAATCTAAATCTTTTCCTAAACCACTAATTAAATCTACTCCGTTATATTTTGTAGTTTTAGAAATACGATCGATTTCTTCTTTTAAACTTTGAGTTTCTTTATCAGTAAACCCACGCTCTTTATCACCGATTGTGTCGGTCGCAGCTTGGATAGATAATTCACGCATACGAATGAGCATGTTACCTACTTCATTCAAACCACCTTCAGCTACTTGAACAAGTGAGATACCATCTTGTGTATTTCTCACAGCTTGTCTTGTAGATCTGATTTCAGCTTTGAACTTTTCACTGATTGCTAATCCAGCAGCGTCGTCAGCAGCTCTGACAATTCTTTCACCGCTAGATAGTTTTTCTAACTCATGATTTTGAGCTTCTCTTTGTATGCCCAATGAACGTTGAGCAGACAATGATTGCACGTTTGTACTAATACGAAATCCCATAAAAATTCCTCCCAGAAGATTGTTAATAATTTCCTACTACGTGCTAAGCGATTACGATTTCCAAGTCTGCCTTTCAGATTTGGTTGCCACTGTAATTGCGTCGCACACCTAACCTTTCGGTACCCGACTATTTTACTTTAGATTATTTTGATCAAGTATTTTATTTTTGGAATTTATCAGCTGCTTCGTATGGAGTTTCAGCTAGTTGGAGCACTGCGTTTAGAATTTTTTTGCCTACAGATGTTTTGAATTTTTCTTTAATTGTCTGACTAAGTCTGTTTGTTATTATTTCAATAATCTCATCTTTTATGAACATTTCACGACGTTTTCTCCATAGACCACTTTCGATCGTGTGTTTTTGATAGGCAAAAAGTTTCTCTACATAATCATCGAGCCCAACTTCATGAACTGCTTGTGTTTTAATCACTGGAATTTGCCATTCCTCTTTTTGAGATTCTTCTGTTGAGCCAGTTTTCTTAAATTTATGATGAACATCATGATCTTCAATTTGTGCAGAAGATTGTTTTAATCCAATTAAATTTTGAATTTCACGCACAAGTTTATCTGCTTCAGGTCGATCAGACTTATTTACAATGAATAAATCTGCAATTTCCATTAAACCAGCTTTCATCACTTGAACGCCATCTCCACTTTCAGGAACTAAAATTACACTCACACAATGTGCAAGTTTAATTATTTCTAGTTCCGTTTGCCCCACACCTGCTGTCTCAATAATGATCCATTTAAAACCAGCGGCATCTAGTGCCATCACGACTTCTTTTGTAGACTGTGAAATACCACCGTGTTTTCCACGAGTTCCTAAACTACGAATATAAACATTTGAATCTGTATGATGCTGTTGCATTCGAATTCGATCTCCCAAAATAGCTCCACCTGAAAATGGACTAGAAGGATCAATTGCGATCACTGCAACTTTTTCATTCGTATTTTCTCTTAATTTTTTAACTAACTTGTCTGTAAAAGTACTTTTTCCTGCACCGGGAGGACCTGTGATTCCAATCACAAATGATTTTCCTGTCATAGGATAAATCTGATCTACAATTTGCCTTAAATTTTCACCACGATCTTCAATTAATGAAATTGTTCGTGAAAGAGCTACGATATCTCCTGCGCACATACGGTCGACTAATTGAAATTTAGTCTTTGCTTTTTTCTTTTTGATTTTTTTCTTCACAACTTAAAATTAGCACATTCGCTTGATTAAAGTGAACGAATTTTATCAATGATGTTGGTAGTAGATTTACCTTTTAAATACGAAATAGAAAAAACCTTTCCGCCCCATCCCAATACTTCTGCAGATCCAATAATATCTTTAATTTTCCAATCGCCACCCTTAACTAAAACATGTGGTTTTAATTTTTCAATTATGGGAAGTGGATTAGAATTTTCAAAATAAGTTACTGCATCAATGCTAGCTAAAGCTGCCATCACTGTTTGACGAGATTCTAAATTATTAACCGGTCTGCCAGCACCTTTTAATGATCGCACAGACTCATCTGTATCAAGTGCAACAATTAAAAAATCACCTTTGCTTTTTGCTTTTTCTAAATATTGAACATGGCCTGGATGAATGATGTCAAAACAACCATTGGTAAAAACAATTTTCTTATTTTTTTTTCTTAATTGCTTACAAATTGCTGTTGCTTTTTGTGGAGTAAGAATTTTATCTTTAATTTTAAGAATGGATTTCATGTACCACTTGAGATTCAGTTACTAAATCATGCCAACAACGTTTTTTTCCATCAAAAAACTGCCAAAAAAGTCCTAAACCGAAAGGAATAAAAGAGAGCAAGAAACAAAAGGTACGTGCTCCTGCTGAAAAACCAGAGGGAGATTTAATCTGTAGCCCCATAATTGCTTTACCAATCGTTTTTCTCCAAGTGGTTTCTTGAATTAAGAAATAAGACAAATAAACAACTACATATAATAAAACGAGAGGCCAAAGAACTTGAATTGGTGAACGAGACGAAAGAATTTCTTCTGTACTAATTCCTGTAATTGCAAAACTTCCAAATACAATCATCCAAAATAAAAATAAAGTGACTCCCACATCGATTAAATATGAGGTCGATTTTAGAAAAAAACCAGCTGACTCTACTGTTGTTTGTGACGAAGTTTCTTGAAGCTTCTGTTCTTGAACTTTAACTTGATTTTGAATTTGCTTTTGTACTGGAAAATTAAATTGAACCATTCTTTTTGGTTGAATGGTTGGTGTTTTGAATTTTTTTGAAGTTTGGTACGGAAGACCATCTGCAAAATGATTTAAACCTAAACCTTGAGTAATCGGTTTAAATTTTGGAACATTACTGTTCTCTTTTGTTGAACTTCTTTGATGCAAATCTGTATTCATTTTGTCCTTATATTATGGTCAACAATTCAAACTATCGCAAGTAGTCTTTTTTTATAAAATCCTAATGCAATGCGCTAATTAAATTAAGCTACTAAATTGAACCAGAGTTACGCCTACAACCACTGCTGTTTCCACTTGATAGACCTTTGATCCTAAAGAACATGCTTTAAATCCAATATCTGTTATCGCATTCATTTCTTCTTCACTAAATCCACCTTCAGGTCCAAATAAAATATCGATCGGTTTATTTTTTACAATCGCTAGATCACGAATTGAGTTCTTTATTAAATCAGCATGCGTAGATTCATTTCTCATTTCAGATACAAATACAATTCGAGCTGCTTGAGATAAATTTTTAGATTGTTGAGTAAGCCATTGATTCCATTCTAAAGGCTCAAATACTTTCATTTGAAACAATCTTTCTGATTGTTCACACGCCTCATTTGCTAACCGTTGCCATCGATGAATGTATTTATCTGTTTCTGATTTTTTTGGCCGTACCACACTTCGTGAAGTAATTACAGCCTGTATACTTGAAGCCCCACATTCTGCTGATTTTTCAGCAACAAAATCCATTGTTGAGTTTTTAGCAAATCCCAAATGAATTCGTATTTCTTGCGGTTTACTTTCAGATTTTAATTTTTTATGGATTGTGACTCCACCTCGAGATGCATCTTGTTCAAGAGTTGCTTCATACAAATTGCCATTACCATCAGTTACATTTACTGACTCGCCCCACTCTATTCTTAATACTTTTTTAAAGTGACGAATTTGATCGTCTTCTAAGCGATAAAATTTAGATTCTTGAATACTTTCTATTGAGTTTAAAAATATAAGTCTTTTAGATTTATGGCGATTGAACATATAAATAAGCATATGTTAAAAAGTTTCCGTTCGGAAACAAAATTATATTTGAAATATTTTTTTTAGCAAAAATAGCTACATTCCAATGCCATAAAACATAATAAGGCTTTTCTTCATTCAAGATTTTTTGAATTTCATAATAGATTGCAGTTCTTTTAACATCGTTCACTTCGTTCTCAGCCAAATCTAATTTTTGATCTAACTGTGTATTTTGATAAGAACCTCGATTTAATTTTCCAATTTCAGCTGAATGAAATAGTCTACGCAAAATTTGAGGATTTGTTATTCCTATCCAACGGGAAGTGATTAATTCAAAATTTCCACTTTTTAAATCTGAATAATATGTTCCAAATTCAAGGCTTCGAATCTTTATATCAATTCCAATTTGTTTCATGTATTGCTTAAATATTTCAACAAAGTCTATAACGCCCTTATCTCCAGTTGTTTTAAACTCTAATGTGAAGCGAATTCCGTTTTTATTTTTTAAAAATCCTTCATGATCTAAAATGCGATTTGCTTGTTCCACGTCATAGTTAACATCATCTAAATTGGTGTTATATTCTTTTAGTAAAGGCGAAAGCAATGTTTGCGATGATTTGGTAAATACTTTCATTCGTTGTTCTATATAATTTTTTTTATCAAATGCCATTTGAATCGCTTTTCGAACATTTTTGTTTGCCAAAAATTTATTTTTAAAATTATATCCAATGTAACCAATCGTTGTGCTGGGAATTGACAAAAATGTCAGTTCATTTAATTTGTCATTTTCATTCTTTAATTTATCACTTAGAGATAGCGAAAGAGAGTTAAGTAAAACATTTACGTCACCTCTTTTAAAAAGTTGATACCTAGTAAGATCATCTGCAACGACTCTTAACTCAATGGTTTCAACATTTTTCATTTCTGGGTCTTGATACCTAGGGTTTCTATTTAGCACCACTAATGAACGATCAAATGATTTAACAATATATCTTCCAGATGAAAGGATCTTGTTATTATTTCTTTTAATCATTTTCATTAATGTAAATTCATTTAAAAAATATGGTTCTACTTTTTTGGTTACTAATTCTATCTCCTGGTCATTCAATACTTTAATGGAATTGATTTTTTGAAATACGCTAGAATGAGGACTTGATTCTGCTTGATATAACTTGATCGATTCTACAACATTTGAAGTGGTGATAGGAGAACCATCTTCAAAACTAAGGTTCTTTTTCAATTTAAAATAAAATTTCTGATATTTTTGAACACGATATTGTTCAACTAACTCAGGTACAATTTTCAAATTTTGATCGATTCGTATCAATGCTCCGTAGATTAGATTATGGAGGTTTTGACTGTTAGCATCTGTTGCGATGACAGGATCTAGAGTTCGTGGTGCTGTATCTAAAATGCCTACTACCGTATTTCGAGGAACTTGTGAGTTACTACATGAAATCATAAGTAAAAATACAGTGCCTAATGAGAAAATTTTTCTTAGTTTTGATGCAATTAGACTGATGGATTTTGTAAAAGATAAACTCATAAACAACCGATACTTTATTATATTTATGAAAATGATTAAAACCCTTCTTAGTTTTTATGCCTTAGTAAGTCTTTACCTCAATATGAGTGCGTTTTCACAGCAAAATACCACTTCTTTATTCGAATATAAGCAAGATGCACTTTTAAATAAACATGTTCAATTTTGGATTCGTATCTATTCAGAATTTTCAACCACACAATCGTTGATTCATGATGCGAAATACCCTGACATTATATACGAAGTTGTCGACTCTGAAAAAGCTGCAGATGATTATAAAATTACGAGCAAAGTTAGTAACAAGAACTACCAAAATAAAGTAAAATATTTAAAAGATTATTACACTAAACTTTTACTTTCGATTCATAAGAAACAGACAGATCCAAGTAAATTTACTGATGTTGAAAAAAGGGTGGCAAAGCTATTTGATAATATAAACGAACCTAATAAATTTTTTAACGCTGCGCATAGCAAAAGAATGCGAATTCAATTGGGACAAAAAGATCGCTTTCAACAAGGACTTTATTACTCGGGTAGATACTTGAGTGCAATGGAGCAGATATTTAAAGAGCATGGAGTACCTGTTGAAATTACTCGGCTACCATTTGTAGAATCTTCTTTTAATCTAAACGCTCGTTCTAAAGTCGGCGCCTCAGGGATTTGGCAGTTTATGCGTTCCACTGGCAAGCTATATATGAGAATTAATGAAATCATTGATGAAAGAAATGACCCTCTTAGAGCGGCACATGCAGCAGCAGAGCTTTTAAAAATGAACTTTGAGTCTTTAGGCAGTTGGCCCTTAGCTATTACCGCTTATAATCATGGACGAAAAGGTATGATGAGAGCTGTTCGTAAAATAGGATCTGATAATTTAAGTAATATAATTGAAAATTATCGTTCAAGATCATTTGGTTTTGCGTCTAGTAACTTTTATGCAGAGTTCTTAGCGGCACTCGAAGTTGAACGCAATGCTGAAAAATATTTTGGAAAAATTGAAAGAGATAAGCCCATTGAGTTTTCTGAATTTGTAACCAATGATTATGTTGACATTCACGATTTATCAACTTACTCGAGAATTCCGCTAGATTTTCTACTAGAATTGAATCCCTCTCTAACAGAAAATGTCGTCAAGAAAAAATTTTTTGTACCTGCAGGTTTTTCATTACGCATTCCATTGCAGGCCAAAGACCAGTTTTTAACCCGTTATAATTTGATTCCTGAGCATAAAAAGTTTGCATCACAGAAGGGTGCTCTCGCTTTCAAAAAATAAATTTAAATTTTTTTTAAAAAAATTATTATTTTTGAAAAATCACTATTGACCAACTAAATGAGAGTTTGTAGTTTGCACAAACCTTAAATGATTTATCAATTAGCATACGAAAATCTAGAGTATAAAAAATTTAAAGAATAGATTCCGGTCTCGTTCAATCGCGAGGTTGTAGTATATACAACTTATGAATTGCATCGCCTTGCGATCTTTGCACCGGACCCAGTCGCTGGAGCCTACAACTTAGAATCTCTTAAATATAAGGCTCCAGTGGCAACTACTTAAAACTTGCCTCTCAAATCGCATTCAAGTAAGAATAATCTGATGTATTTAATTGGAATCGCCGGTGGTTCAGGCTCTGGCAAAACTACTTTTGCTAAAAAAATTGTTAAATTAGTAAATTCACCAGAATTAATACACATTCATCAAGATTCGTTCTATTTATCTCCTGTACCCAAAGAACTCTACATTAAAGAAAAACCAAATTTTGACCATCCAAACTCATTTGATTGGAATTTATTACGTCACCAAATGAAAGAATTAAAAAGCGGAAGAACAATTGCAGCTCCAACTTATGATTTTACAATCAGCTCAAGAACAACAAACGTAGAAAAGTTTGGACCAGCTAAAATTTGTATCTTTGATGGAATTTATGCTTTATGGGATCAAGAAATACGCTCTATGATGGACTTAAAAGTATTTCTTCATGTAGATGCTGACATACGATTTATTCGCAGACTCCATCGTGACGTAAAAGAACGCGGTAGAAATTTAGATAGTATCATTTCTCAATACTACGACACCGTCAGACCTATGCATCGCCAGTATTTAGAATCAACCAGACAATTTGCTGATCTTACGGTTGGTGAAGAAACGGATATTCCTGCTGAAGTACTTGCAAGTAAAATCAGATCCATTCTTGCTTCCAGCTAATACAAAGGCTAATCTAATTATATGCCAGAAAAAAAATCACCACTTAAAATAATCCCAATCGGAGGATTAGGTGAAATCGGACTGAATTGCATGGTCTTCGAGTACAACGATGAAATCATTGTTGTAGATTGTGGAGTCATGTTTTCTGACTTACAAATATTGGGCGTAGATATTGTCATTCCTGATATGACATACTTAAAAGAAAACGCTTCTAAAATAAAAGCATATATTATTACTCACGCACATGAAGATCATATTGGAGCTTTACCGTTTGCTTTAAAAAATCATCCAGCTCCGATTTACTGCACACACTTTGCTCACAAACTAATCGAATCAAAATTAGAAGAACATGGATTAGCTTCTTCGACTCAGTTTGAAATTTTTACACCAGGAAAAACAATTTCATTTAAAAACTTTAAAGTGACTGCGGCATCAGTCAATCACTCGATCATTGAATCAATGGCATTATTCATTGATACTCCTGTTGGTAAAATCGTTTTCACTGGAGATTTTAAAATCGATCCAAATCCGTATTACGGAAAACCTATGGATGCTACGCCCTTTATTGAAGCAGGTAATGATGGCGTATTATTACTAATGAGTGATTCTACTAACGTAGAACGTGAAGGGCATTCATTATCTGAAAAAAGAATTTATGATAAATTTGATGAAATCTTAAGTAACACTACTGGACTCACTGTTATTTCAATGTTTGCTTCAAATATCGGTAGAATCGGTCAAATTTTAGAGTTATGCAAAAAATATAATAAAAAATTAGCGTTTCTGGGCAGATCTATGGAACAAAACTCAGCGATCGCCCATAATTTAGGTTATTTAAAAGACCTTTCTGATTCATTGATCTCAATGGATGATATTCCTCAGTTTGATCGTAAAAACATTGTTGTGTTATCTACCGGATCTCAAGGTGAATATCGTTCAGGGCTTGCGAGAATCGCCAATAAAGAGCAAAAAAACATTCAGCTAACTGAAGGCGATCTTGTGATACTTTCAAGCAAGTTTATTCCTGGTAACGAAAAGGCAATTGGTCGAATGATCAATAATTTATTCAAACTAGGTGCCGATGTAATTTATGAATCCGTATCACACATTCACGTTTCAGGTCATGCGAGTGCCAGTGAATTGAGAGCGATGTTAAATATGACAAAGCCAAAATATTTTATTCCCGTTCATGGTGAATATAGACATTTGGTGAAACATCGAAAGCTTGCAATGAATACTAATGTAGCAAAAGAAAATACGCTCATTGCTGTGAATGGAGATGTGATTGAGTTGGAAAAGAATCGCATCGAAATTGTTGCGCACATGGAAGAAAACCGAGTTCTCATTGAAGGTGAAGGCGGATCCGATGTGAGCAAATTGGTTTTAAAAGATCGTAGAAAAGTTGCAGAAACTGGAATTGTATTTAGTGTACTTATAAGAAACGCAAATTCTGGTAAAATTTTAGGTGGCCCTGATATTATGTCACGTGGGTTTGTTGAAGAAGCTATACAAGAAGAATTATTTGAGGGAGCAAAACAAGTTGTGTTGGCAATCTTGAGAGATATTGAAGATACCAATCGTGAAAACTCAGCTGACACACAAGAAGAAATTCGTATTGGATTACGACGTTACTTTAATTCACGTATCGGCAAAAAACCTGTCGTGGTACCTATTTTAATCGATGTTTGAAAAAAAATTTCAATTCTTATTTTGGACTTTAGCTTTTTGTGCTGCGGTTTTTACGCAAACAACTCACTTATTAGATTTACCAGGACTTCACTTTGATGAAGCTTGGCAGGGATTATTTGCTCATAAGATAGCTGTTATTTCTGATTTTTATCCAACAACTGCAATGAATAGTTATACATCGCCGATTCTTCATTATGTTTTGGCTATCGTTTTCAAAATATTTTCTCCATCACTGTTCACAATGCGAATGTTTTTTGCGGTTTTAAATTTATCTACATTAGCATTGCTAACTACTTTTATTTATAAAGTAAGTAATCCAATTGCTTCTGCTATTTTCTGTATATTTTGGGCACTTCTTCCTCTCAGTTATGTCAATCATCGCTTTTATATTGAGCTCACTTCTTTTCATGGATTTTGTTTAGCGATTCTCATTTGGGCTTTATATTACTTCAAAAAACCTTGGTCGCCCTTTATGATTGTATTCTCTATTTTAGCAGGTTGTTACTCTCATATCATTTTCATCACTGTATATTTTTCAACTTTATTAATTTCAATGAGGCATTTTCCGCTAGAAGTGAAATCTAAAAAATTTCAAATTACCGTTGGATCCATTGCACTTTTATTACTCCCTCTCACGATACGCATGGCAATCGATACAAAAAAACTTGGACCCAAAGCATTAGTGGTAGCATTAATGTTTATGTCTCTTCATTTTTTCGGTACGAAATTTACTTCTAAACCACTTCAAATATTTTCTAAAATATGGAACAAATATTTTTTCATTCTAAGTTTGCCTGCTTTTGCTATTTTTTCATATTTTCACTTTGATGGTCGATGGCCATTAACCCAAATTCATTCTTCATTGCCTAAAGAATGGTTACCGATCAATGCAGCTTTCTTATTTCTATCACTTTTATTTTCTTTTAAAATTCGACAACCAAACTTTTATGCAACGATTTCAAAAAGAACTTTTTTAACAATTTTAATTTTAGTAAGTATTTTAGTTTTAAAACAAAGCCCACGTTTCATGACCATTCCAATGATTTTTTGTTTTCTCTGGCTCAGTATAGAAATTTCACAATATCGATTAAAAACCTTTCAACTCGTTTGGATGCTTTTGTTTGTATCTTGGAATTTATATTCATTTTTTGAAGTATATCAAAAACCATTTTTAACCAGAGGAACCATAGACCGTGAAGTAAAAATATGGCCTTTTAAAGAGAACGCCAGAGACTTTAGACCATTTCAAAAAGTATATCGTTGGATGTCAGAAAATGGCTGTGCTTTTCAAATTGAATGGGTTGAAGATGATCGATTTAAACGAGCGATTGAATTTTTAAGGCTCACAGATCGTCCTAAATCTAAAAAGTGTGAATTTTCCTCTAAAGACGAAGCTTTTTTCTCTCACATTCCTGAGTATTCTTTTTTTGAGAAACAAAACTTAGCTCAGTTGCCGCCCCCCACTCCGCAAGTAAAACTTTTTTATCATCAAGATGATTGGGGCGATCTTGCCATCTTTAAAAGAAAAAAATAGATTACTTACATGTTTGAATTGATTCGCTCATTAAAGGCGCGCACTTTTTTAATTATTTGTATTATTGCTTCAATCTTACCTTTTTTAAACATTCGCGTTCTGAGAATGGCGGGAGATGAAAAAGTTTATATTTCTACGGCAATTGAAATGCAACGCGCAGGAAATTGGTTCGTTCACATTTTGGCCGGTGACCATAATTACTTTAAAGGGCCGTTTCATTTTATACTCATTCGTATAGGCATGTTAATTTTTGGTAATTCACTAATTGCCGGTCTTTGGATGAATTTAATTTTTGCTATCGTCATTGGATTGATCATGTTTATTTTTGCCAAAAGATATTTTGATGAAAATAAAGCTCTTTTATTTGCTCTTGCATGTTCTCTTAATGTTGGTTTATTTTCTCATGCACTTGCTTCACAAATGGAAGTCGAATTAATTTTTTTCTATACTCTCACTTTGTTTTATTTAGATAAATCCATTATTAAAAATGAAAACAATCTTTCAACTAAAGAAATTTTTTATTCTGATATCCTAGTTTGGATTTCGGTTGGAATGTGCGGATGGGTTAAAAGTCCTGCTCACTGCGTATTAATTGGTGGTTCTGTCTTATTATATTGGCTTTGGAATCATTCACTTTGGTTTCGTTTAAAAAACAAAGGATTTTATTTATCAATTCTCACAGGAATATTTGTATGCGCATTAGGTTATCTTCCGGTAATGATTTTAGATTTCGAAAATTTTCGAAATACTTACATGATGAGAGAAAACTTAACCAAAGGCGGAAACAATCGACATTGGAGTTACGTAGTTGAGCCTCTCTTACACTTTGCTCTTCCTTGGACAATTATTATTTTATTTGGATTTTTAAAATTCTATAAAAAACTAAACACAAAACTTTTTCGTCTTGGAATCAGTATATCTGTTCCTACAATTCTCTTTTGGATGTATTGGGAGTACAAAGGACAAAACTATAACTTACCAACAATGTCTGCATTGTTATTGGTAGGATTTGCTTACTTTGAAAAAGAAATTCCCCGAATCTGTTTTCAAATTGTAGGTGCACTAGGTGTAATTGCAGTAATTCTAGGATTTGCAATTTTATTTAGATTCATGCCTTTGCCTTATTGGTGGAATCTAAGTTGGTTTCTATTAAGTTTAACTTTTTTACTAACATTTTCAGTTTTCTTTTTGTTTTTCTCAGAAACGAGATTGATTGCAATCGGTACAGTGTTTTTCTTTTTAGGGCTTGGAACTTTTATTTCTCCTCTCGGCGAACGTGAAATGTTGGGCATTAAAAATTTCATTCAAGCAAACCCTAATGTCATTTTACATTATGATGATATAGATACTTCGATTTGGAATGAATGGGGCTTACTACAATTCTCCACTGGACATGAAATTTGGGGCATTCACAAACTAGATCAGTTAAAGCCAGCATTTAAGCCAGGTCATGCAATCATATTACAAAACAAAGAAGCGCTAGATCGCACTAAAAGTGAATTTGAAAAATATAAGAACGAACTTGCACAAACTCAAACAGTTGCCCCCAATATAAGCATCATTGGATGGCCTCGATTTTTAACCAAAGGCAAATCTCCAACTGGAAAAAACATGTTTAAAGAAGCTTGGGACACCAGAGATCTAACAAAAGTGGAACGGCAGTTTTATATATTTAGTGTAAACTATTAGTACACCCGACTGTTTTATTATCAGACACTTCAAGCATATCTATATGTAATTACTTACATTTACCAATGGCACAATCGTTGCTTTAATGTGTCGTAGAGACAACACTTTGTAATAGAGAGAAGTTCAAGAGACTGTTGATCTGTTTTGCGTTGTCTAATGTAGAGTTGAAACTATGTAAGGAGTAGTTATGAACAAAAATCGTAAATCACAAATCATTATGGGATTATTTTTAGGAATGGTATCTTTATCTTTTCCATTAGGTGCTGCTACTAAATTGGGCGAAAAAGACTGTAACTGTAATAAGCCTGCACAGATTGAAGCTAGCGTTAAACCTAGCAAACAAGTTTCTAAAGATATCGTAGTAAGTGCACAAAAAATTAAAGCTACCAAAGCATTATAAATAAAACTAAAATTGGGAGCCTGTTTATGAAACGCAGTCAGTTTATTGGTATTTTTATATTTTTATTTTCTTGTACTAGTTTTGCTGCAAATATTGCCAAACGAGACATGGTTTGCAGCATAAAATCTAGCACCATTGATGTAAAATTATTATATTCAAAAAACACAGATTCAACATTCACTCAAACTTATAAAATTTTTGATAACAATCAGTCAGGCTTTGACGTTTCTTTTATTCGACAAACCAATATTTCAACAAATCAAATGGATGATCACGTAGCGGTTACGATCGTTCCAACACAAGGAATTGGAATTGTTCCTTCTCAAATTATTAATGGAAAACAAGTACAAACCACAAAAGGCGCACCCATTATCATTTATTTAGATTCGAATCTTAAATCTATGCTAAAAGCATCCGCCTCATTTACAGTAGTTAAAAATGAATCATTATTTTCAGATGTATCAATAAAGTGTAACTTATTAGATGAGGGTGTAAGTGCAGGTATTGCAACTGGCGAACTTCCTAAAGTTGTTTCCCCATTAGGGCCGCAAAAAATTACACAAGATTCATCTAAAGTAGACTCTTCGAACACAATTGCTCCAAAAGCTAGAAGTGCGATGGACATTGTAAAAAGCTTTAATTCAAAAGTATCTACAGCAAAATAATTTTCAACAAAAGAC
>CAZNGN010000001.1:26976-72086 GCA_964572865.1 uncultured Bacteriovoracaceae bacterium | reverse complement strand
TGTAAAAAGCTTTAATTCAAAAGTATCTACAGCAAAATAATTTTCAACAAAAGACGAATAAATTTATGAATCAGCACTAGGCGGAAACGCTGCCGCCGTGACGGACCATGAAAAAAAGGAAATCATGATTTTGCCTCAAACGATTGATTCACCTGCTCAATTAATTGAATTTGTAAGAGTATTAAGACATGAACTAGATCATGTAGCTCAAATTAAATTATTAATTTCATGTAACGGCAATTCAACATTTTCAACGCATTCAAGACGTGAACGTGCTGCTTATTTTAATGATTCTTATTATGCAAATAGCTTCAACAATATAAATACATCAATTTGGTCATTAGAACGAAGCACAAGTTATTCTAACAATGCAAACGATTGATAGAATTTAAAACAAATCTTCAAGCCAAGAAATTTGTACATTTCGTTGCGCTAAAGATTTGTACGGATTGTCTGTCATCTCAATTAAATAAAGAATTGGTTTTAAATTTGCGCCGAAAACTTTATCTAATATTTTAGCGCCCGGATAAAATCCTCCACCCATCATAGATTTTGGACTCAACTCAAACGTAAATGAAAAGATTCCGTGAACTCCGTAAGACCAATCAGCAGAATCTCCACTTGCAATATATAAGTCTGATGATTGTTGAGGAGTATATCCATTCCAAGAAGCCATTTTTTGAGCCATTGTTTTATATGCTGCCAAGTCTTTAGCATTGGGAATTGGTTCGTATAAATGTCCCCAAGGATATAAAATCAATTCACTGAATGTATGAAAGCTCAATGCAATTTTTAAATTCGGACGTGAATCAATAAAGTTTTTCAATGCAATGGATTCGGGTTCTGAAAATGCTGAAGGTCCCATATAAACATCTGAATCTGGATCTTTGCTTGATCCACCTGTATTCCAGCCAAATCCGAAGTTTCGATTTAAATCTACTCCATATGAACCATGTCCATTATCACGCATGTTTTTTCGATGCATGTCGTATTCACCGGTTCGAATGTCGTATTCAACTCCATCAGGATTTAGCATTGGAATAAAAAAGATGTCTCTTGTTTGCATTAAATTTGTGATGATTGGATCTTTACCGTAGTTATTTGCTAAAAAATCTAATGTCATCATTGGAATTTCAGCGCTCACGTGTTCTCGCGCGTGCATATTTGCATAAAACACAATTCCTGGTTTTGCCGAAAATCGATTTCGAGAAGATTTAAACTTTAATGGAGTTGTATTGATTTCAATACACCAAATATCTCGGCCTTGAGTGGATTTACCAATACTGTACATTTGAAACACAGTTGGATTAGAAGCCACAATTTTTCGAAGGTCATCTGTTAGTTCTTTGTAATTATGAAATCTTGCATCTTTTTGCGGATAATCTTTAATCGATGATTTTTTAATTTCAAACGTCTCAACGATGGGAGCACTGTGCTTTTTTAATTTTTCTAATACTTTTTCAGTAGCTGTTCCGTACACCGAATCTTCGATGACTGAGTCGATGCTCATGCCTAACTTTTGAACATAGGTACGCTCAAACTTGTTTTTCAATTTTAAATGAACAAAATAGCGTTTGGTCTTAGATTGAACCAAAGTCTCATTTGAGAACGCTAGTTTTGTAAACGCAAAGCTTGCGATCGCTAAAATTAGTATTGCTGCCCAGGTTTTATATCTCTCAATGTTTTCCATAGTTAGAGCCTATCAGGTTTGAGGGGGTCGGCAAGATTTTCCTAATTCCTGACAATTTTGCTAAAGTTTAGGCAATTCCCGCCGATATGTTTCATGTAAGTAACAAGGGAGGGTCAGATGAGCAAACCTGTAGAAAACAAAAAACCAGAAACTTCAGCACCAAAACCATCGGCAGGCGTCGGAGCCAAAGTCGGATGTACATACACTGGATGCAAATCAAATCCAGTACGACATGAATTTTGCCAAGAACATTTTAACCAATTTAAATTTGGATTGATCACGAAACTAGGTCTTCCTGTTTCTGATTATGAGAAAAAGTTCGAGCACTACCAGAAGTGGTTGCGTGCTCAAAAAGTTGCCTAAAGCGGGCAAAGGAGCTGTACCCACCCACCTCAGGGCGCTTAAGAATTGTTGGCTAGGAATGCTGCAATTCTTAAGTGCTCTAACAAAAAAAGGGGTGGAATGTGTAAAGCTCAATGAAAGCCAGAGTTTCTACAGGGAATGTGGAAACAGATGGTGCAGCATGAAAAGAGATCTCAACCTATGGCTGAGGTCTCTTTTCTATTTTATACGCACTAAATTTAAAGAATTTTTTATGAGTGTATTTATGACACAGTTGCCGTCAATTATAACCAATATACAATATAAGTATATGGTACGTTTAGTGATTATCTTTGGTATATTTTTATCAGTTCAATTTACAAACGCTTCTTCTACGACAACTCAAAACAAAGCAAGTATTGCAAGCATTCCAACTTTAAATGTTGTGCAATTAAGCACTGCTTACAGTCACAGCTGTGCAATCATAAATTCAGGTTGTGAAAATTCAGTTTATTGTTGGGGAGATAACCAAACCGGCGCATTAGGTATTGGAAGTGGTGTTTCAAATTCAAACAAACCCAAGAAAGTTACAATACCCGGATCACCACTAAAAATAGCAACTGGCGGAAGTGGTAAAGATTTTTCATGCGCAATAGTTGATAATACTGGCATAAAAGAACTTTATTGTTGGGGTCATAATGATGACGCAGAACTAGGTATTGCCGCGGGCAACACAACAAGACAACTTTTACCTGTAAAAATAAATATTCCTGGAATACCAATCGATATAAAATTAGGATTTTCACATTCATGTGCAATTACTGCTGATAATACTAACGTGAATCAATTATACTGCTGGGGCGACAATGGCGAAGGTGCTATTGGTATTGGGTTAGCAGCTGGTGCGATTAGAGTGTATACCCCAACACTAATAACTCTTCCTAATAATGAAATTCCGAGTGGACTTGCTCTTGGTAAAAATGGAACTTGCACTTCCACAATAGCTGGAAATCTTTATTGTTGGGGACGTTCTTCATACACGGCTAGAACTTCAAATCAATATTCACCCGTGTTAATTTCTGGTGTAACAAATCCAATTTCAATCGCACTTGGTGATAGCATTGCTTGCGCTATTTCGAATTTAAATAAAGAATACTGCTGGGGACAAAATTTTTTAGGATCATTCGGTAACGGAACAAGTTCAAACTCTTATCAATCCCCAACGGGAAATCCAAACTTAATTAATGCCAAAGTAGTTTCAACTGGTTTTAGACATACCTGTACGATCATTAATTCTACCGTAAATTCACTTCGCTGTTCAGGTAGCAATCAATATGGGGAGTTGGGTTATGGAATTTTTTCTACTAATAGCACCACACCAGTACTCACAACTTTACCTACAAATACTCTAATGCCAAAATCAGTAAGCGTTGGCGGTTCAAATACTTGTGCTATATACAGTACTCCCTCAAATGGTGATCAAATTTATTGCACAGGTCTCGGAAGTTTTGGCCAAATCGGAAATGCAAGCTATGCCAATATGAACATTATGCAGCTTGTAGATTTTAGTTCAATTCCAATTGTTACAAATCCAGGACCAACTGCACTTTACATGATGGGAAACCATACAAATGTAAATAATTTTGCTCAATCACCTAGTTCTTATTTTTCATCAGATGGTTCAAATTTTACTAGTTCAACTATTCTGCCATCAACTTGGTATAGTGGTGCGGGAAGAGGCTGGTTTCCGTCAGTATATTTTAATCAAAAAATTTGGATTCTGGGTGGATACGATTCTAATAGAATAACAAATGCTGTTTTTAATTCTTTACTTCCCATTAATTCTCCTTGGTCTTCACAAATATCAACTACAAATATCTGGTCACCTCGTATAGGACATAAAGCAGTAGTATTTAATGGCAAAATTTGGGTGATGGGCGGATCAGATTCAAATGGTTCTTCATATCCTTTTCATTATATGAATGACGTTTGGTCTTCTCCTGACGGCATCAATTGGACTTTAGTGAATCCAAATGCACCTTGGAGCCCAAGGGCACCAAGAGTACTAACCGTTTTTAAAAATAAACTTTTGCTTTTTGGGTCTGATCCATTTGGAGGCTATGGCGACACGGATGTGTGGACTTCTTCTGATGGTATTTCGTGGACTCAACTAACGCCTTCTGTACGTGGGTCGATCTCTCAGTTTGGTGCTGCCAGTTTTAATGATGGTAGTGGCGAAAAATTATATTTCATTGGCACTAATTCAACGACAGGTATTTTAACTAACACATTATTTACATCAAATGACGGCATAAACTGGAGTGCTTCGTATCAATTTTCTTTTCCAGATCCAAATATTTTTAATCAAGCACATATGTACGTTTATCGCCCATCTCAATCTAGCTGCAATCAGCTTTGGATTATCGATGATTATGCGACTTTTTTAATCACCTCTTCAAATGGACTTAATTGGCATCAAGTAAACATGAACACAAACCCATTTGGATATTATGACAATTCAACGATTTTGCCTGTTAATAATCCCTAATTTACTGTGAAAAATAGCTTTGAATGCTCAAAATCTGCGGGAGCAATTCCAGGCTCGCCTTCAGGAACATGGCCTTGAAAATACATTTCCCAAAACTCTCGATTTCGATCAAATGTCATGGGATGAGTTTTGAGCTGCAATTTCAAAAACGGATTGAGCATTTTAAAAACAAGCTCGCTACAATAATATTTTTCATCATCAAATGAGAAAAAATGGTCATAGAGTTTTCCGAAAAATTTGTAATTAAAAAACTGCGCAAAAGACTTTGCAAACTGCTTTTGTTTTTGAAATGAAAATCCTGCAATTTCTTTCGATCTTCGTACTAAAACCCTTTGACCATTCTCAGTCTTAGCTAAAAACTCAGAAAGCGGCACTGCTTGAACTCTTCCGCCGTACGCTTCTGCTATAACCGTTTGTCCCTTTTGAGTGGCGACCACAATTCCAATGTGAGAATAAATAGAATTTGATTCTGATTCGATCATTGAGCAGAGCTTACAATTGAGCGGCTGTAAGATAATATCACCCGGTTGCAGAGACTTTGCATAAGTATTTGTAAGTAGACTAAACCAAAGAAGAAATAACATCGAATATACCATGTCTAAAATCGTTTAAAATGACAAGCAAATCGTAATCATTTTAATACTTTGGTAGCAGTCTTCGTGACTCATTGTGAGCCATTTTAATGGCTTTAAAATAATAAATAGAGGTACGTTTGTGGTTGTTTTTATTTGGGTGGCAAATTTTACCTAATCCTAAAAAATAAAATGATTTCAGACGATTAGTAATACGATGAGAACTGTTGTTCTGCGCTATTTATTCACGTTTTTTGTTTTTGCTCTCTCTTGGAGCTTGAGCTCTTGCGCGCCCAAAGAAAGTAAAGATTTGAATTGGAGTTATACTGGTTCATTACCATGTTATGAAGATCGCTCTCCTTTTGGTGGCGGACAAGGCACTGAAGCCGACCCGTATCGAATTTGTACAAAAAATCATTTTCAAAATATTGCATCTAACAGCGGCGATAAATTTTTTAAACTTCATAATAATATTGATTTGAAAGGCTCAGCAGCTTCGCCAACACAAATGCAAAGCGCATTTAAATCAAATAGCACTTTAGATGGCAATGGGTACACTGTTTCAAATATTTATATAAATAACACAACCTCAAGTGATGTGGGTATATTTTCAAATTTAGAAAGTAATAGCACAATAAAAAACATTAAAGTTTCAGGTATAAACAATTGTAACTATGCCTGCGGCATTATAGCAGGAAGCGTTACGGGAACTACTAATTTAGAAAATATTTCAATTAATGCAACCACCAATTATTGGGGAAGCGCTAATGGAGTTGGTGGGTTAATTGGAATTAATTACTCAAGTCTCACAATTCAAAATAGTTCTGCATCATTAAAAATATATTCAATGCTAACTGGTGTTTTAGTTAATTATATTGGAGGTTTTGTTGGTTACAACGATAGTTCTGAATTACATATTTTAAATTCAAATTCAAATCTAATTTATTATGGCGATATGCCGACTACAATGGGTGGTTTAATTGGACAAAGTATAGCTGCTAGCAATACTGTTGAAATTATAAATAGCGCCTCAACAGTTGATTTAAGAAATGCAAATTCACCAAATGATAACATTGGTGGCTTAATCGGATATACAGATTCAGTAATTATAACAAACTCATCTTCTGAAGGTTACATATATGGCGACTGGAAGGTGGGTGGATTGATAGGGTATTCTGAAAATGCAACAATTTCAAACTGTCATGTTAGCAATATTACCATTGGTGGCACTTCTTACGTTGGTGGTTTTGTTGGCCAAGGAGTTTCAAACTCTATATCTGGAGCAAACTCATCATCATATGCAAATGTAACCATTAAATCGAATTCAAATGCTATTAATTTCGGTGGAATTGTAGGTTATGCTTCTGGCACATTTCAAATTTCAAATACAACATCAAGCGGCACCATAGTAGATAATGGGCACACAACTCTTTCAAATGCAAACTATGTTGGTGGATTAATCGGATACAGCAATGCCACATTAGAAGTTTCAAACTCTTCTTCATCAATTTCTTTTGATCCAATATCTGGTGATTTTTTTGGAGGGTTAATTGGAGAATACGATCACTATGATACGCTATCAACTGCAGCAATTACACGAAGTCATTATTCAGGGACTATTGGCGACGCAATTTCAACAGCAAATAACATTGGGGGAATCGTAGGCAGCTGGAACTCTAATCAGAATATTTTTGAATCATACGCAAATATTTCTATATATTCAAAAGGAAATAAATTGGGAGGTATCGCGGGGAGTGTAATAGGCAATGACAATGCTGATCTGACTACTTATGCAACTCTTACTAAAGTAAAAGCGACGGGAACCATAAACAATACAAAGACCGGAAATCAAATCGGAGGCTTAATTGGTAATGCCACTTCAGTTTATATTCTCAGTTCATATTCAGATATGATATTATTTGCAAATGATATTTTGGGCGGAATAATTGGAAAAATCACTAGTGCAGCAACAGGCTCCAACAACTCGAAAACAACCATTGAGGCATCATATTCAAAAAGTACATTAAATGCTACTACTGCTCTTTTAGGTGGATTCGTTGCAACTGAAAACCTAGCTTCTGGTGCTTCAAACACAACGATACTTTATAGTTTTTGGTTAAATTATGACAATATTTTATCAGATTATATTATGCCCTCATATAATTTGTCTGACACTGACTTCAAAGATATGACTAATTTCCAATTTGCCTCGCCTCACCATTGGCACGATAACTATGGTTGGACATTACAAAACGGCTCTTACCCATCGTTAGGTTTTTAATCAATTTTAAAATCAAACCACATACGCTATCGGTAAGATTATCAATTTTTTATTGATAGTTTTTGCAAAATTAGACTTATAACTTACAAATACAACTTTTACATTTGTTTCATATTTCAATAAACTTTCTGCTGCTCTTAACTCTGAAAGGGTTGGCTCTTCTGATTCGATTACCATAAGACCAAGTGTATTTTCTTTACTTTTAATTACCAAAGGTACTCGAGCGTTATTTCGTGTCCAATAAGATTGAATCGTTATGATGTTTCCCAACCTATAATGAAATTGAGCTCGCATATTTCTGTAAATCAACGAATTCAATTGATCTTTTATTTGCCATTTTGTTTTAGATAGTAAATTTTCTTCCAACTGATCTTCCATCAAAATAATATCGCCTTTTGAGCCTCCATAAATCGGAATTTTTCGAATTAAAAATATTGATTCAAACGCATATAATAGTGACTTTTGAGTCACAGGACTTAAACCCAACTCTTTTTTAACTTCTGTATAAGAATAACCCCTCCATCCAAAACTTGCGATGATTTTTAAATATGCCATCAATACTTCTAATGACAACTTGGTTTCATGAACCATTCGCATATCACGATCTAATATTAATCTATGAAGATCATCCAAACGTTCGCGAATCAATCGTTGTTCTCGTAAAAAGCAAATTCCAGGCAATCCCCCATTGTGCAGGTATTTATCTATAGACTTTTGACGTTTATTAAAATCGTTTTTAGATAATTTTTCGTGTACATGCTCACTCATTTCATTTGCATCTAACAAACGATTAAAAACATCAGGCAATTCTCTTTCGTCTAATTCTGAAATAATCATAGGAAATAACTCAAAAAACATCATACGACCTGCCAATGACTCTCGAATTGCCTTACGGCTTGTAAAACGAACTGAACCTGTTAATAAAAATTGGCCTGGTTTCTTATTTTTACGGACATGCTCTTTAAGCTCAGGAAATATTTCTGGTACAATCTGACATTCATCAATAGCAAAAGGGGCATTTCGTAATGACTGAATAAACAACTCTGGTTGTTCCTGAGCTATTTTACGTTTTTCTATATTATCAAAAGTTACATATCCTCTTGCTACTTGATTCACAAATGTGGTTTTACCCACATGTCTATGACCGAATACCCCAATCAAAGGACTCGCCTGTATCAGCTTTTGATAAAGTGGCAAAACTGCCCTTTTACGTTCGTGTGGCATATATTGTCTATTTTAACTGTGACAGTCGTTTTTGTCAATATTGGTTAAAAAGCCCTGTGACAGTAATTTACGCTATTTTAACGTTTGAGCTTGAATGTTTTGCAGTTCTTTCAATGATATAACTGCTGCTTCTGTCATTGCGTCCATTTCAGAACGAGAGAATGGTTTGTGTTCGGCGGTACCTTGAATTTCGACGAATTTTCCTGAAGCTGTCATGACAAAGTTCATGTCGACATCACAAGTTGAATCTTCATCGTAATCAAGATCAACTAAGATCTCGCCGTTTTTCATTCCAACTGAAACTGCTGATACTTGATCGATCAGAGGTGATTCAGAAAGTTTTAATTTTTCTTGTAATTTTTTAACGGCAATTGAAAGTGCTACATAGCCGCCTGTGATTGAAGCCGTACGTGTGCCGCCATCTGCTTGAATCACATCGCAGTCCACAATTACAGTGCGCTCGCCAATTTTTTTGAGATCTAAACAAGTTCTGAGTGCTCTACCAATAAGGCGTTGAATTTCGTGTGTACGTCCTGACATTTTATCTCGTTCACGCTTCATTCGAGTATGTGTGGAACGAGGGAGCATTCCGTATTCAGCAGTAATCCAACCTTGGCCTTTGCCTTTTAACCATTGAGCCACATTGTCTTCAATCGATGCTGTGCAAATCACTCTGGTTTTTCCGAACTCAATCATCACAGACCCTTCTGCATGTTCAATTACACCAGTTGTGATTTTAATAGGCCGAGTTGAACTGTTAGTACGATTGTATGAACGTGACATAAATTAGCTCCAATTTAAAATATTTAAATTGTTAATATAATTATTATTATAGAAATACAAGAGCCTCACCAGTCGGCCCATACGGGCCTTCTAAGGATTCGGCGTCTTGTATTTCTTTAATTATACTTATTAATCTATTTTGCTCTGTACTTTTTGATCGCGGCTATAATTTTTGCCACGAATTCATCGCGAAACTTCAGGTTCATCATACGTTCGCGGTCTTTTTCGTTCGATAAAAATCCCATTTCGACTAGAACAGAGGGCATTGAGACTTGAGATAATACATAGAACATGGCCTGTTTGACGCCACGGTTTTTAAGCCCTGCGCCACTATCAGTATCGGCTGCAAACTCTTGTTGCAGATACGAGGCCATGAGTGCGCTTTCTTGAATGTATTTTGTAAGTTCAACGTCTGCTAAAATTTTCATCAAAACATCATTATTGGTTTTCGGATCTTTCGCCCGCACCGACTTAAGCCACGAATCGTTTTCTAACATTGCCGTTTTTTTTGCTTCATCGTCAGTTGCATTTGGATTTAAAATATACGTCTCTGTTCCGTGAATATGTGGTTTAGCCGCATGATTCACATGCAGGCTTAAGAAGAAATCAGCTTGTTTGTCGTTTGCAAACTTTGCGCGATCTGAAAGTGAAACAAACGAATCACCTTCTCTGGTAATTTCAACTTCTAGATCTGGAATTTCTTTAGCAAGCTCTGCTTTTAATTTCATCGCATAAATCAGTGCGATGTCTTTTTCATTTAAATAACTGTGAATGGTTCCTAAATCACTTCCTCCATGACCTGGATCAATTACAATTTTCTTTATTTTCTTTTTAGATTTGTTTTCTGTGTCTATTTTTTCTTCTGAAATTTTAACTTTTTCTACTGTTTCAATACGTCCTAATTTTAAAGAAAGAACTAGTTTTTGTGCCAGATCAATTGGCAATAAATACCCTAATTTTATATCGCTGATCACATTGCCATTGAAGTCAATTACACTACCATCACTCACTGCTAGGTTTGCGATACTGCTGACAATGGCGGGCGAAAGCTTAGTTTGTTCTTTGTTTTTGATGAAGGCTCTAAAGTTTTCCCATTGATAAAAATATGTGCAGTGAAAGGCTTCACAAAAAGTTTTTAAACTCACATATTGGTTATTATTTTTAAATACTGTTTCTAGATTTTTAGTAGGTTGCCCTTGGTCTTCTGGCAATGAATATAAAACGTTTTGAGCGGCAGTTGCGCAGATGCCAAAACCATATATTAAAATTGATAATGCAAATATACATTTCACTTTCATAGCTTATATACTATATAATATTGCAGATTCTAAATTTTGCGACGAATAAATTATGAACAAATTAGATTTGAATAACCCCGAAATCAAAGAAATCGTGGAACTTGCCCTGCGTGAAGACCATGTGGATAACGATATCACTGCAAAATCTGCACTCTTTGATCGTCAAAATCCAACACTAATCAAGATCAAAAAAGTACGAGCTACCATTATTGCCAAAAAACCAACCATTGCATGTGGATCAGATTTGATCGAATTAATTTTAAAAACAGCAAAATGTGAAAATGTAAAAGTTTCTAAAATGTTTCAAGATGGCACTGAACTAAAAGCCAATTCTCCTTGGATTATTTTAGAAGGCCCTGCATATGACGTTTTAAGAACAGAAAGAGTCATATTAAATTTTTTAATGAGAATGTCTGGAATCGCCACACACACAAAAAAAATAGTAAACGTAATTTCAGCAACTGAATGCAAATTACTTCATACACGTAAAACATTGCCAGGGCATCGAGCATTAGATATTTACGCAACCCTAGTTGGCGGAGCACACCCTCACCGAAAACATTTAGCGGATGCAATTTTAATTAAAGAAAATCACATCAGTGCTGCCGAAAGTTATCAGCAAGTTTTCGAAGGCATTCAGCATTACAGATCGAATGTGTCATTTGTTGAAATTGAGGTTCGAGATTTTACTGAATTAAAATATGCGATCGGTTCTGCACCCAACCGAATCATGCTCGATAATTTTTCTGTAGAAGATGTTCAAAAGGTTATGAACCTTTTTGGATCACATGCAAACGTAGAATTTGAAGCATCGGGTGGAATTGCAATCGAAAACGCTAAAAATTACGCTGAAACTGGTGTTCATTTCATTTCAACAGGGGCAATCACTCACACTGTCGCTGCGGCAGACCTCTCGATGTTATTTGACTATGAAAACCATTGAAATCAATTACATCGAAATTGAATGTTGCGAGTCAACCAATCAAGAAGTTTTAAAGTACTTAAAACCAAATCAAGTCACAACACTTGTTTCTCGTCAACAAACCAAAGGGCGCGGCAGACTTGGCCGTCAGTGGATTTCTACAAAGGGCGCATATTTTACGAGTTTTGCATTTGCACCTTCCACTTTAAAAATTGTAAATCTTCAAAATATTTCTTGGATTACCCTTTTATCTGGAATTGCTCTTAGAAAGTCGATCTTAGATTTAGCAAAAAATTTGAATATATCTTTTTATGAAGAAATGAAATTCAAACTGCATCTAAAGTGGCCAAACGATTTGTATTTTGAAAATAAAAAATTAGCAGGAATTCTTTGCGAATCAAAATCATCAGGAAATGATTTAAACACCCTTATTATTGGAATTGGAATGAATATTGAGAAAAACACAAACGAAACACCTTCGATCGCATTAGCAGAAGTATTGAAAAACTATAACTCTCAACTTCAATTCAATGCTGAGTCTTTTTCAAAATTGTTTCTTTCTCACCTTCAAAGTCTGATTACACGTTTAAATGAAAATCAATTTTCTGACTTAATAGAGCAGTGGAATCTGTCCGCATTGCCTCTGCACTACCCTACTTTTTTAACTCCCGATAAATCAAAAGAAGTCTATTTTCTTTGTCTAAACAACTCGGGCTCTGCACTAGTATTAGACGGCAAGCATATTTTTACATTAACTTAACAATTTCATACATTTACATACCGATCTCTTTCTATGATTTTATGTACAGACGTGTTATAGATAGGCACGATTATGAAATTGATTTTCTTAGCTTGGGCTTCATTGTTAAGCCTAAATTCTCAAGCATTTGAATGTGATCACTCTGTTGATTCTTCAAAAGTTATTTTATTTATTTATACAAACCCTACATACAAAGAATTAGTTACTGCTCAAAAAGCAGCATGCGAATTGAATCAAAAACTAGTCGCCGTTCCCACTGTTAAAATATCATTATTAAAAGAATTCGAAGATATTATTGAAAATGGTTATTATATAAATGCATGGGAAGATGAAGTTAAAAGTAAAATTGATGATTTAAAAATTCAGATCGTTAAATTAAAAAATCCTTCAAATTCAAATCAAATCGAAATTAATAAATTAGAAACTCAAATTGCAACATTAAATCAAAAGCTAGATAAAATTTCTGATAAACGCGAAGCTGCTGAAAATGCGTACTATGATGTTTTAGACAAATTTTTAGAATTAAAGAACAATGAGTTCAAACCGTTTCAGACTCACATAAATCAAAGTATTGAAAAACTATTAACGATCTTCGATCGCACAAACATTAAAGTTACTACTGTAATTTTAAGCGGCCATAGTGGAAACTCGGTATTTGATGGAGATTTTGGTAGAATTTCATTATCAGAATTAAACGGTCTAACCCTCACTCATGACTCTCTAAAAGATTTCGAAACTTTAATTTTACTTGGCTGCAATACGGCAGGTCCTTCTCAATCTTCAGAAATAATTAAGAATTTACCTAATTTGAAATTTTTAGCTGGTTACGCTGATAGTGCTCCACTTTCAATGTTTGAGCATAATACAAATTATTTATATGAAATGCTAATTCACTCAGAAGAATTTAAACAAATCAAAAGTATTTCAGAATTGAAAAAACTTCAAAAAAGTTTACGAAGTCTTGACCCAATCTACGAAGGGGGCGCAGTTATTTTTGGTGAACAACACATTTTATTTTATGACAGTGAATCGACAAACGAACAATATCAAAAAGGAATTCGAGCTCAAATGTCTGATTGCTCTAATTACCATCAACAAATCACCACATTAAGTGAATACTTAGAAAAATATTTTACTGGCTCAAATAAAGAATATGAACCTTCTAAAAATGCATCTGAAGGCGTTATGAAACAACTATACGTTGTGCTTCGCTTGAATGAAAAATGTTATACTGAATATGCAAAAAATGCTTATTCGGTTCATATTAAAAATGGAAATCAAGCGGGCCTACTCAGATTTTGGACAAATGTTAAATTAAACTTTGCCCAAACTTTTTCTAAAGAATATGATGATTTTTTCTCATCGATTGAATCTTTAAATAGAAAGTTTTTTCAATATAATCATAAAATAAGTAAAATACCTACTAAAGACTTACTTGTTAAACTAAGTCGTTATGAAGTTTTTGAAGAAAATGAAGTAAAATTTGAAATTTTTATAATTAATAAGAATTTAATAAATATAGCAGGTGCAAATGCTTCTACATCACCTACTTATAATGAAACAAATTTAGAAATTGAGAAGATCAGAAAATTTCTTAAGTTGTGGGATCAATACATTGTACAACTTGACGACAAATGCATGGACTTTATGACTTGGCACGAGTTTCGAAAAGGAAAAATCGTGCCAGGCCAATGTCAGTAGTTAAATAATTATTTACCTTTACTTGCGCGTTTTACTTTACAAGCTTCAATTTCAGATGGATCTACGGTTACGCCTGGAACTGATTGTCCAGATACAATTTGATTCACACAATCTTTCCACAGACCTTTGTTTTCACCTTTTTTAGGTTTGTGTCCGCCTTTTACAAATCCAGCAGCGGTACAAGCATCTACAATTTTTCTACATGGACCTTCACCTTTTTCAGCACGAGCAACATTTGAAGCAAATGTGCTAGTACCTGCGAACATAAGAATGGTGATTAAAATGAAATTAGATTTAAACATAAGGACTCCTTTCAATACTGTTAAGCCTTATGAAATGAGAAAATGCAGAAAAAGTGCCAATTAAAATCGTTGGAATTTCAATGTTTTATCAAAAAATTCACTGTTGCAGAAAACCACAATTGTTGCAAAGTGCCGAATACAATATATATAAGATGTTTTTAATTTATCTGCCCGAACTTCCAAAACCACCCGTAGATCGAGACGTATCAGAAAGTGCTTCAACCTCTTTTAAAGAACATAAATTCACAGGCATGATTAACATTTGTGCGATTTTATCACCCTTTTTAATTTCAAAATTACCGTCAGAAAGAAGAATCAAAAGAACCTGCACTTCTCCACGATAACCAGAATCTACGATTCCCCCCAACACACGAATTCCTTTGGCTCCCATCGAGCTGCGATCACAGATCATTCCAACAAACCCGTGAGGAATAGCCATTGCAATTCCAGTTTGAATTTTCGCAGGAGTGCGAGAAATTAAGATAACATCGTTTAAAGCGTATAAATCGATTCCAGCGTCACCCACATGCGCTCTAGTTGGTAGCTTAGCTTCAGTATTTAGCTTTAATACTTCTAAAATCTCACTCATTTTTAACTCCAAAATTAAATTTCTGACTCCCAATTCACTCATAATTGAGCAATAATCAAACCATGAGTGTAAAAACAATCATGGTTGTGGGTGCCAGTGGTTTCTTGGGCTCAAACTTAGTTCAATTTTTAAGAAAACGCTACAAAGTGATTGCAGCTTTTAATAAAAATATCATCCCGTTGCCTGGTGTCACACACACAATTTACAGTGTTTCTGATCGCGACTACATGAAGCGTGTATTTGCAAACTTACGTCCTGATGCAATTATTTACTGTGCGGGTGTTACTGATTTTTTAGAGTGTGCAAAAAAACCTCAAATGGCTGAAGCAGTAAATACCTTAGGTGCAGTCTCTATTTCATCTTATGGAGACAATGTTCCACACCGATTAATTTTTGTTTCTTCTCCTTTTGTATTTGATGGAAAAAAAGGTAATTATTCTGAAAACGATGTGACCAATCCTGAAACTCAATATGGAAAAAGCCAACTTGCAGGATCAAACATTATTCTAAGCAAAGTTTCTACTTATACCATTTTTAGATTTGCTCCGTTTATTGGCAAAGGAAGTATTTACCATCCGAGTGCGATCGATAAAATTAGAATACGACTACAACGAGGCGATCGTGTAGAATTACCAGACAATGAGTTTCACAACTTTCTTTCAATTGATGTAGCTATGAAAGCGATTGAATGGGCTGCAACTCAAGAAACAAGAAATGAAACTTATCATTTAGGCGGATTGACAAAAGTATCTTGGTTTGAAATGGGACAAATTTTAGCAGAAAAATTTAAAATGGATCCAAACTTAGTTGTGCCAGGTAAAGGAAATTTCGAACATGGTGGCGACTTCTCACTAAACGGAACCGATCTAATTAAACAATTAGAGATTGATCCCCTTGTCTTGGAGAAGAGTCTTGATTTGTTTAAGGAGAGCTTGATTCGCTGATTCTTTCTTTTCAGCGCGAGAAGCTTTTGTAAATTCTACAAAATAATATTTTGCCAATCTTTCAAGCTCAATTTTTTCACCTTGATACGTCCAAGATACATCTAAAAATGGACCAAGTTGTGCGATCAAGTCTTTACTTTGAGCAGTTAAATTCATTGCACTTTGATTTTGAATTAAATTTCCGTTCACCATCACAGAGCCTGTGTTGTGATTACTAAATGAAATGTTAATGATACCGTGTGTAGTATTTGAAAAAACTAATTTTACGCTATTTCGAAAAACCATAAAGTCAGCAGCTGTATTTGTAATGCCGTATACTTTTACTTCATTATAACGATTGCCACTTTCAGAATAACTATTAAATGCTCTTGCATAATCATTAAAAATATCACGCAATGTTTGTAAAATTTCGACAGCGCTTTCTTCTACGAGTGCTTTTGGATCTAATTCACTTAAAGAGTTTAAAATATTATGAGCATCAGGATTGATTTCAGATTTTGCTAATTCGTTAATCCAAGAAATATTTTCTGCCAAAAATTGACTATTGGTTGCCATTCTACAAAACTCCTTTTTGTTCTGGTTTTAGGCTTCTTGCCCATGAGTGTTTCAGACATCTTGTCTGATGTAAATTCTTAAAAAGGCGACCCTGATGGAGAGGGAGTCAATTTGAAACCCAAGGTTTAACGTGGGCGCCGTGATGTTAGCTTTAGGCTTCTTGGTTTTACAAGCTTGCTCACCACTAACAGGGACAGCCCCCTTGGAATTGACTTGTAGGTTCAAATCCGACGTTTTCCTCTATGAACCCACAGGGTCTACAATTATTATGGCTGATTTTTTAATCTGTGCGAAGCGAAATTTTAAGTACTCAATCAATTTTTTATTTTGTGGATATTCAAAGGTTGGAAATTGAAAAATCCCAATACTTCTTAATATTTGACACTCAATGCTGCGTTTGGAATACTTCTTTTAATGGGTAAGAAAATCCTAGTTGCTGATGATTCAGTGACAATTCAAAAAGTTATTAAATTAGCTCTATCTTCTGATGGCTATGAAATTCAAACTGTAAATGACGGCACCGATGCGCTTAAACTCATTGAAAGCTATCATCCAGATTTGGTACTGATTGATATTTCACTCCCGCAATTTGATGCATTTACAATTAAAAAAATGTGCGCAGAAAACAGCGCAACTGCAAATATTGGATTTATTTTAATGGTGAGTGCATTTGAGCGCCCTGATGAAGCACAAATTCAACATCTACATTTTCAAGGCAGACTCATTAAACCATTTGATCCTGCACATTTAAGAAAAGTTGTTACTTCAGCATTTGTGAAAATCGCTGAATTACAACCAGCTGCGAATTCAGCTAGAACTTCTTTTGAAGAGCCCACACTTTCGGTAAGTTCTTTTAGTGGCTTACCGGTTGAAAATCCCCCACCTGTATCGAATGACTTAGACATTCAAGGATTAACTTCTTCAACAATCAAAATGTCAAAATTAGACGAATTAGACTGGAATTTAGATGATTCTAAAAATCTAAAACAAACTGAAGCAATGAATCCTCCAGCACCACCGCCTCCGATTCCAAACGCTGCTCCAAAACAGCAAGCAAAACCTGCTTTTGATTTAGGATCAACAAAGCAAATCGATGATGGAAATAGCACATTTTTAAATCATGTTTTAACTCCTAAAAAAGAAGTACTGAAAGAAGCAAAAAAACTAGAACCTAAATTTGATTTAAATGTAAGTGAAGATTTAGCTTTGGTTGAATCACTTCCACCAATCGGACCAATTGATCCGATTACTACGATTGCATCACCACCGCCGCCACCTAAAAAAGTAACCGTTGATCAAGTTCGTGAACAAACGAGAGAGATGTCAAAATCGGTATTACGAGCTGCTCAAGAACCTCTCACAAAAGCAGTATCAAATTTTACTTATGAAACATCTACTCCAAGCATGACTCGTGCTGAAATTGAGCAATTGGTACGAAAAGAATTGGGAGATTTTTTATCTCGATTTGCTCGCGAAGAAATGCCTCGCATTGCTGAAGACGTAATTCGAAAAGAAATCGAAAAGATTCTTCAAGAAGCGTAAACTGAATATAACCCCAATTATGTCACGACCTAAAACAATAACTGAATATATTTTGAATGCTCCAAAAGTTTCGCAAGCAAAATTGAAAGAAATGAAAAAAATAATTAAATCTACCATTCCAAAAGCAAAAGAAGAAATTAAATGGGGAATGCCCACATTTTCTTACAATCGAATATTGGTAGTATTTGCGGGGTATAATAAGCACATCGGCTTTTATCCAACATCAGGACCAATTCGTAAATTTAAATTGGAACTTAAAAAATTTAAAACAGCTAAAGGCTCTATTCAATTTCCAATTCACAAGCCTCTGCCCAAAATGCTCATTCGTAAAATAGTAAAATATAGAGAAAAAGAATATCTCGAGTTAGATAAAAAATGGAAAAATAAGTAGCAAAATTTTACGGCTCGATTAGATTTTTTAAATTATTTACAGCCTTCTTCCAACGATCAGACATTGTTTTTTTAATCTTTTCAGTTCTTAAATCGGTATGAGAAATGACAAGCAAACATTTGTCTTTTTCTTTTGGAACGATGTCGATTTGAACCGTCGTTTTTTTATCCCATTCAGGATCTTGCCATGACAATCGAATTCGTTTGTTAAGATGAATCGTTCGAATTTCGCCAAAAAATCCGTCGTCTGTTTCAAACATATTTTTAGGTTTGATTTCAACTGGCGACAACGGTAATAGCCACGAACTTTGACCGGTTGTTGAAATGATCGTTTTAAATAGTTGCTCTTTTGAAGCATAAATCGATTTTGTTGCAGTCGTACTATAAAGTCCTTTATGATTTTGACCTTCAAGTCTGATTCCGACGGCGATTTCATATCCGATTGCTACTGCTTGCTGCCACCAAGGTGTTAATTTATATTTAGTTTTTAAAATATGAACAATTTCTTTATGTGTAGAAGTTTTGGCGCCCGCTTTATTGAGAAGCGTAATCCAAACATCCCAATGTTTATTTGTATGTTTGAAAACAGATTCGGTAGTGTATTGACCAATTTTTTTGAATTCTTGAATTTTGGTTTTTTGTTCCATTATATTTAACCTTAAACTCTCAGTCGGCCCAAGTAAATATTAAACGAGTCTTCAATGTCCCATATTTTAGGTATAATGGGATTTCGACAAATATATTTCAAAGTATTTTCAAAATCTCGGCCCTTCGTCACGATTCGTGACCAAACTCTTTGCGACCAAAGTTTGCCTTTTGCTATTTTCAACGCAATCATTCCCGCCATATATCTCATTGCATTTGCAAATTGATTTCTGCTTTGAACTTTTATAATTAAATGAATGTGATTTTCCATAATTGTAATTGCTTGTAACTGAATTTTAAATTTTTCTTGTGCCGTATATACAATCATTTTGATTTCTCTTCGATTTAGTCTCAACACTGGTGACACGCACTTCATCACGACATGATTAAAAGCGTTCGTTGAGATAGCTCTCGTCACTTTTCTTTTTTTATATTTTGATTTGGGAATTAATTCTAACTGATAACTTCTCATAATTAAATTTAAAGCAAAAACTGTGCTAAATTTGAGCACTATCTTAATTCAATTTTTTCTTTTAACTTCGGTCAAATTTTCTAAATGATTTTTTCTTCAAAATTAACAATAATTCATCGGGCGGTGGTTTTACGTGCGACTATTTTTAATTTAAAATAATTAACATTGTATAATTTATTTATTCAGGAAATTTTTTAGTAAAATTATTAATATTTTTCGTGTAAACATTACAAATAAATGACATTTTTTGTAAATTGATCGATTAATTTACAAAAAATTTCAGAGAAATGGTTCTTTGGCTTAAATCACAGAGAATCTAAACCCCAAAACCATAAATGCTCAAGAACGGAGGGTTCAACTTTGCGAAACATCCGCATTAAACCTAAATGGCTTTTTAAAACAGGTTTTTCGTCGGTAGGTAATTTTTTTCTGATTGGGTCATTTAAATCGGGATGTGTGAGCCACATTAAATTGGGATGAATTTTTAATACTTCACTCACCAATGCATGCAAGCACTCTGCAGAACCGCCCCATTCGTGAATGACGTTTTGCATATCTTTACCACGATTGAAACCCAAATATGCTTTGACTGAACCAGTATCATCGACCCACTGATAACGATCGCAACTTGTGATGCGTTCGATTGATTTCCAATATTCAACTGACCTTTCGGATCGAACTAAATGCTGATTATAGATTTGACCCACTTCAGACAAGTTCCACCCACGTTCCAATTTTCCGCTTACCTTTGGGGCACTCTCTAATGCTCCCAAAAAATAAATCAATTGTTGTCCGGCAGGATGAAATCCTAATCGTGAATAAAATTCTTCTTTATCTGACCACAAAATCATTCCGTCTAATGAAAGTGACTGGGCAATTTTTTCCAGCTCCTCGATGATTGTAGATGACATGCCTTGATTTCGATAATCTGAATGAGTAGCTACTGCTCCAATTACACCTAAGGTTAATGTATCAGCACCTATAAACATTTTTTTAGGATAAACGGTCGCCGAAGCAGCTATCTTATTGTCTATATATATAAGACGAGAGTTTGGTAATGCTTTCTCTTCGAAAAGTGGCGCGAAATCTACTCCGTAACTATGAGTTTCTCCATATTCAAATTGAGAATCGAGAAACGAAATCCACTCATTTAATTCAGATTTTGTACAAGCTTTAGGCTGAAAATTAGACATTTATAAAAAAATCGTAACATAAATTCAAAAAAGCGGCAAAAAATGGTCGAAAAAGGCAATTTTAGCCGGAAATTTTGGTGTGTGTGTTAAAGACACGTGTTTTTTACTAAAGGAAAAAAACCACCTGACGAAGAGTGAAATGTAAGGTGCATGAGTTCTTTGGGAAGGGAGCACAAGCATCTGAACTTCAGGGATTGAAGTTCAATTATCAAGGAGGATAATATGGGTCTCCGCATTAACACAAACGTTGCGGCGCTAAATTCACAACGTCACTTGCGATTGACGAGACAGAACTTAGACCGATCTTTAGAAAGATTGGCATCTGGTTCACGAATCAATCGAGCAGGAGAAGACGCTGCGGGATTAGCAATATCAGAAAACTTAAGAGCGCAAATCAGAGGCTTACAACAAGCCGAAAGAAATGCTCAAGACGGTGTCAGCTTAGTTCAAGTTGCCGAAGGTGGATTACAAGAGATTTCAAATATCTTGATCCGCTTACGAGAACTTGCAGTGCAAGCTGCTTCAGACACAGTCGGTCCGACGGAACGCAAGTTCTTAAATTCAGAATACGATGCTCTACTCTCTGAAGTAGACCGTATCGCCAACGCGACCGAATTCAACAAGATTAATCTGCTCAATGGAACAGGATCGGTTTTCGAAATCCAAGTCGGAACTCGAAACAATCCGAACATTGACCGGATCACCTTCTTCGATTCATCGAGCGCAGACGTTAACAGCGTCGCTCTCGGATTGAATCTATCAAATGTAGCCGATAAATCGAGTGCACAAAATGCATTAGGTTCTATCGATAGCGCGATCGTATCAGTATCTTCGATTCGAGCTGACTTCGGGGCAATGCAAAACCGATTGCAATCAATCATCAACAACTTAGGCATCAGCGTAGAAAACATGATGAGTGCAAACAGCCGAATCCGCGATACAGATATCGCTCAAGAAAGTGCAGAGCTAACAAAGAACAACATACTTATGCAAGCTGGTACTGCAGTGTTGTCTCAAGCAAATCAATCCAGCATGAATGCTCTGTCTCTCTTAAAAGGCGGCGCTTAAGAAAAAGATTGAGGAAGAAATTGTGAGTAGTACTGCGCTCTTCCTCTAAACAACTAGACCCCACTTTTGTGGCGGTTTGGACAGGCGAAAGTTGCATGTGAACGCATGCACTCTCTTGAGATAGACAATGGTGTCTATATTGAGGTGGCCTGGTCTGTTTCCTGGATCAGTTTTAGAGTGTGCATGGTTGCACACTCTGTGACTGAGTCCAAAACCCTGGGGCATGGAATGTCCCTCTGCTCGTATGGAGACGAGCATCTGTCATGGAAGACGGACAAATTGAACGGAGGCAATTATGGGTTTTAGAATAGTAACCAATACATCAGCGATCAACGCTCTACGTACTCTATCCAATACTCGACGAGCTTTTGATAAAAGCTTAGAAAAGTTAGGATCGGGTTCGAGAATTACAAGAGCAGGAGACGACGCAGCTGGATTGGCTATCTCAGAAAATCTCGTAGCACAAACACGAGGTTTGAGACAGGCCAGAAGGAATGCTCAAGACGGCGTAAGCTTAGTCCAAGTCTCTGAAGGTGGATTAACAGAAATCTCAAACATCTTAGTAAGGCTTCGTGAGTTAGCAGTACAGTCAGCTTCTGATACGATCGGCGACACTGAAAGACGTTTTACTGATCGAGAGTTTCAAAGCTTGAAAGACGAAATCGATCGTATTGCAAACTCTACTGAATTCAACGGCACACCACTGTTGAATGGTCAATCAGGTGTGTTAGAGTTCCAAGTGGGAACTCGAAACAATCCTCTCACTGACCGTATCGTGTTCAATGCAGAAAACTCTAATGCAACAATTGCTGCATTAAAGTTAGGTGGCGAATCATCATCAACTAAACTTGGCTCGCAAACAGCTTTAGCTGTCATCGACGAAGCCTTGATTCGAGTAAACTCGATAAGAGCTGATATCGGCGCCATGCAGAACCGATTACAATCAACCGTGAACAACTTGTCAGTACAAGATGAAAACTTGTCGGCAGCAAATTCACGTATCCGCGATGTGGATGTGGCTGAAGAAACATCAGAACTTACTAGAAACAACATCTTGTTACAATCTGGTACTTCAGTTCTTGCTCAAGCAAATATGGCAAGTAAAGTTGCTTTAAAATTGCTAGAGTAGTTAAAAGTATAAATGTAGTAAAAAATTAATGCGAATACCCTACTTCCCTAAAAGCCTCGGGCCTCAAACCCGAGGCTTTTACATTTTTACTCAATATGATTTAACTGAAATTCTTTGACGTATTTTTTATCTTCAACCGATATGTGTTGAAGTAACCAATTTTGAAAAAAAGGCACTAGTTCCGATACGCTTTTAATCTCACCAGCCTTCAGTTTTTTCTTCTGTTCTTCAATTAAAGCGTAAAACTTTAGATGTTGCTGACAATGTTCTTCTTCATATTTATAACTGATTTTTTTAAATAATTTTTCTTCGTAGTCAAAATGCGCATGCGCAAATTTATTCACATCATTTAATAGTTTTTCAATATTTTCTGTTTTTCCTGGAATATAAAATGCACCAAGAACTGCGTTCATTAGTTCAATCCATTTTTTATGTTGCTGATCGATTGATTTAATTCCGAGGTTATAACTTTCACGCCATTTGAGCATGTTAAGAATTCTCCGAAATTACCGCCATTTTTTTAATATGAGTCCAAAAAAACCTAAGAATCCGAATAAAAATAATGTTCCCGAAATAACAGGATAGCCTTTCCACATTGCTTGTGAAGAAACTTGTAAGCTGATCGCACCTGCCATCACAAAGCCTGCTGACATAATTGCAAAGCCAATGCCTTTTGAACTTTTTTCAACTTGTCTTCGTAATGTTTCAACGTCTTTGAGTTGAATTTCAAACGCAAAATCATTTGAGTTGAATTTACGAAACATCCAACGAATTTGTCGGGGCGCTACTTGAATGAGTGCGGTTAAATCTCTGGCAACATAACTAAAATCTTTAGTGATTTTTTCTAATGAAAATTTATCTTTAATTGTGTCTTTAATGAGCTCATGACCAATTCCTAAGAAATCAAAGTCAGGGTCAAGCTGTCGACCGAGTCCTTCAAGTGAGAACATCGCTTTAAAAACGATCATCCAATCACCAGGAATTCGAATATTGTATTTCGTTGCAATTCTGGTTGAGTTGATGAGAACTTGTCCAATTTTAACATCTCGTAAAGAAAGTCCCATGTACGGTGCTAATGAATTTCTCACTTCTCTTTGAAACGCAGGAAAATCAACTGACGTTCCGACCGCTCCGAGCTCAGCATATTCGTAACATAAAGTATCGTAATCTTCTGTTACCAATGCCATTACCATGCGACCTAAAGTATCACGCGAAGAGGCAGACAAGCGCCCTACGATTCCAAAGTCGATCACACCAATTTGTGGTTCGCCTGTTTTGTTATTCTTTAGCGCAAATAAATTTCCACCATGTAAATCGCCATGAAATAAACCATCTTGCATGACCATTTTAAAAAATGCTTTGGCACCTATGGTAACGAGTTCTTTGGGATCAATGCTTTGCGCGCGCAACTTCTCTACTTCAGTAATTCTAATTCCATGTAGGCGTTCTAATGTTAAAACTCTCTGAGATGAAAAATTACGATACACTTTTGGAATTTTAATTCGATCGTTTGATTTAAAATTTTCACCAACTTTAATTGTTGTATTTGCTTCAATTACAAAATTTGTTTCGTTGTTTAATATTGCAAAAAATTCTTCAACCATTTGTACGGGACTTATGACTTTTGCTTCTGGAATATATTTTTCCATCGCAGCAGCTAAAAACGACAAGATTGCGACATCATTTTTAATCACTTCTTCAATTTCAGGTCTTAAAACTTTTACAACGACTTCTTCACCCGTATTGAGTCTTGCTTCGTACACTTGTCCAATCGATGCAGCTGCGATTGGTGTTTGATTAAAATAAGAAAATTTTGAGTCAATTGTAGCGCCCAGTTCTTTTTCTATGAGTGGTTTCATTTGATCGAAAGAAACAGGCGGAACATTGTCTTGTAATTTTTTAAACTCTTCAATAAATGCATCAGGCAACATATCAGGACGATTGCCTAAAATTTGACCTAATTTTACAAATGTGGGACCTAACTCTTCGAACGCCAAACGCAGACGCTCTGGTAACGTACGTTGCTCAACTCCTTCAGCACGTACGGCAGCGGGAATATATTTTTGCAATCCCATTCGGACTAAAAACTCTTCAAGTCCGTAACGACCAAAGACTCCTAAGATTGTTCGAAGTCTTTGAACGTTTTTAACTGTTTGAGTAATTTGAATTCCTGTTTTAAATATCTGCATTTTCTTCTGCATCTTCTAAGGTAAAATCGATTAACCCTGAGTCGATGTCTACACGTAAGACTGTAACACGAATTTCATCACCTAGTCTAAACTTAGTTCCTGTTCTTTTGCCTCGTATCATGAAACGATCTTCAATATATTCATAATAATCAGACCCTAATTCATCAATGGCTACTAATCCTTCGATAAACCAGTCGTTTAACTCTACAAACACACCTGCTTCAGAAACACTGATTACTCTTCCACCAAATGATGAGCCCAAGTGTTTTTCCATAAAACGAGCTTTTTTAATTTTTTCAACTTTTCGATCTAATTCTTCGGCTTTTCGTTCTTGTTTTGAACAGTGATCACATGCCTCATTTAGATACTCAACATACTTATCTTGTTCTTCTCGTGTGAATTTTTGATGTCGCACAAAACGTTTAATAATTCGGTGAACCATCAAATCGGGGTACCGACGAATGGGAGAAGTAAAGTGAGTGTAAGCTCGCGAGGCTAATCCAAAGTGAAATAAATTCATTGTATCGTATCGAGCTTGTTTCAAAGATCTTAGCAATAAATAATGCAAAGTATTCGCGTAATTTTTTCCTTCAAGCGATTTAATAAAAGCTGAAATTCGTTTCGGATCACTACCGTCTCCAATATTTGGACGTAATCCCAAAGCTTGTGCAAATTTTTCAAATTTTTGAAGCGATTCTTCTTTAGGTGGTTCATGCACTCGATACACGAACGGCCATCGTTCTTTTTCCATGATTTCTGTGACTGATTCATTGGCAATAATCATAAACTCTTCAATTACTTTGTGAGAGTCTACTCGCTCTGTTTTTTGAATATCAATAGTGTTGCCTTCTTTATCTAAAACAATTTTAGCTTCAGGCAAATCAAGATCTAATGCACCCCTGTTGAATCTTCGAGTTCTGATTTTACGAAATAATTCATAGGGAATTTTCCAAAACTCTTCACCCGCATCAAATTCTTTTTGCACATCTTCATAAATACAACGGCGCTTAGATTCAATTACTGATTCATATACTTTTGAAGAACGCTTCTTTCCGTCTTTATCAAAATGCATTTCGCAAGTAAGAGTTAGCTTTTCTTCATTAGGACGCAAACTGCACGCTCCATTAGACAAAGCTTCAGGTAACATCGGAATCACCCACTCTGGAAAATAAACTGAAGTAGCTCTTCCATACGCTTCTTCATCTAATTTGGTTTCAGGTCGTACAAACTCTGCAACATCGGCAATGGCCACATATAGTACATATCCAGATTCAGTTCGATCTACATAAATTGCGTCATCAAAGTCACGAGCATCTTTGCCGTCGATTGTGATAAAAAATTTATCCCGCAAGTCTTTTCGACCTTTGTATTCATTTGTTTTTTCAATTTCTTGAATGTCTTTTGAAAGTTCTTCTGCTTGTTTTTTTGCTTCATCTGAATGATCTTCTGGCCATTGTGAACGCACTACCACTGAATACGTATCTAACTTGGGCGCAAGTTTTGCTCCAAATGTTTTTAAAATCACACCTTGCAATCGTGGTTCGTATGATTTGATTTCAACCAATACTTTGTCGCCGTTGCGCAAACCATCGATTTTGGGGTTTTCAATGATCTGAACTTCTTGTCTGCCTGTTCGTTCTTCTAAAACCGCAATTCGTTGTCCGAAATTTGTATCGTATGTTCCGATAAACATTTTTAAATTTCGTTTTTGTACTTCTAAATTATAAAGTTCTTTTGTTTTCGGATTAATCCACGCCTTAACCCAATCACCATTCACTAAACCCTTTGCTTGATCAGGATTGATAAAAATATCTTCTGGCTTATGTAAAATAAAACCAAAACCTTTGGATTTCATTTGAACTTCGCCGTGGATTTCTACTCCAACATTTGTGCGTGGTTTACCTGAACCTTTTCGATCATGAAAACCAAATCGTTTTTTGCCAATTTGGTCTCGATTGAAACGATCTTTAAATCCTACTTTGTCTTTTTTCTTTTTCTCAAATCGTTCAGGTTTTTTAGGTTTCGAATATTTACTTGGTTTTTGGTCATGATCCTTACGAAACCCACCTTGATCTCGGTACTCGCGTTTCTCTCGATGCTCACGATGCTGACGTGGTTCGCGACTTTCTCTACGTTCGCGATTTTCTCTACGTTCGCGATTTTCACTGCGCTCACGATTTTCATTGCGCTCATTACTCTCTTCGTATTCACTTTTTTTAAATTCAGTCTTCGGTTTTTGACCCGTAATTCGTTCATGCTGAGCTTGTCTTAATTGCTCTAATATTTTTGATCTACCATCTGCGCCTCTATGATGACCTTGTCTTGAACTTTCATCATGCTTTTTGCGATCTGGTTGTTGCCCTTGATGCTGTTTTGGTCGCTTCATGCTATCAGTCTACCCTTATGTACAATAATTTATCACTGTAAAAAATCTTTACGAATTTTCAGTGCTCATATTTTAAATTATCTAATAATTTCAATATTATAACAAGGCTTAGTTCTTGCACGTTATATAATTATTGGGAATATTAGGGGGATTTATGAACAAATTTATAACGGTACTGATTCCATTATTATTTATACTTTCAGCATGTACCAAAGATCAAGATTTCGGTAAGACAATTACACAAAATAATCTTTCCGATTCACAAATTTCAGGATCTACAGAATTGGGTACAAATGGTGGTGGCACTGATCCCTTTACTGATCCAGGAACAGAAGTAGGGGGAATTGCTTGCGGTCATTTTGATGTGGATGCTACAAACCCTAGCTCAACATGGATCAATAATAATGGTCATCAACATGAATACGATGACGATCATGCAACTACAAATGTAAATTTATTTAATATGCTTGAAAATAATATGGTAAATATTCAGAACAAAATCACTGATCCAAATAAAAAATTTGTCATTATGATTACAAATGCTGATCTTTCCACGGAGGCACAAATTAAAATTAATGGCGTTACTACAAACGCACTTATTTATCAGCAAAATATGCTACAATCGCTTAATAGCCAATCACCACTCCAAACCTATTCATTAGGAGCAGGTGTTGCAGGTGCAACTCAATTAACAGAGTTAAAAGTTGGGTTTCCGACAAACGTAATCGCTCTGAGTGGTATCTATGGAACCACTCCCGATAAGGTAAAAAACAATGTGTTAGGCGCTAATGGCCAATATCGAAACGGAGCATTGGTTTTACAATTAATTGATGCTGCTTATGTGAATGCAATCCTTTACACAAGCACTCATGCAAATATTGATTGGGAAAATCCAAATCAAACAGGTCTTTTGCATGAAACAGCCATTTACAATCACATTGGAACATCTACGCCTTGTCCGTAATGTAATAAAAGTTACAAGTGTATGATAATTCAACATATTGAGGCAGTATAAGACCGTATAAGTCAGTATATAGCCTATTATTTTACTTTTTTTGGCACTAAGTTCGCAATGTTATTGGTTTATGCTTTCGAATGGTACCATGATTAAAACGCTTTTCATTTTATTATCACTGTTCACATATCAACATTTTAGCTTTGCTGCTGAAAAGATCATCCCATTCAAACCCATTCAAAATTCAATCACCAAACGATTACAAAAAAATGGGAATAACGAATACTTTGTATTGAATCAATACTTTAACGAACACAATGAAAAAGAAATTGCTATTTCACATCAGGAATTTAGAAAATTTGCACCAGATTCTGAAGTTACACTTTTATACGGTAGAGATCTCGATGGCGATGGATTTTATGATACTTGGATGTATCGTAATCAAGATGGTGTGATTGACGCCGTTGAAATGCCTGCCTACTCTGAAGATGGCTGGGATTCTGCTTCAATTATCTTAAATACTTATATTGATTATTCTGATCGCTGGATTTCTGGAATCATTATGAGCAATATTTTACATTTTGTATCATTCACAGCAGATACAGTTTCAAAACAAGACGCCAAATTAGACAGACAAGAAATGGATTTACAAGACTTGTACATTCGCTTGGAACATAGTCTTAAAAAAAGTGGCAGTGACACTGAAGAATATAAATATATTAGCAATCTGATCGACCTACACTTTAAAAGTATGATGGGGTCTTTAAGTTTTAAACAAACTTTAAAAGATTGCGGTTTACTTGTGATCGATGCGGGAATTTTCTTTTTCGGTGGCGAATTAATGAAAAGCGCAAACGCCCTTCTTCGCTCTACTTTTAAAACTTTTTCTAAAATGACTTCTGAAACACTGGTGATGAAAGTCATAGACAAATATACCGATGCATTTGCAAAAAAAGCAGTGAAGCAATATGAAAAATTGGGAATTAAAAAAGCAGTTGCCAAATTCTTAGGTGAACGAGCAGCACTTGTTGCAACTGAAAATTTATTAAAAAAACCTGTAGCCCAACAAGTAGATATTACGATTCGTGCTTTGATTAGCCGTGAGCGCATGTTTGCTCTCATTGGTAAATCATTAAAAACTGTTGCCAAGACTGCAAAAGGCGGGTTTGAAAACTGGAGATATATTTTAGCAGTTCAATCGATTCAAATTGCAGCAGAAATTCATGATAAACATGATGAAATTTATGATCCAAATCCAATCATCATGGCTAAAAATGCAGTTTCTAACAAAGGAATCATTCAAGACGTAGCATTTATGTCGAATGAAACTTTTTGGATGTCAGGAATTGCGGCAACAGTAAAAAGCACACCAAAGGCTTTACTCATCGGCGGATTATTTTCATTTTTTGACTCGACCCTAATGAATGTTTTGGTTAAACATGAAGCCGACACAGGACGCATTAACCTCGACACCAGATGGGAAATGTCGATTGGCAACGATCAAACTCAACTTGATTTTTATTCAACGAGATATTTTGAAAATCTTGCATCTAAAACTGGCTACAAACCACTTAGATTCTTAGGATGGGCAGCCGTTGCGATTGATCAAGGAATTGGTTACATGACCTATGCAAGTTTCAGCAGACAATACGAAGAAGAAAAAAAGAAAGCGAACAATTCACTGTGGTCAGAAGACGATATTATTTTAATTAAACCAAATCATAGAAAAACAGATCCAAATCAAAATAAACAAAAAATATTAGTTAAGATCAGACCCGTTTTTGTTAGCGAATGAGCTTTATACTTTTTTTAGTGACTCATCATCGTTTCGATTAGCATTAAAGCGATTCCAATAATCGATCCGCCTGCGATCACTCCAGCAGCAAATGTTTCTCGATTTAAAACAAACGCGCGATAACCAAAACTTTTTTGATCTTTGTATTTTTTCTCAGCAATCCAAAATAAAAGTGTGCCCAATGCCATCGCCCATGTATCCGGAAAGCGCAACACAAATCCAAGTCCCAAGCCTACCGCTGAAATCATAAACTTGCCTTTGGATTTAATATTTAACACTTCAAATACAATTCCTAATACCGCACCCACAACAGCTGCAAGTTGTGCAGTTGGATGTAGCACAGATAAACCCTTGGTTAAAACTTCAGCAACACCTTTCCAAATAGCAGCACCGGGAAGCGGCATTTTATCAGAAGTAAAAACGCTGATGTCATTGTGAAATAAAACATAAAATGCTGGCACTGCTACCATTGCTCCCGCGAATATTCCTAAAAAATGACCGAGAGCTTGGTGGCGAGGTTTTCCACCCAACATGTAGCTTGGTTTAATGTCCATTAATAAGTTACTAGCATTCAATGCTACTTCACCCGTAATACCTGCTGTCATTAGATTCGTAGCCATATTTCCTGGAGCCAGCATACTGTACGTAATTTGAGTAAGTTTTCCGATTGCTCCACCCGGTGTAATTGCTGTAAGTCCCGTTGATGTAACTGCAATCAATGTAAAAATAAAAACAAGCGGAATTGCAATTAGCCCTAACCACCAGTGGATTCCAAACCAAATGTGTCCTAATGCAATTGTAATTAAACTTACAATCGGAATTCCAATTACAAATAACTTCATTGGTAATTCAATGTGTTCTAAAATGTCTTTTGTTTTTTGATTTTTTTGAAAAGGTTTTTTAAATGCTTCAATTAAAATTTGTGGTTTTGAGAAGAAAGAATATAACGATGCGGTCGTCATCATCGAAGCTCCACCCCAAAGAGACCACATTGCAATTGCTTTGAATTTTGCTTCAGGAATGATGCCTGCTTTAATCAACACTGGCGCTAATAAAAAATAATTGATGAAACCACCCAAAAGCATCGACATGGCTGTTTTCATATTCATCAATCCGCCCGTTCCCATCAAGACGATCGATGAATCGAATTGAATCGTAAGAGACTTGAGAGATGATCCTAAAATTGTAGGATTTGCAAATTTATAAATTATATTGTCCCAATATTCAGGCAGTGTGAGCGCTTTTAGTTTCATAAACGTCATTACGACTTCATTTTTCATAGTTTCAATGACTGCAGAAATAGTAGCACCCGCCATTAAAAGCTTTGCTTTAAAAATGCCTTCTTTACCAGTGTCTGAATGTAAATTATCTAATACGACTCCACCTGCATAACCTTCAGGAAAAGGCATTTGTTCTTCATTGATGAATCTTTTTTTAAGAGGAAATGCAAATAACACTCCCAATGTTGCTAACACGCAAATCCACCAAATCGTTTGCCACATCGGTATCACTTTACCCGTTACCATCATGTAGGCAGGAAGTGATGCCATCAAAGGTGCTGTCATGTAACCCGCACTGGTAGCGATTGATTGCATGGCATTGTTTTCAAGAATTGACATTTCTTGACCCAGTTTTAATTTCGACAAGATTTTAAAAAATGCGTAAGACAAAATGACTGAAGAGATGCCCACACCTAACGTCCAACCCGTTTTGATGCCAATGTATAAATTCGTTAAGCTTAAAACTCCGCCCAAAATCATGCCGGTTATAGCTGAACGCAAATTCAGCTGAGGCATGTCACCTTTGTAAACATTCTTTAACCACCACTCATCTTTTTCTTGAAGTGTCATTGTACGAATCTGTTCTTCGCTTAATTCTTTGATTGCCATTGTTCATTTGTCCTTTTCAAAATTATAATAAGCTCAATGTTGCAAAGCTTGCAAGCCAATGTTCACCTTCATATTGGCCACTTGATAAAAAAGGCAGTGATTGTTTAAAATGTTTTTGGGCTGCCTCTTCAAAAAGTTTTGTTTTTTGAGGAATTCTCAACGCTAACTTTCGAAAACACCACGCTCTACTAAAATTTAATCCATCCAAATGTACAAGTTTTGGATCTGTTCGATCTAATACGGTCACAGGATTTAAAATAGCATTGATTTCAATTGGCTTATATCCACTAAAAAATTGTTCTGCCCATTTCTGAAATTCATTTCTTGAAAGAATTTCTGACATCAATACAGCTTCTAAAAGCGCAGGCGATAAAAAATCTTCACCACTTGGCTCAAGCTTCATTGGATACTTTTGATCTGTTAAATAATATGTTTTGGCACGCTCAGTGATTAATTTTTCTAACTCTAAATCTTGAAAAGCCTTTGCAAACTCTAGAGCTAAAATTAATGTAAAAGCTGTATTGGGATGCACTCCCGTTCGAATCGGATAGTTTTGTTTTGGAAGAAATAATTTCAACTTTTTAACAAATTCATCCGTGAGTGCTTTTAAATTTGAAAGCCAAACATGCGCATCAGAATCATTCCAATCTTTAAGCTCAGAAGTTAATTTAAAAAGCCAAGCCCACCCATATGTTCGTTCAAATGATTTTCTGTTTTCTGCTTCTAAATAGTTTATTTCTTTTTTAAATTTCTCAATTGTCATTTGTTCAGACAAAATTTTACGAATTTCTTTTGCTTTATTCAGTTGAGGATACCGCTTTAACAATGCCACCAATAACCAGTGGCCATGAACCGCTGAATGCCAGTCGAAACAACCATAAAAAACAGGGTGTAACGTTTTTGGTGATAATACTTCTGAATTATTATTTAACGTATGATCGAGTTTATTGGGATATTCTTTTTGAATGCACTTTAATGGCAAATCCACAAATTGATTTGCTGTTTTTAACTCAATTGATTCAGTTCGTGCAAGATGAGCTGAAAGAAACGTCAAAATCCCAAGGAATGCGATTCGCATTCTTATTTTATATCTGAAATTTTACAGTCAGTCACTTCTTGCCAGATGTTTCTTTTATGACAATGGTCATGATAGCGACCGGGACTGCATTCAACAACATTAACATACATACCTATATTTTCACAGACAACATCAACAGAATGAATTACTTCAATTCCTGCCAGTAAAAGCACTGAGTAGTTGGTGATAATATCTTTTCTATAGTATGTATCTTCAAGAACAACTCTTGAAACAATTTTTTCTTCTCCTATTTTAAATGTAGGAAATCGACTCAAATCATTTTGTAATACTTGCATGCCTGAAGTGTTTGCAAATTTAATAGCAGCGTTGCCTGTCAAAACACTATAGAATTTTTTCTCTTTATTTTTCATTAAATAATTGTACGCAGTATGAATTGTACTCGTAGGCGTTGATACGCTATTACATGCTGATAGGACGAAACTTAATAAAACTAGTGCCGCTAACTTAATTTTTAACATAATCCCATAACTCCCAAATTTAAGATTTGCATAGGGATTAACACTGTGTGACATTAAAAACAACCCTAATTTTGCATTGTCCTAAGCTATGGTACAATGTCTATATATATGGGCTCTTTTCTTAAGCATCTATTACAGTTTGGAATTCTAATAGCCTTTATTATTTCAACTATTGCCTGCGATTCATTGACCAATTGGGGTGTGGGAACCCCAAGTAAAATCAATCAATTATATATACGTCTAAACTCAAAATACAAACGTGACTACGATAAAAACAATTATTCATTAAATTATGAAATTAAAGACGAAAAAACGATTATTATTATTATGAAATATAATCACCTTGCAGACAAAGATATCGTAGAAAGAGTGGCTGGTTCAGCTGAAGAAGTTGTCCACCGAGTGGCAAAAGATGAATATGGCATAGACTTCATTAATGTAATAATAGACATTAAAAAAGCTGAAGATTATTAAGATTCACACATTTTTATATCTAAACTATTGATATTAATAGCACACATAAATTTGATTAATTAAGTCAAGTATCCGATAATATGTACTACATAGACTTTTCTATGAAAGGAAGAGCCAAATGCTAATCAGCAGGACGTTTCTTAAATATGCATTCTTACGCACAACTGTATTAGTTGGTTCTATTGCTTTAGCTGCTTGCCAAGCAGGATTTAATCAGCCAAATAAAGGCGGATCTAATAGTGGTGCTTCAGGAAATAATGATACTCGCCCTAATGCTCCCATTGTTTCTGCCGTAAGCGGATCAAATCCAGACCACAATTTACATCCCTATATTACTGGTACATCTGATGCGAATACGTTTGTTTATATGTATTCAACTTCAAATTGTACTGGTTCAGTAATTGGATCAGGAACTGCTGCAGAGTTTTCAACCACTGGAATTCAAATTAACGTAACTTCAAATTCTACCACAACGGTTTATGCTACTGCTCGAAGTGCATCGAATGTTACTTCTGTTTGTTCATCTACTTCTGTAACATATGTTGACGATTCAACAGCTCCCGTAGCACCAACAGCTTGGGCGATGAGTTCACCTGCAGATACTTCGACTTCAAATGATACTACTCCTGCCATTTCAGGTAGTGCTGCCGAAACCAATGCTATTGTAAAAGTGTATCCATCTAGTTCATGTACCCCAGCCCAATTATTAGGTTCAGGCACAGTTGCTGCTGGCGCATTTAGCATCTCTGCTTTTACCTTAACTGGCGATGGAGCAAAAAGTTTTTATTATACAATTGAAGATACTTTTGGAAATATCACCTCATGTGCAACAACTAGTTTGTCATATACATTAGATACAGTTGCACCTACTGTTACTGTGAATCAAGGGGGATCTCAACCAGATCCAACAAATAGTAATTCAATTACGTTTAACGTTGTATTTAGTGAAGCGATTGCTCCCGCAACTTTTACAACCGCTGATATTACACAAAGTGGAACAGCAACAGGAATCACTTGGTCAATTACTGATTCAGGTGACCATCGTAATTTTACTTTAGCAACAACAGCAATCACTGGCGCTGGAACTGTACAACCTTCGATTGCTGCAAACACAGTTACTGATGTTGCTGGCAATAATAATTCAGCTTCAACTGCTACTGATAACACAGTAACATATGATACAACAGCTCCGACAGTTACTGTGAATCAAGCTGGAGGTCAGTCTGATCCAGTTAATTCTCTTCCTATCAATTTTACTGTTGTGTTTAGTGAAGCAATCTCAGCTGCAACTTTTACCACTGCTGATATTACTCAAAATGGTTCAGCTACAGGAATTACTTGGTCGATCTCTGATTCTGGTGACCACACCACTTTTACGTTAGCTGCGACTGCAATCACTGGTGCAGGAACTGTTCAGCCTTCAATTGCTGCAAACAGAGTTACTGATCCTGCTGGTAACAATAATACAGCTTCAACTGCTACTGATAATACTGTTACTTATTCTACAACTGGTCCATCTGTTACTGTGAACCAAGCCGGTGGTCAATCTGATCCGATCAACACTCTCCCAATTAATTTTACAGTAGTGTTTTCTTCAGCTGTGAATGCAGCTACATTTACAACCGCTGACATTACTCAAAACGGAACTGCAACTGGAATCACTTGGTCGATTACTGATTCTGGTGACCACACTACTTTTACATTAGCTGCTACTGCGATTACGGGAGCTGGTACTGTGCAGCCATCAATTGCAGCAAATAGTGTTCAAGATAATTCAACAAATAATAACCAAGCTTCTACAGCTACTGATAACACCGTTACATACGATACAACTGCTCCAACAGTTACTGTGAACCAAGCCGGTGGTCAGTCTGATCCGATTAATTCTCTTCCAATCAATTTTACTGTTGTGTTTAGTGAAGCAATTAGCGCTGCTACATTTACCACTGCTGATATTACTCAAAATGGTACTGCAACAGGAATCACTTGGTCGATCACTGATTCTGGCGATCATACTACATTTACTTTAAGCGCTACTGCAATTACTGGTGCTGGTACTGTTCAGCCTTCGATTGCTGCAAACACAGTTACTGATGTTGCTGGCAATAATAATTCAGCTTCAACTGCTACTGATAACACAGTAACATATGATACAACTGCTCCAACAGTTACTGTGAATCAAGCTGGTGGTCAGTCTGATCCAGTTAATTCTCTTCCTATCAATTTTACTGTAGTATTTAGTGAAGCAATCTCAGCTGCAACTTTTACCACTGCTGATATTACTCAAAACGGTTCAGCAACAGGAATCACTTGGTCGATCACAGATTCTGGTGACCACACTACATTTACATTGAGCGCTACTGCAATCACGGGAGAAGGTACATTACAACCTTCGATTGCTGTTAACAGAGTTACTGATCCTGCTGGCAACAATAATACAGCTTCAACAGCTACTGATAATACAGTAACTTATGACATTACTGCTCCAGCCACTCCTACTTCAATCACTTTAAATACTCCTGCAAGTTCACCAAGCACAACGCTACAACCTACTTTTACTGTAAGCGGTGGTGGCGTTGCAAACGGATTTACAGTTAAATTATTTGAAAGCAATACTTGCGCATTAGCTGCACTTAAAAAATCAGCTACATCTGCAGGCACTTCGTTAAACATGCAAATTTCTTCTGCATATACTTCAGGTGGATCAAATGACGGTGGCCATGATATGTATGCAACGGTTACAGATTCTGCTGGTAATGAGTCTGCATGTTCTACTGCACATTTTAATTATGTTTTAGATACTGTAGCTCCTGCGATTGCGATTACTACTCCTACAAATAATAGCTATATAAATATTGCCAACAACTCTACGACTTTTGCCGTAAATGGTACTTGTACTGACGCTTCTCCTTCTGGTGGAGTAAATACAAACACTGCAGTTGTTTGGATTGATGGATCTGCTGTTACAACTACTGGTGGCGTTTGTAACGGAACAACTTTTAGCTCGACAATTAATACAACAGGGTTAAGCGCAGGTGCACATACAGTATTAGTTAAATTTACTGACAATGCTGGTAACCAACAAACATCTTCATCTATTTCAGTAACTAAAGATGTAACAGCTCCAACAGTTACTATTACATCTCCAGTAAATTCTTTATGGATTAGTTCTGCAAACCAAGCTTCAATTACTGTGAGTGGAACGTGCTCAAGTACAGAATCTGGTCGCACTGTAACCGTTCAAATTACAGACGGTACTACAACAGTAAATCCTGGCTCACATCCAAGTTGTACAACCGGAAATCCAAATTGGACTACAACTGTAAACACTACAACATTATCTGAAGGCACAGCAAATATTATAGTTAAAGCAGATTTATCTGATTTAGCAGGAAATAACGCAACTCAAGCAACAGTTACTCTTGCTGGTAAAGATATAACAGCTCCAATTGCAAACAGTCTGACTCTTTCAGATGCTGAAGGATATACTGATTCAACTAATAGTTTATCGATAACTGCAACTCTTTCAACTTCTGACGCTACATCTGGTGTGGGCAATCAATGTGTAGCCGAAGGTACGGATTGTTCTGGATGTAGCTATACTGGTTCTTATGCCGGAACTGCTTCGATTGATCTAGCAAATACAACAGTTGAACAAAAAACAGTTTCTTATAAAGTAAAAGACGTCGCAGGCAATGAAAGTTCTTGTACTTCAGGAACCATTTATTACGAAGATGTGTCTGTGCACTGGAAATATCAAAACAGAAATCGAATTGTAACAAATTCTGCTTGGGGAAGTATGAAGAATGGCACTCCCAATACAGATGATTGTTCAAATGATTATAATGATAATCCAACACAATTAGGCTGCATTCATGCAGGTTTAATGAGAAGAGTGATTGTTCCAACTGCATTATTTAATTCGTGTGACGATGCATCTGCAGTAGACGATTTAGGAATATATGATTGGTTATGTTCATATGATTCAAAACTAGAAAAAGTTGTATTTGATGCGACATTTAAACCAGGCAAAGGACTTGGACATTTCATTGATCCAGGTGAAGAAAAAAGCCCAGGCACTTTTAAAAATAATAAAATAACCATTACTAAAAATGCAGGCGCAAATACATATGTAAGCTATTCTAGAGACTGGTGGTTTAATGATAGGATTACTGCAGCTCCTGATACAACATCATCTACAGCAGATTTATCTGACGATACCTTATATGTCATAAAATCAGACCTTGCATCATATGGCTTTCAAATACTGGGTTCTCATTCTGCTTTAATTGCACTACCAAATATAGTGGTCACTCAAACAAGCAACAAAAATAGTTGTAATTACGGTGGTGGGCTCTGTTTAATATTTATGGTTGGTGTAAAAAATTATATTGAAGGAACTTTTAATGGATCTAATAACACGGACTCAATCATTGATATGAAAGATAGTAGTTTAAACCATTTCAATAAATTATATTTAGTGAACTCTAAAGATGTTGGAATTAAATTATATAACTCTAATGGTAATTATATAGAAAATTCTAAAATTGAATACATTGAGGGTACTGGCTCATTAGCATATATTGAAAATTCAAACGGTTCTGTACTTAACAATGTTGTTATTGGTAACTCTAAATGGGGCATCAGAACTACAAATGTTAAAGATTCAACTTTTAGTAATGTTACTGTTCACAATACTCAATATGCAGAGTATATTGACCCAAACCCACAACCTTCTGCTGGCGCTCAAGCTGATGATCAAAATAATTACTTTGTCCAATTCACCAATATGGCAAACAGTACGAATCTTACTTCGCCTGTTTTAGACGGCTTTTTTTATAACTACAATTTTCATAATTTATTAAATATTGGCAGCAATGGATTTGATCGAGATTTTGACCTTCTATATTATCAATCTTCTACAGCTTCTCAAATTGCCTCAAAAGGTGTTTACAATATGTCGACCTATGCAAACGACATTAAATTTACTGGTAATCTAATACTAGAAAACACTACAGTTACAAACGGAAATCGATGTAAAGACAATAACTCTCCTAACTCAAGTGTAATTAAAAATGGTTCTGTATGTGAAAACACAGGAGAAAGCGATGCGAATATAGTTCACGACATTGATTTCTATGCAACTGCGCTTGCACATTCTGTAATGACATCAGATGGTACAAATACTGAAATTATGAATTCTGGAATTTCAACTAATACTGGAGATAAAATTGATTCAAATAATTGGTTTAATTTTGATTACTGGCAAAATTTTTGGTCATACCCAAATGGAGGCAACACAAACGCAGCTGATTATGGTTATATTGGAAATTGTGATCACAATACATTATGCCAAATTTTGAATAATATTTTAAGCACGGCTGATTCAACAATTTTTAATCGATCTGATAAAGTAACCTCAACTAATAATGCATTTGTAGCCAATGCGACATGTCCTACAGAAGTTAATGGTGATAATGCCATAAGATCACATTCAAATACAAACTTAACTTATCTAAAAAATGCAGTTGAAATTGTAAACACAGGTGGCAATAACAACGGACTTTGCGAGACTAATGAAACCTGTTTATATACTCCAAACATTGGATCATACCAAGGACACGGTAATCTTCAACGTTGCGATTTTGATGACAATAGTGGTGCTGCAAGAATCACCAATGTCAAAATGTATGGTTGGAGCTCAAACGGTATATAATCAAATAAAGCCTTTTCAAATATAAATAATTTTTAATATTATTTTATAACATATTGAAATATATAAACTATATTTTTCTTGAGTAAATTAATCAACTAACCGATAATATATATGAGTAGTCTTTTCTATGAAGGGAATGACCTAATGTCTATTAGCGGTACGTTTGCTAAATCTGCGATTTTACGTACGGCCATTTTGGCTGGTTCGATTGCATTGGCTGCTTGCCAAGCAGGTCTCAATCAGCCTTCAAAAGGAAGCGAATCGAGCACACACGCAGATGATACTCGCCCACCTGCTCCGACAGTATCTACAATTGTAGGTGCAAATCCAAATCATGGTTTACATCCTTATATAAAAGGCTCAAGCAATTCAAACACAACCGTAACTTTTTATTCTAATTCAACATGTACAGGTTCACCAATCGGAACAGGAACTGCTGCTGAGTTTACCTCATCAGGTATTCCGATAAATGTTGCCGCAAACTCTACAACTTCAATTTATGGAACTGCACGAAGTGCTTCTAATGTTGTTTCATTATGTTCATCAACTTATGTAACATACATTGAAGACTCAACTGCTCCGACCGCACCTACTCTGTGGTCAATGTCATCTCCCAATGCAGGTGTAACTTCTAGCGATGCTACTCCCGTAATTTCAGGTACCGCTTCTGAAAATACTGCAATCGTTAAAGTATATCCATCGAACACTTGTACAACCGCTCAGCTTTTAGGTAGCGGAACTGTAAGTGGTGGCTCATTTAATATTTCAGCATTTACTCTAACAACTGACGGCGCAAAAAATTTCTACTACACTATCGAAGACACTTTTGGAAATGCTACACCCTGTGCCGATACAACCTTAGCTTATACATTAGATACAACTGGTCCAGTTGTAACAAATGTTACATCATCAAGTGCAAATGGTTCTTATAAAGCAGGGGATGTAATTTCAATCTCTGTTACCTTTAATGAAAATGCGACTGTCACTGGCACTCCTCAATTAACTTTAGAAACAGGCACAACCGATCGCGCTATAAACTATTCTTCTGGAACCGGAACAAATGTTTTAACTTTTTCATACACCGTTCAAGCAGGAGACACCTCTTCTGATTTAGATTATGTTGCCACTACTTCGCTTGCTTTAAATGGTGGAACAATACAAGATGCAGTTGGAAATAATGCAACGTTAACTTTAGCATCTCCAGGCGCTACCAATTCACTTGGCGCTAACAAAGCTATTATCATAGACACCACCGCTCCGACTGTTACCAATGTTACTTCTACTAAGACCAATGGCACTTATGCTGCCGGCGACTCAATCGATGTCACTGTTACGTTCTCAGAAGCGGTTACTGTTAATACTACTGGCGGTACTCCTACATTAACTTTAGAAACGGGTACAACTGATAGAGCTGTAAATTATGCTTCTGGTTCTACTACGAGCACTTTAACGTTTACCTACACTGTTCAAGCAGGCGATACTTCTTCTGATTTAGATTATGTTGCCACTACTTCTTTAGCTTTAAACTCGGGCACTATCAAAGATGCTGCCGGTAACAATGCAACACTTACTCTTGCAACTCCCGGTGCTGCGAACTCTTTGGGTAACAACAAAGCTTTAGTCATTGATACCACTGCTCCGACTGTTACCTCTGTTTCATCCTCCAGTGCAAATGGAACTTATACTTTTGGTCAAACCGTAGACGTAACCGTAACATTTTCTGAAACAGTTACAGTAACTGGTACTCCTCAATTGACACTCGAAACAGGATCAACAGATAGAACTGTAAACTATTCTTCTGGTTCTGGCTCATCTACTTTAACATTTACATATACTGTTCAAGCTGGCGACTCATCATCTGATTTAGATTATGTTGCAACAACATCTTTAGCATTAAATAGTGGAACGATTAAAGATGCAGTTGGTAACAATGCAACGTTAACACTAGCTACTCCTAGTGCTGCAGGTTCATTGGCAGCTAATAAAAACATTGTAATTTCTACCTCCACTCCAACAGTTACAAACATTACTTCTGCTAAAACAAATGGTTCGTATACAGTAGGTGAAGCGATCAATGTGACAGTTACTTTCACAGAAGCCGTAACAGTTACTGGCACTCCTCAATTGACTCTCGAAACAGGCACTACTGATCGAACAATTAATTATGCTTCTGGATCAGGCACTACTGATTTAGTTTTTACATATACTGTTCAATCGGGAGATACTTCTTCTGATTTAGATTATGTTGGTACAACTTCACTTGCGCTCAATAGCGGCACCATTAACGCAACTGTTGGTGGAACTGCCGCAGTACTAACACTACCGTCACCAGGTGCAGCAGGTTCACTGGGTGCAAACAAAGCAATTGTCATTGATACAACCTCGCCTACTGTGACATCTGTTTCTTCATCTACTGCAGACGGTTCTTATAAAGCAGGTGATATAATCGCAGTAACCGTTACTTTCTCTGAAGCTGTCACTGTTACCGGTACTCCTCAAATTACGTTAGAAACCGGAACAACCGATGAAACTGTTAATTATTCATCTGGTTCAACCACAACTACACTTACATTTAATTATACAGTTCAAGCTGGAGACACTTCTTCTGACCTTGACTATGTTGCAACCACTTCTTTAGCTTTAAACTCGGGCACTATTAAAGATGCTGTTGGTAATGATGCCACTTTAACTCTTGCAACACCTGGTGCTGCAAACTCTTTAGGAGCTAATAAAGCTCTGGTCATCGATACTACCGCTCCGACAGTTACTTCTGTATCTGCTTCTTCTGCAAATGGAACATATAAAGTTGGTGATGTCGTTAACGTTACTGTTACTTTCTCTGAATCCGTTACTGTAACAGGCACTCCTCAAATTACTTTAGAAACTGGTACAACAGACAGAACAGTTAACTATTCATCTGGTTCACCAGGAACTACATTAACATTTGCATACACAGTTCAAACTGGTGACACCTCTTCTGATTTAGATTATGTTGCAACTACTTCTTTAGCTCTTAACTCTGGCACAATTAAAGATGCTGCCCTTAATAATGCCACATTAACTTTAGCAACTCCTGGTGCTGCAAATTCTTTAGGTGCCAATAAAGCAATTGTCATTGATGGCATTGCCCCTACAGTTACAAATGTTACATCCACAAACGCAAATGGTTATTATAAAGCTGGAGATATCATTGCGGTAACAGTTACATTCTCTGAAGCCGTTACAGTAACTGGCACTCCTCAAATTACATTAGAAACCGGAACAACGGATGAAACTGTAAATTATTCATCTGGTTCAACCACAACTACACTTACTTTTAATTATACAGTTCAAGCTGGTGATACATCTTCTGATTTAGATTATGTAGCAACCACATCGCTCGCTTTAAATTCTGGAACCATTAAAGACGCTGCCGGAAATAATGCTACCTTAACACTTGCCACTCCTGGTGCTGCAAACTCGTTAGGTTCAAATAAAGCAATAATCATTGATACTACTGCGCCAGCAGCTCCCACTTCCATTACATTGAATACGCCAGCAACTTCACCTAGCAATAATACTCAACCAACATTTACTGTAAGCGGTGGCGATGTAGCTAACGGTTTAACAGTTACACTTTTCGAAGATAACACTTGTGCAGTCATCGCTCAAAAACAAACTGGAACTGCATCTGGGGCTTCTATTAATTTACAAATTTCTTCTGCATACGCTTCGAATGGTTCGAACGATGGCAATCACGATATGTATGCTACAGTTACAGATTTAGCTGGCAATTCTTCTGCTTGCTCTACTGCACACTTTAATTATGTTTTAGATACGACTGTGCCAACTGTTTCTTCAGTCTCATCATCTACTGTAAATGGAACCTATAAAGTAGGCGATGTCATTGCTGTAACGGTTACATTCTCTGAAGCTGTTACTGTAACTGGTACTCCTCAAATTACGTTAGAAACCGGAACAACAGATGAAACTGTAAACTATTCTTCAGGCTCTACCACTACTGTTTTAACTTTTAATTATACAGTTCAAGCTGGAGACATCTCTTCTGATCTTGATTATGTTGCAACCACATCCCTTGCATTAAATTCAGGAACCATTAAAGATGCTGCCGGCAATAATGCTACATTAACTTTAGCTACTCCTGCAGATGCCAATTCACTTGGCGCAAACAAAGCTATTGTCATTGATGGCGTAGCTCCAACTGTTTCTTCAGTATCTTCTTCAACAGTAAATGGAACATATAAAGTGGGCGATGTAATTGCTGTAACGGTTACGTTCTCAGAAGCTGTTACTGTAACTGGTACTCCTCAAATTACGTTAGAAACCGGAACAACAGATGAAACTGTAAACTATTCTTCAGGCTCTACCACTACTGTTTTAACTTTTAATTATACAGTTCAAGCTGGAGACATCTCTTCTGATCTTGATTATGTTGCAACCACATCCCTTGCATTAAATTCAGGAACCATTAAAGATGCTGCCGGCAATAATGCTACATTAACTTTAGCTACTCCTGCAGATGCCAATTCACTTGGCGCAAACAAAGCTATTGTCATTGATGGCGTAGCTCCAACTGTTTCTTCAGTATCTTCTTCAACAGTAAATGGAACATATAAAGTGGGCGATGTAATTGCTGTAACGGTTACGTTCTCAGAAGCTGTTACTGTAACTGGTACTCCTCAAATTACGTTAGAAACCGGAACAACGGATGAAACTGTTAATTATTCTTCAGGCTCTACCACTACTGTTTTAACTTTCAATTATACTGTTCAAGCTGGAGACACTTCTTCAGATCTTGATTATGTTGCTACTACTTCTTTAGCTTTAAACTCTGGAACGATTAAAGACGCTGCCGGAAACAATGCTACATTAACTTTAGCTACTCCTGCAGCAGCCAATTCACTTGGAGCAAACAAAGCTATTGTTATTGATACTACGGCCCCTACTGTTACTTCTGTTTCGTCTTCAACCGCCAACGGTACCTACAAAGCCGGTGATGTCATTGCTGTAACGGTTACTTTCTCAGAAGCTGTTACTGTAACTGGTACTCCTCAAATTACACTAGAAACAGGAACTACTGACAGAACGGTTAACTATGCTTCTGGATCTACCACTACTGTTTTAACATTCAACTATACAGTGCAATCAGGAGATACTTCTTCTGATCTTGATTATGTTGCTACTACTTCTTTAGCTTTAAACTCTGGAACGATTAAAGAC
>CAZNGN010000001.1:0-26876 GCA_964572865.1 uncultured Bacteriovoracaceae bacterium | reverse complement strand
TATAAAGTAGGCGATGTCATTGCTGTAACGGTTACATTCTCTGAAGCTGTTACTGTAACTGGTACTCCTCAAATTACGTTAGAAACAGGAACTACTGACAGAACGGTTAACTATTCTTCTGGATCGACCACTACTGTTTTAACATTCAACTATACCGTACAATCAGGAGACACTTCTTCTGACCTTGATTATGTTGCAACCACTTCATTAGCTTTAAACTCTGGAACCATTAAAGATGCTGCCGGAAACAATGCTACGTTAACCCTTGCCTCACCAGGGGCTGCCAATTCGCTTGGCGCAAACAAAGCTATTGTCATTGACGGTGTAGCTCCAACTGTTTCTTCAGTATCTTCTTCAACAGCAAATGGATCTTATAAAGCGGGTTCTATTATTGCTGTAACCGTTACCTTCTCAGAAGCTGTTACTGTAACTGGTACTCCTCAAATTACATTAGAAACAGGAACTACCGACAGAACGGTTAACTATTCTTCTGGATCGACCACTACTGTTTTAACATTCAACTATACCATACAATCAGGAGACACTTCTTCTGATCTAGATTATGTTGCTACCACTTCTTTAGCGTTAAATTCTGGAACCATTAAAGATGCTGCCGGAAACAATGCTACGTTAACACTTGCCTCTCCTGGAGCTGCCAATTCACTTGGCGCAAATAAAGCAATTATAATAGATACAACAGCACCAACAGTCACTATCACAACACCTACCAATACTGCATGGATTAATTCAGCAAATCATGCAAGCTTTACAATCAGTGGAACTTGCTCAAGCACTGAAAGCGGTAGAACAATGACGGTGCATGCTACTGATTCTGTACATTTAATTTCTCCAGCCACTCAACCGAATTGCACTACCGGTAATCCAAATTGGACCACAACAATTGATGCTACTACCTTGAATGATGGTTCGGGCAATATTACAATTACCGCAGATTTAACTGATTTAGCAGGAAATAGCGCAACGACTGCTCAAGTAATCATTGGAAAAGATACAGTTGCACCAACAGCAGATTCGATTCAAATCATGGGTCCAGAAAATTATGCTGAAGCAACTAATGATTTAAATGTAACAGCGTCTTTAAGCGCTACAGAAGCTACTTCATCTGTTGGCGATCAATGTGTTGCAGAAGGCACTGATTGCTCTAGTTGCACTTATGATGGTTCTTGGTCAGGTACAAAAAATCTGACATTTGCTTCAAGTACCCCTGAAGTTAAAAGTGTTTCATTTAAAATTAAAGACGGTGCGGGTAATGAAAGCGGTTGTACAACTGGCTCTATTATTCTTGAAGACATTACGGTGAGATGGAAATATTCAAATCGTAATAAAATTGCGTCTTCTGCTGCTTGGGGATTAATGAAAAATGGTACTCCCGACAATGATGATTGCGATGTGTATGATAATTATCCTACTGCATTTGGTTGCATTCATGCAGGCTTAATGCGTAGAATTCTGATTCCAACCGCATTATTTACAACTTGCTTAGACACTCAAGTTACAGATGACTTGGGAATATTTGACTGGTTTTGCTCTTACGACTCAAATTTAAGCCAAGTAGTAATTGATGCGAAATTTAAACCCGGCAAAGGTTTGGGCAATATGATGGATGCTGGCGATGGAACAAACCCTCCCACATTTAAATCAAATTTTGTAACCTTAACCAGAAATGCCACTACATATACAAGTTATTCTCGAAACTGGTGGCCAAATGATTCGATTCATTATCCACCCGAATCAACCTCCAATAGGGTAACTCTTGATCCAGATACTTTATATGCTATTGATTCAGACATAGAAACTTATGGGTTTACTGCAGATATCAATACCGCATTAGTAATTTTACCAAATGTTCAATTACGCTTTACACATAATGACACTGCAGATTGTTCATATCGCTCAAATAATTGTATGTTTAGATTGTATGGAACAAAAAGATTTTATCTGGATGGTGGTGTGTTGGATGGAAGTAATTTTGCCGACACATTAATAGAACTAAAAAACTCAGAACTGAATCATTTTAATAATGTAAAAATCACAAACGCTAAAGAAATAGGAATTTATTTAACTGATCATTCGGATGGAAATTACTTCGAAAATACAAAAGTTGAATACATTGCAGGAGGAGCTGGTGGGCCTGGAATTTATATTAACAATTCAAACGGATTGGCTTTTGATAACATTGTCATTGGTAACGCAAAATTTGGTTTAACTAGAGTGGATAATACGTATTCAATATTTAACAATATGACTTTTCATAACTTACAATATGGAATTGTAAATGAAGCGAACTCTGGTGATAGCTATGACAATTTCACTCAGACCACAATGATGGGTGTTCTTACTCCCATTACTTGGAACGATCAAACAAATTATTATGATCAATATATTATTCATAATTTTTTAAATATTAATAATAATATTATACAGGATTTTGCACTAGGTAACTTATCTAATTCAACCGCATCACAGATTGTAACGAAAGGAGTTAACAATGTAGGCCTTAATCCAAATAGTATAAAGTTTACAGGTAATTTAGTACTAGAAACAAACGATATTAGACAAGGGGACGAATGTACTCAACAGGTTGCTCCATCCAATGGGGTTTCTGCCCACGGTGGTAATTGTGTAAATGAAGGAAATTCAGATGCGGTGATCACCCATTTAGGCAGCACATATCATGACTCTGCCCTTGCACATTCAGTCATGACTTCAGACACAACGACAACTGAACCTCACACTAGTGGAATTTCCACTCGTAAGGCATCCAGCATTGCCCAACTAAGTTGGTTTAATTTTGATTACTGGCAAAATTTCTGGGGTCGTCAAAATTCAGGAAATTCAAATGCCGCCCATTCAGGATATGATGGTGCATGTGAATCTAGCCTCCACTGTCAGATTTTAAATAATATTCTTTCTAATGCCGATTCTATTATATTTAATCGTTCAGAGAAAATCACTAATTCAGCAAATGGTGACTTTCCTACCAATGGTTCTACGTGCCCAACAGAAGTGGGAGGCAATTCGTATTTAACTAATTTCGAAACATCAATAAATTACTTAAAAAATGCAGTTGAAATCTTGAATACGGGTGGAAATAACAATGGCTTATGCGAATCAAATGAAACTTGCTTGTATACTCCAAACTTTGGTTCTTACCAAGGTCATGGATCACTACTCAGATGTGATTTTGACGATCAAGGTGGAATTACAACCATCACTGGAGTGAAAATGTATGGTTGGAATACAAACGGAATTTAAATTATGAATACAATTGTATCTGTAATATTTTTCGGATTAATCGGTGTTTTATCTCGATATGGAATAGAAGAGTTATATGTCAAAATGAATCAAAACATTATAACTGCGACCCTGCTCATAAACATCCTAGGCTCATTTTTAATTGGAATTTTGTTCGCACTAAGCAATGAAAAACTTTTTATCAGCCCCAACTTAACGCGCGCACTGACAGTTGGTCTACTGGGCGGATTCACGACATTTTCATCCTATAGCCTGCAAAGTTTACAACTATTTATAAACGGCAACTCAATCAAAGGTGCACTTTATTTTTTAGGATCACCTATTTTAGGTCTACTAAGTTGCGCAATTGGTGTATTCATCGCAAAATTTTTTTAATCATAAATAATCAAGCGATTAAAGAATATTTAAGAATCGTCGTCTTGATTCCAACTCTCTTTTCGTAATTTTTTCTTTTTAGTTTTATAGCCAAGTTCTTTTTCACGACGTTTTTTTTCTGATTTTGCTAAAACCACATCACGTTCAGTTGGGTAATGATTTTTAGTATTTTTCTTAAGCGTTTCGATTCTCAATTCAGGATTTGTTTTTTCTTCTTTAGGACTTAACTTAGCAAAATCCTTTGGCTCATTGAAATTTTTCACAACTCCCGCATCAGTTGACTTCACTCTTAAAATTTGATCACGCTCCAGTTTGTGAATTTGCTGATCAAGTCTTGCCGAAGCTCCTTCTGATGGTAACTTCACCAATTCTCTTACAAATTCAAGTGACAACAAAACCGGATGTCCTCCACGGTCTTGAAACTCAGGCATCGCTACACAATAGCGCTCATCATAGTCGCGCACTAAAAACTCAAACACATTTTCAGCAAGCTCTTGCCATACTTCAGGTTTGGCAACAGGTACGTCCACTGGCTGAATGAAAACGGCTTTTGATTCAGACCAAATTTCGTCGTTTAATACAACTTTTAATCCCTCTTGAATCGATGAAAACTGCCCGCGATCTGGATTTGCATTCACAGCAATCGCAAGATTCAACCCCTCAGCGGCTTCGGTTGCAACAATGTTTTGAATGACTTCGCGGTATTCATTTTCATAGTGACCCAATACGCAGATCACATTTCGCATTTCTGCATCAATCAGTGATTCGATCTGAACTTCAAGCCACGTTTTATCTCCAACGGGCACTAACCCTTTGGGAATTCCCATGCGAGTTGATTTTCCGGCAGCTAGTAATACGACTGGTAAGTTTCTAAAATCAGTAGCTTGAACCATAGTTCAATTGTACCTCTTTTTTAACAACTGTGCAGCCACCGAAATGGCTACCTCTTGAGGAGATTTTCCGCCACCTACATCAAGACCGATCGGACAATGTACTTTTTCAAACTTTGAAAGATCTAAACCCTTTTGTTCAAATCGTTGTTTAAAGCGTGCCCATTTTGAATCAGAACCAATGAGACCAATGTAAGCTGTTTTTTTAGAGACTAACTTCTCAATCAATTCTTGATCGATTGAATGATCGTGAGTCATCACCACGACAAATGTTTTTGAGTCACTTTCTGGAATATCATGTAAAAATTCAAGCGCACTCATTTCGTGTTTTTCAACCTCAGCACGAATTGCTGAATGACCAATCCACTCTTTTCTCTCATCTACTAAATGCACGCCAAACGGAGTTCCCACTAAAACATTGGCAAGAGCTTGGCCTACATGCCCTGCTCCGAAAATATAAACCTGAGCGTTTTCATTCAAAACTTCATACAAAAGCTCAACTGTGCCACCACAGCATTGACCTGTCATTGCACCCAAAGGAATTTTTTGTTTGAAAATAAAACTTTTATTATCTTCGCGTACATCTGATTTAAATATTTTTGCACACTCTTCGAGTGCTGTTTTTTCTAAATTTCCACCACCAATTGTGCCTTCAAATTCTCCGTTTTCGAATACAACCATTTTTGCACCCGGCTCGCGTGGAGAAGATCCTGAATGTTCAATGATCGTAACTAAAATACATTTTCGATTAGGATATTTTTGAAGAGTTTCTAACCATTGTTGCATTTTTACGACTCACTTAAAAACTGAATCAATGCATTTTGTGCAACTTTCATTCTATATTTTCCAGTAGAACGAATGTCATCGATGGGACGAATTTCTTTTGCCAATAATTCTGCAGCATTTTGAATGTTTTTTTCAGTTAGGTTTTTTCCAACCAAAAACTCTTCTATTTTTTTTGTACGAATAGGCATTGCAGCGATTGAACCCCATCCCAAACGAATGTGAGAAATTTTTCCTGATTTTTTCTTCATCACAGCACTCAAACACACTTTTGAAATGGATTGCGCTTTTCTAGTTCCAATTTTTCGATAAAAATGTTGCAATCCTTTAGTTTTTCGCGGCAACCGTACCAACACAATCAACTCATCTACATTCATTTGCATTTTTTTGTAATCTAAATGAAAACTTGAATACGGCACTTCTCTTGTGCGAGTTAAAGAGCGCAAAACAACATCCGCATCGTATGTCAATAATGCAGGAGGTGAATCAGCCGCAGGTGATGCGTTGGCAATATTTCCACCAATGGTTCCTCGATTTTGAATGGCAATGGCTCCCGTTTCAGAAGCTGCTTGCACTAAATTTGGAAATTCTTTTTGCAGAATCTTATTTTCACGAATTTGGTCATAAGTAACCAATGCTCCAATTTCCACAAATTCTTTGCTAACTTTAATTTTTTTAAGCTCTTCAATTCCCCATATATTTAAATACTTTGATTTAGACAATTTTCCTGCCGAAAAAACAACCATCACGTCAGTTCCACCTGCGATGGGCTTATATTCTTGCGACTTCATATATCGAAGAGCTTCGTCTAAGCTATCAACTGTATGCATTTGAAATTGATGATAGTTGCCGCGCATAAATTACTTTTTCACTGCTTTCTTTAAAGTAGCTGCTTTCACTGAATCGAATATTTTTGTATACCCCGTACAGCGACATAAGTTGCCAGCCAATCCCTCACGTATCTGATCTAGTGTAGGACGTTTGTTTTTAGACAATAAAAATGTTGTCGCTACGATCATACCTGGTGTGCAAATTCCACACTGAGCTCCGCCACATTTTAAAAACGCTTCTTGAATGGGATGTAATTTTTCACCATTATTACTAGCAATTCCTTCAATTGTTGTAATTTTGCTGCCCGACACTTGCGAAGCTGGCACTAAACAAGAATTTACAAGCTTACCATCAATTAAAACCGAACAAGCTCCACACTCACCTTCACCGCAGCCTTCTTTGGTTCCTGTCAATTTCACATCTTCACGTAACACATCGATTAAACGTTTCATTGGAGGAACATTTACTTTATGTTTTTTACCATTTACTTGAAATTCAATCACAACTTATGCCCTCTCCACTGCTTCAAATAATGTTTCTGGTGTGAGTGGAATTTCTGGCACCAACAAATCTAATTCTTTACCATCGACAACTTGTCCATTCAAAGCACACTCAACCGCGTTTAAAATTGCAGGAGCGGCTCCATCCATTGGCAACTCACCAATTCCCTTTGCCCCACCTGGACCAAACGGTGATTGCACTTCTTCAAAAAATACTCTGATCGGTGGAACATCCATCGCCGTTGGCATAATATAATTTGTCATTTGATTATTAATCATTCGACCTTCTTTGTACGAAACTTTTTCATACAAAGCATATCCAACTGCTTGTGCCACTCCACCTTCGATTTGTCCTTCGGCAAGAGTTGGATTCACCACTCTGCCAATTTCTTGTAATGCCACAAAGTCTTCAACTTTGGTTTCATACGTTCTGGTGTCGACCGCCACTTGTGCAACGTAGGTTGCCCACGCATACGCAGCGTACGCGTCGCCCTTATATGTGTGATCATCCCATTGAATGCCCGCAGGCTGTTTGTATTGTGAGTAGACCTTCAATGGTCCAAAATTTTTAATGTATTGTTTGCAGGCATACGTCCAATCTTTTGCAGAATATTTTTTCTTCAAAAACCCTGATGTAATCAATGTTTGTTTTAAATTTACACAGGCAGTGTCTACAAGTTTTCCGACTACCATCACGGTTCGAGAAGCAACCGTAGGGCCTGAATTGGGCACGCGTCTAGTATCAGGCTGAGCTACTTCAATCATATCAACCGGTAAGTCTAAAATTTCTGCTGCAATTTGTGCAAACACTGTATTCTTGCCTTGTCCAATTTCAGTCGATGACGCCAAAACATGAACCATACCATTTGCATCGGCCTCAACGGCTGCAATCGATGCAAGATTTTTCTCACCTGAGCCTGTGAAACCTGAACCGTGCATGAATGTGGCAAAACCCATTCCACGTTTGATGTGAGATTTTTTATTTTCTTTTGCAAATTTTTTCAAATTCGAATGATAATTGGCTTCTTTCAACGCTCGCTTCATTAATGCACGCATATCCACGCCATCTTTTACAACTTGAGATGTTGCGGTCATTTCACCGTCACGAATTAAATTGATTTCACGAATTTTTTCGGGAGTAATTCGTAATAATTTTGCAGCACGATCCAAATGTCTTTCCATCGCAAAAATACTTTGAGGGGCACCAAATCCACGAAACGCTCCGTGAGGTGGCGTATTGGTAGCCACAGCTCTTGCTCTTACTTTTACATTGGGAATTAAATACGGGCCCGCTGAGTGAATTCCACCCCGAGACAATACGACAGGAGAAAGCGTGCAATACGCTCCACCGTCTAAAGCAAAATCAATTTCAACCGCTTGTATTTTGCCTTCTTTATTCAAAGCCATTTTAATTTTTGTGCGAGAAGGATGCCGTTTTGTTGTAGCAACCATATCTTCAAGACGATCGTAAATCAGTTTCACTGGCTTACCAGATTTCCACGCAAGAAGTGCCGCATGCCCTGAGTTCACAGATGGAAATTCTTCTTTTCCACCAAAACCACCACCGGTTTCAGTTTGCACAACCCGAATGAGATCTTCGTGCATTCCAAAAAGACTGACCAACGCTTTGTGAACATAATACGGACATTGCATTGATCCCCAAACCGTTACTCCGTCTTTTGGATTTGCAACTGCTATCACACCATTGTTTTCAATGTACAAATGTTCTTGAGCACCGGTTCGATATTCTTCTTCGACTACGTATGGAGCTTTTTTCCAATCAAACTCTCCATCACCTTTTCGAATGTGAAACTCTTTAAAAACATTATCTTGTCCCCAAATGATTTCTTTTTTTGCAATCGAATCTTCAATCGTAAACACTGCGGGCATCTCTTCACAAACAATGCGAACATGATTTCTGGCTTCAATCACTTTTTCACGGTCAGCATGCGCCAACAAAACGACTGCTTCTTCGGGATGATTGATCAATGTGTCAGCAAGATATGGCTGATCTGGTAAAATCAGTGCCACTACATTTTTCGCAGGAATATCTTTAGCCGTAACTACAGTAAAATTCTTCCAATCAAAATGTGGATCAAATTCTATTTTTTTAATTTTACCGCACGCAATTTGTGAACGAACCGTTACCCCGTGAAGCATTCCGGGCATGGTAATGTCATCTATATATTGGGCCTTGCCAGTTAATTTTGAACGACCCTCTTTGCGAAGGTAGCTTTTGCCAATGTATTTAGAACTCACAATGCAAAGACTTTATTCTCTGCAATGTGTAAGATCAAGAAACTATTTGTCTTTCTGATTGGTTTCTTTATTCAATTCTTTGTTTTCTTTTAAGTTTTCTAATATAACTGGGATTGCGTTGACTAGTCGTGTATAAAACTCAACTGGCGTTAATTTTGATTTCGTCACAAATGAAAACGCACAAGACAATCCTAATTTAAATAATACTCCAGGATTTCCTAAAACTGAGCTAAATCGAATGTCTGCAAAAAAACCATTTCGAATACAATTGTTTTTTGCACCTACCATTTGAAACAATGGTTCTGCTTCATCACGAGTGATTTTTCCATCTTGATCTACGTCATAAATTTCATAAACCAAATCTACTAAGCGAAAACCTGAGATTGCTACTGCTAATTCAGTATCTGAAACTGCTTTATCTTCATTTCCCGTTCGATCTGAGTTATCAAAGTTTTCTAAATCTTCCCAAATTTTAGATGGCTTTCCATTCACAGTTGAAAAAAGACTTTTCGATACTTTTGGAAAAGCAGAAACCAAGCTACCAATCACTTCTGGATTTTCATATAATGTATACGGATTTTTTTCATGCAATTGATGCGCTAACTCAACATCTGTACAAAGATTAAATAATTCTAATGAATTGATAATATTATTTCCATCACCCATCATGAGTTTAGAGTCATAAAATTTAATTAATTTATTTGTAACAGTAACTTCTTCAATTCCGGTAACTGATTTAATGGCTTTCACTAAAAATTTCGGAAACAATTCGCCTTGAATTCCCAAAACAGAAGAAGCAAGTGTTGCATGATAAAATTTCAAAGACAATTGCATTAATTCAAGATGCATATCAATGTCAGACAAATCTTTAAATGAGGTCGTCATGTAACGACCATACAACTGTTGATCTAACTTTGATTGAATTGCTCTTTTGGTCATTTTTTCAAGAGGAATTCCTTCTAAGTTTTTAAATAAATCTTCTTTTGATAACGTTAATTTTGAAATTGAGCTCATTAATAAAATCGGCGCAGCCATTTCTTTTACATTCATCAACCCATCTGCGTTGCCTGCTAAATTTTTATCATCAAAACGGATTAGTGTATTAAATAAACCTTCTCTCGCAACATTAGAAGCATCCGGAAATTGCGAGCTAATTTTATCTTTTAATTCATCAAACGTAATATCGGTTTTATTTTGATACCAAGTAACCAATGGAAAATTACTAATCACACCATTATAGATATCTTGCGGAGTGATTCCTTTCACAAGTGATGGAAACACTTTCACAACTGTATCTATGATTTGATCGATTGGTAAATTATCTACGTGAATGGCAGCCTCAATTGAAGATTTTAATTTTTTTAAAATATTTTTAATTTCATCGGCATTCAATGCTTTATTGCTTTTTGCATCACCAAACTCTGGATGACCATACAGCTCGAGCAATGTAGCAATGCTCATCAATGTATCTTTAGTATTTCCATCACCTGTTTGTTCAATTTTTAAAACTTTTTCATCTTGAGTTTTCACTTTTCCGCAACCAAAAGTACCCACTAGGGCTGCCATCGAAAGCGCCATCACCGTTGTTTTGAATACTTTTGATTTTGTAAAAATTTTCATAAACTCTTATTTACTTTCTTTCTAAAAAATTAATTGTAAAAACTTTATCGTCAGGAGCTTTTGAAACATCACGTTTTTCAAACTCTAAAACGGTTGAATGTTTTGTTTGTAAGTTTTTCATTTCAATGGCATCAGCCGTAAAGTGAGCACCGTCTTTGTGAATTTTTTGTAATGTTAAAACTTTTTCAATTTGATCTGCTTGATTATAAAACTCTGCTTTCACGCCTAAGCTATTGTCCTTGCGAACGTAGTAAACTTTTTTAGTATATGTTAAAGAACTTTTGTCAGCACCGGCTTTTGGCATTCCTACCACTTTATAACAATCTGAACCTTCTACTTTTTCAGATCCTTCTACTTTGTAATCTAAGCTATCGTCTTTATCGACGCTTAAGTCTCCCATCGAAAAATCAGAACCTAAAAATGCTTCATCTTTATTTGACGATCCACCGATGCGGCGTGATTTATTCAATGCAGGTAAAAACAACCATTGGTCAGCTGCTTTTCCTTTTTCAGCAATTGTTAAAATCCCTGTTCCGCGAATGTCTGCAGGTTCTAAAAATTTAATCATGAGTTTTGCTTCATCAGAAGCTTTAGACTTAAACCAAACTTTCATTTTTCGTGTGGTCACTTCACCGTTAGAAGCAATTAATTTCATTGTATAAACTGATTCTTCATTGTTTCGATAAACTGCTTGAATTGCTTTTTTTAAAAGAGCGTCTGCAGATGGGGTTTCGTCTGCAAATGCCATCACTGCAAACAAGGTTGCTACCGCAGATAAAATCACTGTAAATAAAACGATTGATGTTTTTCTAAGAATTCGAATCATAATAGCCCTTTCTAAAGCTTTTATATTGCACCGAGTTTAGGTTCATACCTTATACTGCAAGGGGCAGACCAACCTCAAATATACGGTAACTATATGTAATATCAGTCAAAATTCGTACTTAAAACAATAAAAACCCTGTTCAATCATTAAAGGATCGTCTAAGTTTTTTACAATGCTGAAAGCACTATTTTCTAACTCTAATATGGGCATTATTCTGATGTATGCAACCATCTGTATTGCTCCATACTCTACATTTGCAGCAGACTCCTATGACGAAGATTTTGGATTAAGTTCAAGTGATTCTGAAAGCTCAACTTCAGCACCCGTGCCCATTCGAATTCTTAAACCTACTGGAAAAATTAGCGAAACAATCAACTCATACACTCAACCTGTCGTAGATTACGATACATATGTTACTCGTACAGATATTGAATTAGGAACCACGGCGAGCAAAGGTCCTTATCAAGCAAAAATTCTTCCTTGGATGTGGTTAAAAGCCCCTGATTCGTTAGGTGCAAAACCAAGAAAAACGAGAGCTTATTTTGAGCTCAAAGAATTTTGGATTGAGCGCACATCCGATTCTTGGGACTTACGCGTAGGAAATCAAATCATCACTTGGGGCGCGGCCGATCAAATCAATCCAACTGACAATTGGAACGCTCACGACATGACAGATTTATTTCAAAGCACGAAACTTCCTCACGGTACTGCAAAACTTAATTTACATTTTCCAAGTCTTCCAGACTACACACTCGAAATTTTAGTTTCTCCGTTTTTTAGAGAAAACACTTTGCCATTTGCATACCCTGAATCAGGCACAGCTGATTTACAAAAAATTGAATCTCGATGGCTTATGCCCGCTCCCTCAAAAGTTTCTACCACCGACTTAACAGCACCGATAAATTATAAAGTTGCGCAACCTACGTATCCTAAGACGTATCAAGCTGCAGCCCGATTACAATTTTTACGTGTCGGCGGTTGGGACTTTTCTACTTCTTACTTTAACGGGGTCGAAAAAATGCCAAGAATGACGTTTCTAAAACAAGGAGATGCATCAAACCCAAGTCTACCGATCACTCTTACTTTACTGCCAAGCTATCATCGCACTTCAATTTACGGTCTCGATGGCGCAGGCGCTTTTGATGCACTCAAAACAGGTTTTGGTTTGCGCTTTGAAATTGCGTACACTGCTCCTGACAATTCACGCGTGAGCACACTCCCTCAAGAGCAACGACAAGATTTAACAAAAGTTGATTCAATTATGTCCGTTATTGGAATTGATCACACATTTGAAAAGAAAATCTACGGCACTGTTCTTTATATGAACGCAATGTACATTCATTCTCAAGACGTACAAAGCAGTCCATTTCCAGTCGGAAACTATACAGTTGAAGGGCTTCCGACAACTTCACCTTGGGATAAAAACTTAGTTCATTATACCGAAGATCGAATTTCAAATAAATTCAAATTTAACAACGTTCTTGTATACAGCTTCGTTCATGTTGACGGAATGGATTCTCCTTCATTTTCATATTCATTTTCTGACAATTTAAAAGCTACCGCAGGTGTAGATATTTTTTTCGGCCGCAAGTCTGGTTTTTTTGGACAATTCTATGATAACAACCGTGCAACACTAAGTGGGTCTTATGTCTTCTAATCAAAACATTTTTCAAAAACTATATTCTGTCACTATCGACCGCTCTAAATTTAGAGAAATTTCTCAGCGTTATACTGTATTTATTCTTCCACTTTTTTTTTGGGGAAGACAACCCGCCTACTCCGGAATGGTAATCGTAGCCCTTGCGGTTCTCATTCGCGCATGGGCCGCAGGTTATCTTAAAAAAGACCAAGAGCTTGCTTGCACCGGTCCTTATGTTTTAGCTAGACATCCACTCTATCTTGGCTCGTGTTTACTTGCACTTGGATTAATTATTTCTCTCCATCATTGGGCGGTTACTATATTACTCGGAGGAATCACTTTTCTTACTTACAACCACACCATTCGACATGAAGAAAAAAATCTAACAGCAAGATTTGGTTCTGCGTATATCGAATTTTCAAAAAATGCAGGCCCACTTTGGCCAAAGTGGAATGGAATTAAAATGGCTCTAGAAAATCCAAAATTAGTTTTAACTGGATTTTCATTTAAACAGTATTTAAAAAATAAAGAATATGAATGCTTACTTGGTGTGTTAGCTGTATTTGCAATTTTATTTTTTACTTCTAAATAAATTATTTAAAAAACAAACCTATACTTGCGTAACCCCATCCGCCGATGTCCTTCTTTTGCGAAGCTTTATAGCCTGCTCCAAGTACCAAAGATTTTTTGAAAACACGCAATTCCATACCGGCACTCCAATAAAAGTGTGCGTACCGAGAACCCCCAGTTCCTCCCACTTCTTGCTTAAAGCTAGCTCCTGGCAATGCGCTAGTAACCTCTAATCCATTTGGATTATTTTGTACGATCGAATAGTTCACACCAATGATTGGGGAAATCACCCATTTATTAAATGTAAACTCAATACCTGCTCCATATACTTTTGAAGTAGTTGACGTAGATCTTGCAACACCTGCTCCCAAATGAAACCTTGTGAGTTTAGACATGTTCCAATTTATATTTAATGAATTTAAAGATGGAAATGGATCTCCAAAGAACTGGGTTGTAATTCCATATTTGTGATATTTTCGCTTTTTGTAATTACTGCCTTCATTGTTTCCACCAAAATCGCCTCCTCCTGAAAAATATTCTCCAGCAGACCAGGCGGGCGCAATCGTCCCGATGGCAAACGCAATGAAACACAAAAGCTGTAGTAGTAAAACTCGAGCCTTCAAAGCCTAACCTTTCTTTACTTTCTTCTACTTCATTAGAATAATTCGGTACTTAGAGCGAATTTCTAAAAGTAGGCAAGAAAGGCTAGGCAATCTTGAAAGAGAAACTATCTATTGAAGTAGTAAATAATTGAAAAACTGGGCAACGGGGCAAGACCTGCATACTTCATTGGTTTTGCTCCATTATAATACGTATTCGATTTCTCAAATCGAACCGCATATGCACAATCTAAGCTCAATGCGATTCCTTTTTTCTTTAGGCCAGCGGGAGCATATTCTACACCCAAACCGATGCCAGCGTTAATAACAGAAGTTTTATCATTTACATCCACCATCACAGGATTAGGATCCATTGGATCTGAATTGCGCTCCGGAGTAGTATATGAATTAGAACTATGATGAAAACCAATTCCTGTAAGTGCAAAAAAACGAAAACTGTCGGTTTCATCTAAGGTTTTCATAATTTCTAAGCCAGTGCTGATATCAGTATTGGATTGAGTCGCAATTGCTCCTGCAGCTACGTTAAAACCAATTCCTGATCCATAAAATTTTCGAAACGCAAAACCCACACCTGATAAAAATCCAGCACTAAACCCAAGTCCTGAGCCATGAGTATATTTTGATGTTTGAGGTTTTTGATCTTGAGAGACATGTATAGTTTTCGCAACTTCAACCATTGCATCTTCAGATTCTGTCACAATTTGAAGGTCTTTATTTTGATTTAAAGCAACCGTAACAAATTCACCTTCAGGATTTTGAACGGGAATATCAATCGTACCAATTTCTTTTTCAGACTCCGTATCAATGATTGAAATGACATCGCCTGGTTTATTAAACTTTTTAGAGGCATACATAATGTGATTTGAAACATCATATGCGATATTTAATTGATTTAAGTTAGACTGCTCTGCTCTGGCAGCATTCGACAATGCGATCGCTGTAAGCATTGAGGTGATCGTCACTTTTCCAATGAAATTCATAAATCTTGAGTTCATAGTACCCTCCTGTTTTTTCAAACAGGCGCAACCATACACCCATAAATTGACGCGGGTCAATATATTTAAATTTTATTATTAATTACAAACACTTACTTGATTTAAACTTTTTAAATAGATCAGAAAACTCAGCATATTGTTCAGCCAAATCGCCATCTAAATTTGGTAAATTGTCAGAAGTAAAGAATTGGACTGCTTTTTCATCTCCACTTAAAGCAGCTTCAATTAGTTTTTTAAGTAAACTTTCACTGAAAGGTTTCTCTTTATTTTCTCCGCTCACAAAGGTTTCTAACTCTTTTAAAGCAGCCTTTGTAAATGTAGGTCTTGGTTTTTTCTCAAATTTACATTTTTCTTCTAATTGTTCGCAATCTTCTTCAGAACAAACAATGTCTGTTCTAAACGTTTCTAAATAATAACCCGTGGGAACATAAACGTATTTCTCTAAAATCAAATGGCCAGCTCTGGTGCGAACTGCAACGTTTTCTAAAGCTCCAATTTTAACGATTGGTTCCGAGAGTTTTCCGTCTTTCTTACAGCTATAAACCTCAAATTCACTCATCATTTTTTTACCAATTTTATGTGTAGATTCTGGGTCATACGAGCCACATACTACATAAAAAAATCCATGATCTGCAGTTGCTATTAACTTAGGCTCATCACCCTCTTTTGCCCCAATCCCCTCAGGACATTTTACTTTGGGCTTTCCAGATTCAACTTTGGCAGCTGGTTTTGGTGCCTTTTTCTCAGGCGCTGTAACAGCAGATTGGGCTGCAGGAGTTAGTGTGTTTTCTGCAACAACATTCATACTGAATAATAAAATATTAAGGATCATTAAAAGACTGAAGATTTTCATAGTTTAACAATATTAACACCTAACTTAGGCCAAAGCCATTTTAGTGCGCCGTTCAAATCGAATTATTGCTAATATTTACCCTTAATTAGAAGCGTTATTTATTGAGTTTTGAATTTGAGAGTGGTAATCGTATTTATCTATTTATCGCTGTCAGTTGGTTTGGGGCGTCGACAAGCGGTAAGTCTCTGGATTTTGATTCCAGCATTCCTAGGTTCGAATCCTAGCGCCCCAGCCATATAATTCTAAAAATATTCTCTTTATTTATATTTCATTAAGAGAAACAAGTAAGACGAGAAAGATTAAAAAAAATGAGGGTAATGTACACGTAAGTACATTGACGAATTTTTTTTGATATGACGAAGTATTACGTAGTTTATCTTAATGAAATAACTATTTCTTTGGGTTACCGTGATTTCCGTTATTTGAATGGCTATTACCTGCATTACCAGAATTACCGTAACCGTTACTTAAGCCACCAGCATTGCCGTTTCCACCAGCATTTGGACCCATTACACCACCACCAATAGAAAGTGTACCGGTGCCATCTGAGCCTGTGTGACCCATTCCACGATTTTGTTTTCTTTGTTCACTCACCCAATTACCAAAGTTTTTAGAATTGTCGGGTGCTGAATTTTTGAGCTTCTTGGCTTCTTTTGAAACTAAACTTCCAAAATTATTTGTAGGTTTATTTTGTTCTGCTGCTGTTTTCGAAGTGCTCAAAGCATTTTCAAAGCTTGAAATGTCTTCATCGCGAGCGATTTTAACCTGATCTGCAAATGCAATCGAAGAAATACATATCATTACGATACAACCAAATAAATAATTTCTTTTTCTCATAACCTTACCCATTGAATTTAATTTGTATTACTTTCTCGCCAATAATCTGATTATTATTATCTTTAAATTGTACTTTGATAGATTTTTTGCCTGTATTTTCTGATTTAATCACAAGTGGTAATGAACCATTTGCAAATGCTTCAGCAGATACGGTCAACGTTCTCTTTTCTTTTAATTCTGGATATTTTTTAGAATAAAAGAACACTCCATCTGGCAACGATATTTCGGCAAGTTCTGCATGAAGCGTGTTCACTTGCTTTACTTCAACACTCACCAAAATTGGCTGATTGATTTCAGCTTTAAAATTTGGTTGAGTAAGATAGAAAAACCCAGCTACAATCATCATGCTTGCAATGGGACTTAAGATTCCAAACCATTTCCAAATTCTCACTTTTCGAGCATGTGCTCTTTCTCGAACATGAGCTAGAACTCTGGTTTTCATATAGGGTGACGGATTCAATTCAACACTCTTCAGTGTCTTTAGAATCTCTGCGACTTGATTTTGATCATCCCTAGACTGACTCATACCTTTTTTCTCCTACCTACTGGATAGACGATTCAAAGATGAAGAAAGTTTCAAAATATTTGTTATTATTGTTTATTATACACTTTTATAAAGGCATTTCTTGCCCTGTGTAATTTCGATTTAAGATTATCTACTTTTATATCAAGTACTTGCGCTGCTTCTTCGTAGCTTAACCCCTCTAAATCGACCAATAATAAAACTGACTTTTCGTCTTCATCTAAACCGTTCAAACACTGTCTAATATATAAGATCTGATCTTGGTTATTAGCCCCCCCTAATTCGTCTGCCATTTCGTCTATATCGCTTTTTATCTTATTTTTAGGGCTTTTCTTAAAATCTAAAAATTGGTTTTTAGCTGTTTTCATAAGCCAACTTTGAAAACTCTCTGCTTTATCTATGTTTTTTAAATTCTCAAATGCCTTGATGTACGTGTCTTGGCAGATATCTTCAGCTAGTTGTTTATTTCCAGTGAGATATACACAAAACCGAAAAAGGCTTGGTTGAGTAATATCAATGAGAGCAGCCTGTGCACCTTCGTTGCCCTTGAGAGCGAGTTTAAACTGCTTTTTTAAATTTTCTACATCATCTCCCATGCGATTCCACCAATGATTGTAGTTTGATTAAAATTTTTATCAACTATACTTGCTGTTCCCATTGTCGAAATATTCTTTACATACGCTGGATTAATAAAAATCTTAAATTGCTTATTCATTGTATACGCCGTTAAAAAGCTCACAGATAAAATTCTATCTTTTCTTGTAATTGAACCCGGCTGAGACACAGGTGTAAATTCTTTTAAAAGATACTTTATATTCGTTGTAAACTCGATTGCATTTAACAAACCCATCGGTTTAATAAAATAATAAGTTAATCCACCACCATAAAATGTATTTGAAAAAGGAATGTTAGCACCTACATATAATAGTTCTCCTGCAGACTCTTGCCCGGCAATGAGAAATGGTGTGGTCGATTCTTGTTTCGTACTAAAATATGAATAAAATAATTTTGACTCAAAATACTCACCATCTAAATAAGAATATTGAAATCGTTGAGCAATTTTTTGGTTATATACCAAACTAATTCCTGCCTCAGAGTTTTTCAATTTTCTAGCCACAGAGATGTCTGCGCCTGGTTTAAATAAATACGGAGTACCACCGAATAAATAATATTCTGTAAAAGGACCTGCCTTTATCCACCATAAATAATTATCAAAAATATAGTGTAAAAAACCTGTATTTCTAACCTGATTTTGATATTGATCATACAAATAGTAATCAAATCCGATTTGTGCTCCTAAGTTGATTTTGTGATTTTCATTATGAAATAAATCATAACCTGCATTGATATTAGCATAGCCAACCGCAGTTGGTATTTTACTTACCGTTGGTGGATCATAATATAAATTTGAATCATATCCTGCAGATATTTCTAAACTCAACCAATAGTGCGACTCTACTCTCTTTTCTCGAAACATTAAATCCAGCAATTTAGCTTCTGATTTTAATTCGCTTGAACTATTTGATTTTGAAATTTGTTGAAATTCTTTACTAGCATCTTTGATATTGTTAATTTTTACATCACAAATTGCCATTAACATTTTTGCATTATTTGCATTTTCAGATTGTGGATTTAATTCAATGGCTATATTTAATTCTGTTTTGGTTTTATCATAGTCGCTTTGTTCATAAAACTTTGCAGCTTTATCAAGTGCAATGTCTTGCAGTTTTGAACGTTCTTCATTGTATTCAATCAACAAAGTTTTTGTGAAATCGAAATTATTATTTTGTATAAAATTATTTGCTTCTCTATAAAGCCCCATCATTCGATAACTTTTAATTATGTAAAGCTGTGCGGCTGGAGTTAAATTACTTTTTAACGCTATCACTCTCTGATATGAATCGAGCGCTTTTCTAAATTGGCCTGACATGAAATGTGAATTTGCTAGGTTAAACCAATATAGACCTTTTTGAGGATTCTTCTTCACTAATAAATTAAAGGTTTGAATACTTTTACTATAGTTTTTTAGTTCGAAATATCGAACCGCTTGCTCAAATTGGCCTGTCGCAGCCAATAGATTGTTTTGCATTAAAAAACATATAGTTAGGATACTTGTGCATTTATAAGCCCCCATTGAAAGAGTTTAAAACTTTTTTTACTTTTTTTAAAACCTTTTCAAGCCATATTTCGTCTAACTTGCATGAATGCACTGGTGGGTGTGTGGCTCCATTAATATATTCCTAATTATATCCCCTCTGGAAGCGCATCCAACAAATTCCATTTTAAATCTTTGGCTCGGCGTGGTATAGCTTGGCCATAATGAAACTCTGTCTTTTTACCGGAAACGCAAATATTCCTTTAGCGCATGAAATTGCTGACCAATTAGGAACAGCTGTCAGTCCCTGTACTCTTCGCAGATTCAGTGACGGAGAAATTTTCGTCGAAATTGGAGAAAATGTTCGTGGCAAAGATGTTTACGTCATTCAACCGACTTCTTCTCCGGTGAATGACAACTTAATGGAATTATTAATCATGATCGATGCTTTAAAGCGCGCATCGGTAAATAACATTACTGCAGTTATGCCGTACTACGGCTATGCAAGACAAGATCGAAAAGTGGCACCGAGAACTCCCATCAGTGCAAAATTAGTTGCTGATTTATTAACAGCAGCAGGTGCCACTCGAGTCGTATCGATGGATCTTCATGCAGGTCAAATTCAAGGATTCTTCAACATTCCATTTGATAATTTGTATTCAATGCCCGTTTTTGTAGAACACATTAAAAAAATGATTCCTGAAAGCGAACAAATTGTAATGGTTTCACCTGATGCAGGTGGAGTAGAACGCGCACGAGGATTTGCAAAACGCCTAAATGCATCCGTTGCAATGATCGATAAACGAAGAACCGGACCAAACGTTGCAAAAGCAATGAACATTGTAGGTAATGTTTCTGGAATGACTGCAGTAATTCTAGACGACATCATCGATACTGCGGGAACATTAATTGAAGCTGCTGATACAGTTTTAAAACATGGTGCTAAAAAAGTTTATGCTTGCGGATCTCACCCCGTTTTATCTGGACCAGCTTTAGAGCGCATTCAAAATTCACAAATTGAAAAAGTAATTGTATCAGACACAATTATGCTTTCAGAAGCCGCAAAGAAAATGAATAAAATTGAACAACTGAGCGTGGCTGGAATTTTAGCCGAAGCCATTCGTAGAATTCATAACTACGAATCTGTGAGCTCTTTGTTTATTTAAAGAAGTTTTATGCCAAAATTAATCATTGGACTTGGAAATCCAGGAGACACTCACGAAAACAACCGCCACAACATTGGCTTCATGGTTGTGTCTTCTTTCGTGCATGATCAAAATGATGACTTCAAGCTTTGGGGAACTCCCAAAAATTCTGAGATCGCACAATTAAATGTGGGCGGCGAAAAAGTAATTTGTCAGAAACCAATTACTTACATGAATTTATCTGGTGAAGCTGCTGTGCAAGCCGCAACTTTTTATAAAGTATTGCCTGAAGATGTGTGCGTAATACACGATGAATTAGACATTCCGTTTGGAGAAGTTCGATTAAAAGTTGGCGGCGGTGACGGCGGTCACAACGGATTAAAATCCATTACTAAAATGCTAGGTACTTCAGATTACGCGCGCGTACGTATGGGAATTGGCAGACCTCCACATCCTCAAATGGATGTTGCTGATTTTGTTTTAGGAAATTTTTCAGACAAAGAATTTGAAGTGGTCGATGGAATGATTGACCTCGGTATTAAGGGAATAAACGCATTTATCGGTGGAACCGAAAAATTTAACAGAGAAATGAATCATTTAAACCAAAGAAATCAGAAAAAAGGGGACGCATAAAATGGGTTTTCAATGTGGCATCGTAGGATTACCAAACGTAGGTAAATCAACAATATTCAACGCACTCACCGCAGGCTCAGGCGCACACGCCGAAGCTGCGAACTATCCGTTTTGTACAATTAATCCAAATATGGGAATTGTAAAAGTGCCAGACCCTCGCATGAAACGAATTTCTGATTTCATTAAACCACAACAACAAATTCCAACCACAATGACATTTGTCGATATCGCAGGCTTAGTCAAAGGAGCTTCGAAGGGTGAAGGTTTAGGAAACCAATTCTTAGGTCACATTCGTGAAGTGAACGCAATTGCTCATGTAGTTCGTTGCTTTGAAAACGGTGACATTGTTCACGTAGACGGGTCCGTAAATCCTGCTCGTGACATTGAAGTAATTGATACAGAGTTAATGCTTGCAGATCTTGAAGCAGTTACTAAAAGATACAACACCATTGAAAAGCAAGGCAGAACTGGTGATAAAAAAGCTGCCGCTACTGCTGGCGTATTGGTTCGCGTAAAAGCTGCCCTTGAAAAAGGTCAACCAGTGCGATCACTGAATTTGTCTGACGATGAAAAGTTGGCGATTTTTGATTTTCATTTACTTACAATCAAACCTGTTTTGTATGTTGCGAACATGGATGAAAAAGGAATTCAAAATCCTGAAGCAAATCCACATTTTCAAGCAGTTAAGAAAATTGCTGAAAAAGAAGGCTCACTGGTTGTTCCCGTTTGCGGTGCTTTAGAATCTGAAATCGCATCACTTGAGAGCGAAGAAGATCGCTTGGCTTTTATGAAAGACTTGGGAATGTCAGAAACAGGACTTGCTCGAGTCATTCGCGCAGGCTATTCGCTTTTAGGTTTAATCACCTACTTTACTGCAGGCGAAAAAGAAGTTCGCGCTTGGACCATTCAAAATGGTTGGAAAGCTCCCCAAGCAGCCGGAGTCATTCACTCTGACTTTGAACGCGGCTTCATTCGAGCAGAAACGTATCACTTTGATGATTTGATGAATTTAAAATCAGAACAAGCAGTGAAAGATAACGGAAAACTAAGAGTCGAAGGAAAAGAATACACCGTTAAAGACGGCGATATTATGCATTTTAGATTTAACGTGTGAGGAATTTATGAAGTACATTTTCTCAGTTTTATTTTTAATTTCCACGTTCGTATTGGCTGACGAACCTCCGCAAAAAATGAAAATATACTTCGACTGTTATTTACAATATTCCCACATAAGCTGTGATGACTTACGAAATTCAATATTTCACGATAGTAAAATGTATGAACCAACCGCAAAAAATGAAAACCCATCAGTTCAAATCATTATGCGCGATCAGCAAGCTCAAGATGGTGCAAATGTAATCATTGATTATATTGCCGTGAAACCTCTTCCTAATTTCAAAGTACAAGAGTTTTATGCTCATACCGTTTCTCATGACAATCAAAACCTAAGAGCTCTTGAGTCAATTAAACATGCTTTAGGCATTATGACTGAAATTCAATCAGCCGATGCTTCTTCTGACGGCACCGTTACCATTTCATTTAAAAAAGGAGAAGCTCCTGCACAAGACAAAACCAATTCTTATTTTTCATTAAATGGAAATGTTTTTGCAAGCACTGGTGGCGGCAATTCAAGCGACCGCTATTCTTTCAATGCATATTACAACTACTCAGGAGACAAGTGGCGCGTACAAGTATTGCCAAACATTTCGTTTTCAAAATCTGTGGTTAAAATCTCTGAAAATGGCGACACACTTTCTGCAGAATCATTTACATATAATGGTACGATCATTACATCTTACTTAATCGATGGTCATTGGAACGTAGGAATGACTTTAAGTAAATATCACTCCCCCACCTCTAATGAAGATCAAATGCTAAGTGTGACCGCAGGTGTAGAATGGCTTTTGGTTCCTTTTCTGCAAACCGATGGCAAAACATTAGTGTTTCATTACGGAGTTGGTCATAGAAATGGAAGGTTAATTTTTGCTAATTCTGAAGATAAAACAGAACTTTCATATTATTTTCATTATTTGATCGCCATGTGGGCTTGGCACTTTGAAATGGCCGATGTGAGCGTATATGCAGGAACAAGTACTCTCGTTTCGAATATAAACTATATTCAATTCTTTGGCGGTGGGGGTTTAAATTACTATTTAACCAAAAACAAAAAGCTCAGTGCAAATTTAGATGTGAATATTGGTTATAATAAAAAATCTATCACTGAACCAAAAGTAATCGATTACAGTAATCCTCTTGCTACACAAATGGCCTCTGGTCGCAGCGGTTTAAGTACCTTTTTTTCTATTGGAATTACATACAATATAGGAAATTCAGTTCGCAAAGGCCAAGATTTAAGATTTAAAAACTATTGAGCTGAGAACTGTTGAAGCAATGCTTGAAAATTTACAAAGCCTTCGCCTTTGATTCTGCGATTGTACCAATAGTAATTACGAATAATATTCTGAACGTAATCGTGTGTTTCTCGAAATCCGATAAATTCTATAATCTCTTCTGGAGTCAAATCTGATTTTGTATTCTCTGTTTCTTTCTTCCAACGATCGGCATTGCCTGGGCCCGCATTATATCCAGCTAATGTCCAAATCGGATTTCCATCGTATTTTTTAAGTAATTGTCTTAAGTATTTTGATCCTAATGAAACGTTTTTATCCATATCGAATAAATCTTGAATTTCAATATTCGGATCTAAATCGCGCGCTGTCGGAGCAATGATTTGCATCAATCCAAAGGCAGGAGAAGAAGAGATTGCTTCTGAATTAAATGCAGACTCTTGTTTGATCACAGACAAAACAAAGTATGGATCAATTTTATTATGTTTAGCTGGTCCCTCGACCAAGTTAATATACGTAGTAGGAAAAACCATTTTTTCTCCATAACTAGAATATAAACCTGTGTATCCACGATTTCCTAACTCAGAAATGATCGTAAATGATGTTTGATGGTTTTCGCTAATAAAGTTTAATGCCGCCAAATAAATTAAAAATTCATTCGGCATTGTTTCACGTGGCTTTATTTCACGTAATTCAAAGCGAGCCCATTCATATGCTTTTGAAGCGATTAATATTTCTGCGCGTCTTACGTGAAAAACATCTGCAGGATTTGGCAACTGAACATCTGGATTTGACAACGGCAATTTTGAGTCAATCGTTCGCAAAATATCAATACCTGAATACCAAGAAGACATGAGCGCATAAAAAGAAAATGGAATTTCTTTAATCACTTCTCTAAACAATGTTTCTGCTTTTGCATCTTGTTTTGCTTTTTGAGCTGCTCGCGCCATCCAAAATTTGGTTCGCAACTTTATTGAAGTTCTCGGATATTTTTTAATTAACTCGTACCAAATATTGAATGCATCTTCATATTTTTCTTGTAGATACAAAGTAAACCCATTTGAAAATTCTTGAAGATCAAGATCAGCTTTGTAAGGAATTGAGGTTTGTCTTTCTACAGATGGAATTGAAATGCCATTTAATCTAGCAAAAACTTTTGGTTTCTCTGACTTTGGGTACACAGAGGCAAGTTTGATTTCCCAACTTGTACATAGTTCGTCTGGCTTTTGATCACAAAATGTTACATATCTTTGAACAAAATATCGTGGAACCAATGTGAGCAAACCATGCTCACTTAGACGTTGAAATGCATTTTCAAAATTTAATTTTGCAAGCTTCTTATTTCTTTGCTTTAAGTACACATCCGCAATCGTAAGTTCTGCTTTTGCTAAATAAACATCACTACGTTTCGTAAGTGGCGAATACACATTAGCAACGGGAGTTTCTTTTAAGTGACTTACGGCTTGTTCCCCCGAGGACAAAGCGTCTTTTAAGTTTTTCGCATTAAATGCGGTTTCCATTTTTTTAAGTTCAGCAATTCCTGAAATAAAATGAAAATAATCTCTAAAATCTTGATTTCCCTGAAGAGGTGCGATGTCTTTTATTGCTTGCGCATATTTTTTCTTATCAAGACTTAAGTAAGCACGAGTGATTGCTGCTATTTTTTTAGATGAATCATGTAATATTTTGTCTTGTGCCTTTTGAATTGAAATTAAGTTTTTTTCATCTTGTGCGAATGCACTGATAGATACAGCAATCGTTAATACAATTAAATTACGAAATTTCATGAAAAATTATTTCTTATTGGAACTTAAATACTGAACCATTTCATTAAACGAATCTTGAAGTTCGATGAAGTGGTCATTTTTTCTAAAATAAATTTTTTGGTCAACATTACCATTCTTCACATCATCAATTGCTCGCTTTAATTTAAAGAGCGGACCAGCAATTCGATGGCTCAAGAAAATAGTTAAAATAAATGTTATGCCTAAAAATACCAACTGAATGATTCCCAATACTACCAATACTTGGTTTTCAATCAATTTAACTTTATCTGAAGTCAAAGTAGGAACTACTGTGTTGCCATCAGCAAATCCTTTGATAAAAAATTCAAAAATATTAAAAATAACGATTGGATAAATCATGCTCAATGCAAAAATCCATGAGCAAACAAAAAATGCAAAACGAAGTTGAAAGCGTTTATTGATTAAAAAATTGGTTCTTTTGTATTGTTGCATAACATTAATAAGAGTAGGCCTTGCCATTTCTCTTGTCAAATAAGATCAAGCACTTAAATGTTATATATATGGGCAAACTTTTGAAGACACCTGAATATTTGATTCGACTTGGCCTCTCTTGGTTTTGGTTTTTTTTCACATTTGGATCGTGCTGCCTACTCTTACCGTTTCGATGGAAAGATCCGATGCTCAGTTATTTATCAGCTCGAATGTTATATTGGGGAACGAGAAAATTTTTAAAAATAAAAATTGATATAATTAATGAAGAACGAATTGATGCAAATCGTCCGTGCGTATTTGTTTGCAACCATCAAAGTAACATCGATATTTTAACAATGTGCCGAGTTTATCCCAAAAATGCTGTGTTAATCGGAAAAAAAGAGCTTTTTTGGGTTCCTGTATTTGGTCAATTTTTTTATGGATCTGGACATATCTTGTTGAATCGACAAAACCGCGCTCAGTCGGTTGAAGCTTTACAGTGGGTAGCCAATGAAATTCATAAACGCTCGGTCAGCGTTTGGATTTTTCCTGAAGGACATCGCAATCGTGGGGCAGAAAAAATGTTAGATTTCAAAAAAGGAGCTTTTCGAATAGCCATTCAAGCTCAAGTTCCGATTGTTCCGATTGTTCACCAACATTTGTCGAGGTATTTTGATCCTTCAAAAAAACTCATTGGTTCTCAAAAAATTTATATGAAAGTTTTAGAGCCAATTCAGACAAAAGGGCTTACAGCCAAAGATACAGACTCACTTATGACGCTTGTGCGTCAAAAAATGGAGGCTGCAATGGCCGAAATCAATGCGATGCCTATAGAAAAAATTTAAGTATTTTTGATTTCAGATACAGGTGTTTCTTTACATTATTCTCATGCTATATTACTTAAAAGATTCAGCTATTCATGTTCAGGGGTAGCTCAGTCGGTAGAGCAGGTGACTGTTAATCACCTGGTCGGGGGTTCGAGTCCCTCCCCCTGAGCCATTTAATCCTATTTTTTCGCCTATTTACAAAGACAACTCTGCTG